>PMOK01000218.1 GCA_003162425.1 Bryobacterales bacterium | reverse complement strand
GGCGTTATCGTTTGCGCGTCCGACGCGGCGGCCATCGAGAAAAGCATTACTGCTAATAGAAGTTGGTATATAGTTCGCATGGTAGTAGTTGCGTCTAACCCATCAATCGGCATGCGGTTAGTACTTCTCTAGGTCCGGCTCTCCCTATTCGTTCTTTGGTTTACACGTAGGTTCAAATCGAGTTCTGCCTGCCTACACTGAGCCGCGTAGGAAACAAGAACTAAGTCCAATCGGGGGAGGCTTAAATGGTACTACGCCAGCTGGAGTACTGGAACTCCAGTTGATTGACAAATGTCAATTCATCCGTCAATCTGGAGATAACTCCTTCATCAGGAAAGAGCTGGTGGGAACCCAAACTGAAACGTGCCATGGTCCCCAAGGAAGTGCTTCACGATATAGAATCCGCTCCGGATAATATTCGGTACCCATGGTTTGCAGTCCGGGTCCGCTCCAACCACGAACGGATCGCGTCGGCGCATTTGCGGGAACGCGGTTACGAGGAGTTCTCGCCTTCTTGGAAAGCTGAGCGCCGCTGGTCTGATAGAACGAAAGAGATGGATCAGTTTCTCTTTCCCGGTTATGTGTTTTGCCGGCTGAATCCCTCGGACCGGCTGCCGGTGCTGACGGCGCCAGGTGTGGTGGACCTGGTGGGTTTCGGAAAGATTCCCGCGCCGATACCCGAGGACGAAATCGAAAACGTCCGGCGGATGGTACAATCCGGATTGCTGGTGATGCCGTGGCCGTTTCTGGAATTGGGCCATAGGGTGTTGATTGAACGTGGCCCTCTGGCCGGCGTGGAGGGTATTTTGGACGAGGTAAAGGGGAAGTACCGGCTGGTAGTTTCTGTTCAGCTTCTTCAGCGATCGGTATCGGCGGAGGTTGACAGAGACTGGATTCGTCCTTTGCCACCAGCGCGACGGGATAGAAGTGGCGCTACGACACCGCGTTCGACACGCATAACGTGACCTTAAGAAGAGGGTGATATGCATCTGCATGGGACGCTAAGCTACATGAAGTGTTTCACATTTATTTTATTTTCTAGTTTGCTGGCCGTGGCGCCGACCCACGCCCAACAGCAGCCGGCTGGGCAGCAACAGCCGGCCGACACCGGTCAAAACCCGAACCAGACCGCACCCCCCAGAGAGCTTCCCCCCGATTTGATACGTCCCAACTATGTCCTGGGCCCTAACGATCAGATACTGATCCGCTCGAATGCTGAGGAAATAAATGAGAAGCCGTTTCGCATTGATGCGGAGGGCAACATCAACCTTCCTTTGGTGGGTAAAGTACACGCGGAAGGAATGTCGCAGCAGGAATTGGAGGCGGAAATTGTCAGGAGGCTCAAAGAGTATATCCGGAATCCTACGGTGATCATCACCCCGACTGTATTTCGGAGCTTGCCTGTTTTTTTTGTCGGCCAATTCGCCCGCCCCGGCATCTATGGTCTGCAGGGCAAGCGTAGCCTGGTTGAAATGTTGGTCCAAGTCGGTGGTCTCGCACCCAATGCCAGCCGGCATATCAAGGTTACGCGGAGAGTCGAATACGGAGTCATTCCACTGCCCGGCGCCATCGAGGATCCGGAGAAAAAAACCAGCTCGGTCGAGATCAGCCTGGGGAGCCTGCGAGAAAACGTCAATCCAGCCGAAGACATCATCCTGGAACCGTTTGATGTCATAACGGTGGAACGCGCCGAACAGGTTTACATCAATGGTGAGGTTGGTAAAACCGGCGCGATCGAGCTCGGGGAGCGCGACTCGATTTCTCTCCTGCAAGCTCTGACACAAGCCGGGGGCCTCTCGCGCGACGCCAAACGCGCCAAGGTGCGAATCCTGCGGCCCATCCTGAACTCAACGATGCGCGCCGAGATTGAGATCGACGTCAGTAAAATATACGAGGGTAAAGCGAACGATTTCCCGCTGCTGCCAAACGATGTCCTCTATGTGCCAAGATCTTACAAGCGGGTCGTCTGGACGCAGTTGGGCTCAATCTTACTCACAAGCGGTCCATACATTATCTTCACGCTGGTTCGTTGAGGATTTAGCGCTAGCCCGGAATGATACACTGAGTGATCACGATGCACCATCCTGCTAACGGAAATTTGTTGACGCGATGCTGGTTGCCGCAGGTGCTAGCGGGGATTCTGATTGTCACGCCGGTATACGCCGATGAACAGGCTCCGGCTGCTCCTCAGAATCCGCCTGCCACCAGCCAACCTGCTCCCGTGCCGCCCCAAACACCGGCTAACGCTCCCGCGAAACCCATGGCGCCTTTGCCGGTGATCAAAAACCTGAAGCTACTCGTGTTGGCCGGCAACGGGGAAATGAACGATTTGGAGCGCAGAGTGATGGCTTCGTTGGTGGTTCAGGTTCTCGATCAGAATGATCGGCCGGTGGAAGGCGCCGAAGTGGTGTTCCGGTTTCCCTTGAACGGGCCGGGCGCAGCTTTTACAGGAGGAAAGACTTCTCAAACAGTGCGAACCACTGGAACCGGTGAGGCCGCGGCGGTGAATTGGATGGCCAATGGCGAAGTTGGAGCATTCGAGGTTCACGTCACCGCTACTTACGGAAATGAGGTGGGCGAAACCACAGTCAAGATGTCGAATGTGACCCGAATTGTGGAGGGTGCCAGGAAAGGCGCCAAACAGGCCCACTGGTATTCTCCCACTTGGGTAAAGATCGCCATTATCGGAGGCGCGGCGGGCGCTGTCGCGGGGATCATCCTGGCGACACGCGGAGGAAGCCACTCTTCTACCAGCGGCACTGTTCCCATCACTGTCACACCGGGCCAGCCCACCGTGGGACATCCTTAGTTTTTTATGCGCAGCCTAATTATATTATTCTTATTTGTCTCCTTATCCAGCGCCGCTTCGGCGCAGTCCTTGAGCGGACCCGTCGAAGGCTTTATCTTCGATGCGCCAACCAAGAGCCTGCGGGCCGTGGATGGCTTCCCGGGATCAGCTACTTTTGGACCAGCCCTGGTGAGCGGCGTCGAGTACGGCTCGGTTGCGCCGCATAAGAATTACGCCATCGCCTTCGAGGACGGCCATTGTCTATTCGTTTCGGGCCTGGGCTCAGGGCATGTGTCCAGAGCCCCGCTGGCTGGTGTATTCGGGCAGCCGGATGGCGCGGTATGGTCGAGCGATGGTACCGTTGCCATTCTGTATTCGTTTTCGGGAAATTGGATCCAAACAGTGGCCGGAATGCCCAAGGCGCCCCGGGCCAACACCTACCGGAATCTGTCGGTCCTGGGCGGATCGCTTTCCGCCGTTGCGGCCGATCTGGACGGCCAGCAAATCGCGATTGCCGTGCATGGTCCAAAAGGTGGCGTGTATTTGACTAAATTGAATCAGGAATTCATTCCACTGGCGGAAATGGCGAACCCAATTGCTTTGTCATTTTCTGAAAATGGCGCGAATTTATATGTATTGGATGGCGGTGGTTTGAAACTCGCGGTCATCACGATTAGTGATTGGACCTCCCAAGTCCACCCGCTCACTGGATTGCGCGATCCGATCGCCATCCTCGCTGGTCACGATACCGCTAACCAGCCGGTAATCTTCGTGGCCAGCGGAACTGACCGGGTGGCCGCTGTGTACAGCCTAGTCAGCCAGAAAATCGAAACCACCATTCGGCTCGGTTTTCAACCCACCGGTCTTCAGAATCTAGGAACTAACAGCTTCGCGCTCGGCTCCCGTTCCAAATTGGGGGATCCGCTTTGGCTTTTTAGCACTGCTCCCCGGCCTGCCGTTTATTTTGTCCCGGCGGCGGCGGGGGCCGCTTCGAAGGGGGTTGAATAAATGCGGCTTCAATGGTTCGGTCGTAGCGTCCTGCTCGGCGCGGGGATGGCCGCTCTAGGATTGGCGCAAACGTTTCCTTTGCAAATGGTGGCGACCTCCAATGGCATCGTACTGACTATTCCCAACGGACAACAAATCCCCTTCGCGGCGTCCGTCGGACAGAACCAGATCATTCAGGTAACGGCCACTTATGCCGGCAGCGGCAAAATCAACATCCCAGCGATTCCTAAGGTATACGGATCCAACGCATTCACCGCAACGCTGGCCGGTACGCCGCCTTTGACTCTTAACCCCGGCGATAGCTTTACCTTCGACCTCGTATTTAGACCTACTAGCACGGCCGAGGTCACTGCGATTTTTAATCTGCCTTTTACGGAAACTGTGCCCGGGACCGGCTCCGGCAACCCGCCACCTGTGGTTTCCACCAATGCGATCACCCTGAACCTGATTGGAACGTCCCCTTCGTTCCAGGTGAGCTATATCAAGGACGGAAATGCTATTTCGTTGGCGAACGGTGGAACCATGGTTTTTGATCCCCAGCCGATCAATACCACGGTAACGCTGACGGTGGATATCTTAGACAATGGAAGCGCTACCGGGCAAATCAACAATATTACGGTTACCGGAAAAGCGTTTCTGCTGGTGGGGCGTCCCTTGTTGCCCACATCCGTTCCGAGTGGACAGCAGCTTCCGGTGGGGATACAGTATACCCCCACCGCCGCCGGCACCGATACCGGCCAGCTTCAGATTACCTTTGGCGACGGCACCACGCTGTCCGTTGGTTTGCAGGGCACTGGCACGGCGCCCACGCTGGTTTACACGCTGGTCCAGAGCGGTAAGTCGACCATTGTTAAGCCGAACGGCACCATCCCTCTTCCGGACACGAATGTGGGATCAACATCCAGCCTGGTAGTTCGCGTTCAGAATACCGGAAACGGAAGCATAACGATAGGCTCAATCAGTACAGCCGCCCCCTTTCAGGTGACCGGTGCGCCCCTGCTTCCTAAGACCTTGAATACGAACGACAGCTTCCAGTTTACGCTCACTTTTGCGCCCACTGCGTCCGGCGCCCAACTTGGCCAGTTGCTGATTGGCGCCGATCTGTTCAATTTGACCGGGAATGGTCTGGGATCCAGCCTGCAGTTTTCCTACGTTGCAGACGGTGTCACCCAGACCATTGGAACGAACGGTGTCATTGCCGTAGTATTCAGCCCCGTCCAGGTGACCAAGACCGCGTCCATCCCCATCACCGTCAAAAACACTGGTACGCTCCCAGCAGTGGTATCGAACATCGCGATCCAAGGGGCCAATAGCCCGTTCTCGGTTTCAGGAACGCCCCCGTTGCCAAAAAGCCTTGCGGGCGGTGCTTCCTTCTCGTTTACAGTCAGTTTTGCACCCACCGCGGCGACGTCGGCGACCGACACTCTGCTCATCAACACCACCCCCATTCCATTGAGCGGTTCCGGCACGGCGCCCCCGACGCTACCGGCCTATACAATATCCGGTCCCAGCGGGACAGTGGCTCCAAATTCCCAGCCCGCCGTAACCTTGACGCTCGCCAGCCCCTACCCGGTGGCCATTAATGGTGTCCTGACGCTGACCACCTCGGGTACACTGGGCAGCGACCCGGCCGTCCAGTTCACAACGGGCGGCCGCACGGTACCGTTCACCATCCCCGCGAATGGAACTGTAGCCAACTTTGCGAGCCAGGGGAATCAGATTCTGTTGCAAACAGGGACAGTTGCCAGCACCATTCTCTTGACGCCATCATTTGCCACTGCCGCAGGTGTTAGCCTTACGCCTTCGAACCCACCCACGCTCGAGTTCACCGTTCCTGCGGAGGCTCCGGTTTTGATTGCCGCCACGGTGGCCGCTAGCACCGCCAACAGTGTTGTGCTGAACTTCACAGGCTATTCAACCACCCGGAGCCTTACCGCTCTAAACGTGCAATTTACTGCAGCAGCAGGGTTTAGTCTGGCAACTTCGCAGGTAACGGTGCCTCTTACCCAGCAGGCTACGGTTTGGTTCGAGAGCGCCGCATCCCAAGGCTTTGGCGGTCAATTCACCGTTTCAGTACCATTCACGTTCTCCGGGACTCCGCCGACGGGTACCGCTCTGTTGCAGACAATTGCTTCAGTTTCAGCGACTATCAGCAACAGCGTGGGCGCTTCCAACTCTGTAACATCACCGATCCAATAGGGCCGGGGGCTAATTGTTAAATGTCTTACTATCGACGCTGTTAAACCCTTGATTTTATGGATCAGTTACCAACCCTAAACCGCCACTAAGGTACTAGTACAATTCCCTCCCCGCGGGTCTTGCTTATCTACGTGAAACCACTTACCATAAGGAAGTTCGCATGACCCTATTCACATCGGAGAGACAAATGAAATCTAACTTGAACCGGTTTTCGCTTTTCGCGCTCATGTGCTTAATGAGCGTTTCAATCGTCATGGCCGCACCGGCTTGCCCGACAACCACACTTGCCTTGGGAACACCAGCCCCGGCTTATGAGAACGCTGATGGATCATCCAACGGTTACGTGTGTGACTTCGGCGGCCTGGAATTCAGCGCTTTTCACAGCAACACACCCACGGTGCCCCCGGCATCGATCGGTGTATCACCCATATACCAGCCCGGCACGACGCCGCCCAACACGAATCCAGGTTTTGAATTCAACGGACCCTGGCTCGTGGGCTCCAATCAAGCTGAAGACGTTAGCGTAAGTTTCACGGTGGCCGCTCTGAGCGGTTTGCTAACTGACGTTCATATCCAGCTGGACAATTCCTCTGTCACAGGCACAGGACAGGTCCACTACAGCGAAACGGTCTGCCTTTCGGCAAACAACTGCAACCTTTTTGTTGACAACCCAACCACGGGTAGCCTCTCGACGGATCTTATACTGACCACTCCGTCGCAAAGCATCATGATCACCAAGGACCTTATCATCAGCGGGGGAAGCAATGGAACTGCCGCTATGTCTGACTTCTCCAACTACTATAGCCACACCGTTCCGGAGCCTCGTGCAGTATCGGCACTTCTCGGCCTCGGTTTCTTCGGCATCATGGCGTTCATGAAGCGCCGCCAAGCGGTTCGTAGCTAACGGTCGTTCACGATTCATCGTGCGATTCCGGTACGCGGACCCGAAGTCGGGTCCGCGTTTTGTGTTTTTGGCGGCTCGGTCCTCCTTCCCTCGTGCCATGTTTCCCTTCCTCTCTAGAACCCCTCCCCGAGCTGGGCTGAGTAAGCCAACCGAACCTTCTTGGTGTATACTGGAGTTGTTCCTGGAGAGTTCGACACTGAAGCCTCAGCTCATGAAGTGCGGATTCGCAGTGGTAATGATAACTGCTCTTGCTGTTATCGCTGAGGGAGCGTCCATCACCTTGGGATCTATCAACAGCGGAGTGTTTCAATACGAACTGTCGCTCGCAGGTGGCGAAAGTGTAGTTTTCAACCAGGGTCAGCAGGTTAATTTCACGGGGCTGGCCGGCGTGATTGCTACTTCACCCAGCAATATCGGATTCACGTCCTGTGGTTTTACGGACAATTCCGCTTGTTTCGCAGAGATCTTCACGAGCGAAACTTTGGATAATTCGGGTGCTAACCCAAGCACATATGACTTGTTCACCATTACCTCAACTACGGCTCCGGTTGCGCCGGTAGACTACACAGTCCAGGCCACCACGCCCTTTTCCGGGCAAGTCGACGGACCGAGCGCAGTTCCCGAGTCAGGCTCTGGCTTCCTGACCACGGTAGGTCTGATCGGATTGCTTTGGCCCGCCATGCGTTTTTTCCGCCGCCGCTAGTTCGGCGAATCCTCTGGAGCTCTCTTGAAGGCTGTCCCGATTGCCGCCATCGCCGCGCTCCTCATAGGCTTGCTCACAGTGGCTGTGTTTCTGCCTGCTCTCAATAACGGATTTGTCAACTGGGATGATGACAGGAATCTGGTCAACAACCCGAACTTTCGAGGATTTGACTGGATTCAACTCAAGTGGATGTGGACGAACCGCTGGATGTCACACTATGTTCCCTTGACCTGGCTGAGCTTCGGTCTCGATTACGTGATCTGGAAAGGGAATGCCTTCGGTTATCATTTGACCAACGTGCTGCTGCACGCGGCGAACGCGGCAGTTTTCTTCTTGCTGGCGCTCAAGATCTTCAAACGTGCCTTTCCCCAGAAGGAGCCGCATCGCGAGTGGCCGTTGCTCTGCGGAGCGGCCTTCGCAGCCCTGTTCTTCAGCCTGCATCCGCTGCGCGTGGAGTCCGTTGCCTGGGTGACGGAACGCCGCGATGTTTTGTGCGGCCTGTTCTATCTGTTCGCCCTGCTGGTGTATGTGCGCGCCTTTCCGCGAGAGCCGCGCCGGTCCATGCAGCGCTGGCCCTACCTGATGTGCCTGGGCCTTTTTGTGATGGCTCTTCTTTCGAAAGAGATCGCGATCACGCTGCCGGGCATCCTGTTGCTTCTGGATATCTATCCGTTGGGCCGGCTTGGAGGGCCGGGCCGGTGGGTGGGACGTGAAGTTTGGGGTGTCTGGTTGGAGAAGGTCCCGTTTCTCCTGATTGGCCTCGCGGACGGCTGCTTGGTGTTGTATTTCGGAATTCGCAATTATCTGGTGGAACCGGTGGCAGTACTGGGATGGGCGACTCGCATAAAGATCACGCTGTACGGTATGGCTTTCTATCTGCGGAAAACCATCGCCCCGACGGGCTTGTCACCGTTGTACCCGATCACCCGATATAAGACGCTCCTTTGGGGGACGCCCTTTCAGTTGAGCGCGGCTCTTGTTCTGGCCGTAACTCTGCTGTGCATCCTGCTGCACCGCAGATTCCGTGGCCTGCTATCGGCATGGGCAGCGTGTGCGGTCACGTTGCTTCCTGTGAGCGGCCTCATCCAAAATGGATTTCAAATCGCCGCCGATCGATATTCTTATCTGGCATGTCTCGGTTTTGCACTCCTGGCCGGCGCTGTTGTTAGCCTAGCTTGGCGATCGCCGGATCATTCCCGCACGCGAAGGGTTCTGATTACGAGCGGAGCCCTGCTGGTACTTTTCACCTTGAGCTTCTTGACCCGAAAACAGATCGCTGTCTGGCGGGATTCCGACACGCTATGGACTCACGCCATCGCCGTGGAACCCTCTTTTGTCGCTCACTTGAACCTGGGAAGCTCATTTTTCGGCGAAGGGGACGCCCTGGGAGCCGCCCGGCAGTTCCGGCAGGCCATCGCTCTATGGCCGGACAATGCAGGGGCCCACATCAATTTGGGAAAGGCGCTCGCCGATTTGCGTCAATGGGAAGAAGCAGCCGAGGAGTTTCGCCGTGCCGTCCAGTTGGAGCCGACTCCGGCCGCATTCAACAGCCTGGCCCATGCTCTGGCGACGCAAGGCAAGCTGGATGAAGCCATCGGAGCTCTTCGCGAGGCGCTCGAAAGGGACCCTGACGATGGGGTCGCCCGCAGGAATCTGCAGGCCATTGTGTCGCTGAAGGAACGCCAGGAAGCCGGGACTGGCGTCGTTCCGCGCGATGCGCGTTGAGAGGGATTGGCTTCGGATTTCTGGTTCCGGCTAGCCCAGCTTCTTCAGTAATTCATTGATTCGCTGCGCATCTTGTCTGGATGGGTGATCGGCCAAAGCGGTTTGAAGCTCTCGCCGTGCTGCTGCTTTATCACCGTTCTCATAGAGCGCGAGTCCAAGGTGATAACGATAAATTGCGAAATGCGGATTCTTGCGCACCAGAGCGCTGAACGTCTGAATCGCACTGTCCTTGAGTCCCTTCTTAAGGTAAACGTACCCAATCGTGTCCGTGTACGCGGATTGCTCTGGCGACTTTTCCAAAGCACTTTTCGCTAACCGCAAGGCCTCATCCAAATCACCGCCCATGTCGGCCAGAAGATAAGCCGTGTTGTTCAAGACCACCGGGTCTTCCGGATGTGCTTTTGCGATGCCCAAGTATATTGTGCGAGCTTCAGTCGTGCGGCCAGCCTGGGCCAAACCGCCGGCCAGCGCCAACGCGGAGGCCACGTTATTGGGCGCCGTTTCGTATGCCTTGCGATACATATTGATCGCCTCATTCTGGTCGCCCTTGAGCTCGTTGACATCGGCAATGAGACGCATGGTCTCAACGGATTTGGGATCTGCTGTTAGGACCTTCCCAAATTCCGCGATCGCACGATCAAACTGTCCCGCCATCACAGCCGTAACAGCCATTTGGTTGTGGATCACGAAGCTGTCCGCCGCTCTCTTCAGGCCGTCATTCAAGACTTCGAATGCCTTGTCGAATTCTCTGCGGGAGGAGTATATGGCAGCCAACCCCACGAAAACCTGAGGGTCGCCAGTGGAGCGCAGCCGGTTGAGCATATCCAGGGCCGCCGGACCCTTTCTCTCCTTTAGAGCCATCAGAGCCATTTGAAGCTGCACCTGGCTGTCCTGGGGCGACTCCTTAGCTAACCTGCTCAGTTGGGTGCGCGCGGTGTTCAAATCACCGGTTCGGATCAAGCTCTCGGTTCGAAGCAGCTTGCCCGGGCGGTAATCGGGACGAAGCGCCAAGATTTCATTGGCCTGCTGCAGCGCATCTCCCGCCTGGCCGCGCATCAGGCTGATCAAACCTAATTCGTATTTGGCTTCTACCAACCCGCGCTGAAGCCGGATGGCCTCCTGAAATTCTTTGCGCGCGGATTGCAAGTCGCCCTTCTTCCGATAGGCGCGGCCCAGATGGAGCCGCAACGTAGCGTCGGCCGGGTTGCGCTTTGACAGCTCTTGAAAGCTATGCAATGCGGCATCCATGTTCTCGGCTTTTCCGGAGTCCAGCAGTAGATCCGCGCGCAGACTCAGCGCATTATCGTCCTGCGGATTCTCCTTGAGAATCTCGTTCGCCAGTTTAAGGCCCTCCTCGTTTTTCCCCTGACTCAGCAGCGCAACCAGAACCTTATCCTGATAAATACTTCTATCTTTGCCGCCGGAATTGGCACGCACACCTTCCTGGTAGTAACTAATTGCCGCTGGATACTCTCGAAGGCCCATGTAGAAGTCACCCACCCAAAGGCGGCCGTTCGGAAAATCCTTTGGATCGTCCAAAAACCGTTGCAACGTGGCTTTCATTTCCGCCGGCTTTTGAATCCTGTTATAGTGCCGGGCCAATTGGACGATGCCATCCGCTTGTTTCGGATTGTTGTTGACTTTGGCCTTCAGGATATTCTCAGCGTCCGATATCCTGTTCATATTGAAGTACCTGCTATACATCAAATCGTAAATCGTGCCGTAGGACGTTTTCTGGCGATTTATCAGGTCCATCGCCAGCTTTTCCGCCTCTTGAAACTGGCCGTCTTCCATAAGGGTCTGCACCAGAGAGGTTGTGACACCGGCATCGGAGGAGTTGATTTGGAGCGCCCTGCGGAAAAAATCGGCCGCTTCTTTCGGGTTCCGGTCTAGGGAGGCCAGGTATCCCTTTATCATCAGGCCTTCATACGATTTGGCATTCTTCGAAAGAAGTTCAACCGATAGTTGTGTAATCTGCTTGTATAGGAACTGGGGATGGCTGGGGTCCGCCAGGTAGAAGCTGAGGCTGACATCGGCGAACTTCTCGGTGACGTCGGTACGATTAGGGAGCAATTGAGTGGCTCGATAGAGCGACTCGTAGGCCTCCCTGGGTTGGTCCAGTTTGATGGCGGCCAGCCCGAGGCGGTAATAGGCTTCGCCAAATTTCGGATCTTTCTGTATGGCCTTTTGGTAGTTCAGGGACGCTTCGGAGTACTTGCCGGCGTCATAGAGCCTGTTTCCCTTCGACAGGTACGTCTGCTTGGTCGCGATACATGCGGTCCCCGCGCCGAAAGCAATAATAACAGCACAAACGCACGTAGTTTGTTTCATGTGGACCTTCCGATTTACCCGTAAGTTCATTATACGGCGATGCGCCTCCGCTTAATCTTTTGGTGCGACCACCAGAGCCAGGTTCCGAACCGGCACCTCCAAATCAGATTGGACTAACTGGCGGCTTTTTCCAAGGCTACAGAAGTACTGACAGTACCAGATGATCCCGTACGGGAGGTCCGGGAGGGGCTAAGTATTCGTATTCTTGGGTGTGTTGGCGGTCTCGGATTCGAAAAGCGCTTCGGCTTCCTCCGCTGCGGCTGGACCGGCCGCCTGAGCTTCGTTCAAAACTTCGCGGGCGCGCTCCACCTGATCGCGAGCCACTCGCACCTCAAACGACATGGTCGGCAGAACCGAATTGCCGACCACGACCGCTGCAATTCCATTCGCTTCCAGAAGATTCTTGATCTCCATGCTCTCCACTTCGGCAAGCGTGCCGTCGGCGTGAAATATGGTCTCCAGATCCAAATCGGAAGAATCATCCACCTGTTCCACTTCGTCCGCCAGTGGATTTTCGGCGATTAATTGCTCGGCCTTCTGAAGCTGGTCCGCGGGAACTTGGACTTCGAATGTTCCTTCAGGAACGCCCGGAGCCGAGTCGTCCAGGATTACAGGCGAGAGGCCCTCCGCAGTCAGGATATCGACGATGACATCGCAGTCGTCTTTCGCCGTGGCATCCATGGAACGGTAGACTGTAACGAGAACGCTCATGCTTCACCCAGGATAGCAGTAGGCGCGGGGTTAGAATAATAAAGGAGGATCTATGGCTGATGACAACAGTGGTGCCAAAGTAGTTTGGTTCATGGCGGGGATAGCGATCGGAGCAACAGTTGCTCTGCTTTACGCGCCGTATTCCGGCGAACAGACCCGGCGCAAGATCGTGAAGAAGACTCAGCAGAGCCGCGACGCAGTGGCCGACTCCGGCAAGGAAATGCTGGAGCGCGGTAAGGAGATGTACGAGCGGGGACGCAAACTGGCTGACGACGCAGCGGAGATGTTCGAGCGTGGCCGCAAGATTGTCGAGAGCACGGCGTCCAATCTGAAGGGATAATAATCCGAAATGAGCAGCACGATGACCAAGCCGGCGCATTCGCTGCCGGCATTTTCAAACGAGCCTGTAACGGACTTCTCGCGTCCCGCCAATCGGGACGCGATTGAGAAAGCGCTAGCCGAAGTGCACGCGCAATTGGGACGCGACTATGATCTGCTGGTAGCCGGCCGGCGAGAAAAGACAGCTGACAAGCTCAAGTCTTTGAATCCATCCCGGCCTTCCGAAGTGGTCGGCATCCACTCCAAGGCAACAGCCGCGCTGGCGAAGGAAGCCGTGGAAGCGGCCTACGCATATTATCCGGAATGGAGCGCCACGCCCCCCGCGACTCGGGCTGAGATGCTGCTTCGGGCCAGCGCTTTGATCCGCAAACGCAAGATGGAATTCGACGCGTGGCTGGTTTACGAGGCAGGCAAGACCTGGCCCGAAGCCGATGCGGACGTGTCGGAGGCGATCGATTTTTGCGAATACTACGCGCGGCAAATGATTCGGCTCAGCCGGCCCGATCCGCTGGTGCAGATGCCGGGCGAAAAAGACGAGATGCACTACTTGCCGTTGGGCGTCGGCATCATCGTTCCGCCGTGGAATTTCCCCCTCGCCATCATGGCCGGCATGACTGCGGCCGCTCTGGTCTCCGGCAATACGGTGGTGATCAAGCCATCCAGCGATACTCCAACCATCGCCGCGAAATTCGCCGAGGTATTGCTCGAAGCAGGTTTCCCGCCGAAATCGTTTTCTCTACTGGTGGGCAGCGGCGCGGTGGTGGGCGACATTCTGGTGGAGCATCCCAAGACGCGGTTTGTCGCATTCACTGGATCGCGGGATGTTGGACTTCGAATAAACGAGCTGGCCGCCAAACCGCAAAAGGGGCAAGTCTGGATCAAGCGCGTGCTGGCTGAGATGGGCGGCAAGGACGCCATCGTGGTGGATCGCGAAGCGGATCTCGAGAGCGCTGTTAAGGGCGTGCTGTGGTCAGCGTTCGGTTATCAAGGTCAGAAATGTTCGGCCTGTTCACGGGCTATCGTGGACCAGGCGGTCTACGATCAGTTTCTGGAGAAGCTTGAAGCCGAGGTTACCAAATTGACGGTGGGACCATCTGATGAGCCTTCCAATTACATGGGTCCGGTGATCAACGAGAGCGCTAAGCGCTCGATTCTGGACTATATTGAGGTCGGGAAAAAAGAAGGCCGTTTGGTGGCCGGCGGCGAGGCCGCTCCCGGCGACGGTTACTTTATCCAGCCCACCGTGATCGCCGACATCGACTCCAAGGCGCGCATCTTCCAGGAGGAGATATTTGGTCCAGTGCTGGCGGTGACCAAGGCGCGCGATTTCGATCATGCACTGGAATTGGCGAATGATTCAGAATACGGTTTGACCGGGGCCGTGTTCACGAAGAATCCCGAGAAGATCAAGAAGGCTCGGGATCAGTTCTTCGTGGGCAATTTGTACATCAACCGCAAGTGCACGGGCGCCATGGTGGGCGCGCACCCGTTTGGTGGATTCAACATGTCCGGAACGGATTCCAAGGCGGGAGGTCCGGATTACCTGCTGCAGTTCCTGCAGGCGAAGTCGATCGCAGAGAAGATTTCGTGATAAGATTCGGATACCCCGACGAGAAGGGGACTAAGACGTTATAACTCCAGGGTCGAATCCGAACGACGCGGCGATGGGGCGTTTCTTACGAAACGCCCCATTTCCATTTGCGCTTCCCAAAAAACGGCGCATCTCCATTTGCGTTCTCGTAGGACAAGCCTCCGGCTTGTCATTTGGGCAAGCCGGAGGCTTGCCCTACGACCTTCAACAGAATCGCTTGTGGCGCTGCATACACGCTCTGCAGATCCGACCGCGTTTCAATGTCGGCAGCCACGTAGATGAATTGGTCAATGGGTTCGACGTTCGGAAGAGCTTCGATGGTGAAGGTGCGGTGTGTTTCGGTCTCATTGATGAGCACGCCGTTGAGTCCGATATCCACCAGCTTGACGCGCGGCGGCAGGTTCATCACGGCCACGGGAACCCGGCCTCCGAAGCCGTTTTGACGCTCGATCTCGACCGAGATCTCGGCGGTCTTGCCGGGTTCGATTTCCACTTCCTTGGTCTGGGCGGTCATCATTACGTCCGGCTTCGGCATCAGGGAAATCAGCTTCAGCGTGTCTTCCGGATCTGCAAGGTGCGTGAGATTTTGCGCGCGGCCCACCGCTCTTAACGGAACAGCTGCCGCGAGCGTAGCGTCCGCGGCAGCACTGAGCAACAGGGTAGTGCGGACCTGGCCGGGCGCAATCACACCGCGAGTGGCTGTCAATCCGGCGGGAAGATTGTCCAGAGTTACATCGATCGGCCCGTCGAAATCATCCATCCGAGATGCCGTAACTTCCACCGGAATCGCCCCGCCGAGCGGCACGTTGGGATTTGGCGGATCGACGCTCAAGCGAAAATCGGGGCTTGGCTCGCGAATTATGAGCCGATAGGCGAAGGTTTCGCCGCCGATCCCTCGAACATCTTTGATGTGGATCACATAATCGCCGTCGGATGGAGCCGTGAAATGCACCAGCGAGTCCTTGCTGTAACCGGGTCCACCGTCGTCGTTTTGATAATACAGCCGCACTAGTGGCAGACCGTTGGGCGTGAACTTTGTTCCGGGCGGATGGATCTGGACCTTGTAGAGCGGCTTGTCGACGGAATGCGCTTCGGTGGATGTATCGAAATAAGCGATGCGCTGGCCGTTGAAACTGTCGAAGCCGATATCGGCGTCCGGGCTGTCTGGAATAGTCCGGATGCGGATGATCTCGCCGCCGATCATCACCCAATCACCGACGCTGAAGCCAGCGCGCGAATTGATGCGAATGCTGGTGCTGGAGGAGCTCTGCTCGGACAGCGTCGTGGAAGTCTCAACCACAGGACGAACCGTCGCGCGTTCGATGGGGCGGCCGTTTCGATCCAGCACTTCGAGGAACGAGTCAAGATCGGAACCCAGCCGGCGCGCATCCACTTCGAGAATCACCTTTTGGTCTTTGCGGGCATGGAAGCGGTACGTGTTGCCATCGGGTGACGAAACGCGGCCATTGATGGTCGCCGGAATTGGGATCAGTTGGCCAGGCGAAGAATGGATCTCGGGTTCCCGTCCGAGCGCGAGACGAAGCTGATTGAACGAATGTTCCGGCCTGAGAAGGATCGAGTCTTCTGCCAATTTCTGCGGCTCGCCCTGCACGCTGATTTTCGCGGGAACGTTATAGCCTTTAAGAGCCACCTCGATGGACTTGCCAAGTTCCACACCCAACGGAAAGGCCGACAAAATCAACGGATAGCTGCCAACGATAAAACGGTAGAAATTGCCGCCGCTCCCGCTTTCCCGATAATCGGCGATCCGGATGTAGTAGACTCCCGCCGTCTCGAAGCGATGCGCGAAGCGGATTGCGTCCATGCCGCCTTTTTTGCCGAACTCCTTCACCACGGATTGATCCTCGGCAAGAATGGTCACGATCGGCTGCAGCGAGGATCCGATCAGCGCCGCGCCATCCTGAAAAACAAGCTGCTGTCCGGCGTCGACGTGGATTTTGAAATAATCAACGTCGCCCGGTTTCGAGATGCTGCCGGTAAGAATCGCGGGCAAGTAGGTTTCGACTGCGGTCTCGGGAGTATCGTTAGGCTCCTTGTCGGCGCTCTCGCCGTAATAGGGCTCGATGAGGAAGCGGCCCTCGGGGCTGGTTCCAAGCGGCGTGAGGAGGCGAAATCCCACTGGCCCAATTTCGGCGTCCGGTGAAACTTCCACTTCCACTGTGACCTGATTGCGCGGGGGCAGCGGGCCGAGATCGATGGTGGACGGCGTGCCATTCGAACCCAGACGATTCTCGGGCAGATCGGGGAGTTCCTTCACGCGTAGGATCTTGCCGCTGACGCCCGGCTCGCTGAAATAAATCGCGCTGGCCTTCGCCAGGTTCAAGCCTTCCACAGTCAATTCCACTGTGGTGCCGCGCGAGATCCCTACGGGCGAGACGCTATTCAGTGTAGGCGGCGTAGTGCGGTTGCCGGTAGGGCGATCGCTACTGCTTGCGGCAGAAAGAGTAAAGGCCAGGAGAGAAACGGGGATCAGCTTTTTCATGGTGTGATGGTGAGGGTGCCGTCGAAGCGGCCGATGGCAAATGATTTTCCGTTGGGTGCGAACTGAAGTCCGTAGACCCAGTCCGGTTCGGGAAACGAGTGAAGCTCGGTCAAGTCGCCGGCGCGAAAAACCTTAACGGTCCTGTCGGCGGAAGAGGAAATTAATTCTGAGCCGTCGGGCGACCAAGCCAGCCGGAGTATGGCGTCTTCATGCGCGATCTGGGAGTGGAGCAGCGTTCCTTCCTTTTCGCCGAGCGACCAGATACGGATGCTTTTATCGAGGCCTGCGGCAGCGACGAATTTGCCGGTTGGATCGACTGCGATGGTGTTGATGCCGTCCTGCGGTTCGGACAATGTGTATAGCCGCTCACCGGTTGCGACATTCCAAATTTTGATGGTGCGGTCCGCCGCGCCCGAGACCAGGCGTTGGCCGTCCGGCGTGAAGGCCACTGCATAGACAGCGTCGATGTGGTCCTTGTAAGTACGGATTTCCTTTTCGCTCGCGATGTCGAAGAGCTTGACCAGCTTGTCATAGCTGGCGGTGGCGATGCTTTGGCCGTCCGGCGAGAATGCGACGCCGTAGATGCAATCCGAGTGGCCACGCATGGTATGGAGCAGCTTGCGTTGCTCGACATCCCAGATCAGGACTTCGCCGGAGCGAGCGGGAAGACCGCCGGCTGCGGCCAGCAGCTTGCCATCGCGTGAGAAGGCGATGGAGCGAACCGTGCCTGCGTGGCCCTTGAGCGCAGCCAGTTCTTGTTTGGTCGCGGGGTCCACGAGGCGGACTTCTTGATAGCCGGCGAGTGCGAGCAGTTTGCCATCAGGGCTGTAGGCGAGATCGAAGATCTGTGGCTTGATCGGGACTTTCGGCTCGATTTTGGGCAATGATGCATCGCTGGATTTTTCGATTGAGACTCCGCCCACGGCACCCGCGTCGATCCACGCGCGAATAGTCTCGATCTGCTCCGGGCTGAGCTTGCTCCCGTCCATCGGCATGGCGGGCATTTCCTTGCCCGTGATCAACAGGTACAGGCGGCTTTCCGCGCTCTTGCCCGGGACCACGATCTTGCCGTGCGTTCCGCCTTCCTGAAAGCCATCCCAGGTCTGCAGGTTCAGGCTGCCCATCTTGACGGCGGCCGCGTGGCAGCCGTAGCAGCGCGCGGCGAAGATGGAGCTGACATCTTTGTAGGTGGGGGCGGCGGAAAGACTCAGGGTTGATAGGAGAAGCAGCCCAATGTGGCGCAGGCACTCATGCCTGCCGCGTTCACACTCATGTGAACGCTTTTCGCCGAACGTCGGCAAGAGTGCCGACGCTGCAGGCAAGAGTGCCTGCGCCACGGGTCCAGCAGAGGCACTCTTCATAATTAGTGATTGAACAGGAATTCTTTGCTGGTCAGCAACGACCACAGCATGTCTTCGAGCGCTTGCTCCCGGCCGGTATTGCGCGATTTTGCGAGAGCGGCCACGAGCGCGGTCTTCTCCGCATCCGACGGGTACCGGCTGAATGCGGTGAGGTAAACGTGCTCCAGGATTCTGGAATCCGAGAGGCCTAGCTTCAGGAACAATGCAACATATCCATCGGAGGCGCTGAGCTTTTTGTTCAACGTGTCGCCATTGATGACGTGCAGCGCTTGAGCGATGGTTGGATCGAAGGAACGTTCCGCGACGTCGCACACGTTGCGTGCCGGCCGGCCAAAAACGGTCAGGAATTGCGATGTTACCTGTGTGTCGGGAAGCTGTAGCGCGCGTGTTCCCGCCGGGTAACCCGAGTAAGGAGTTGGTACGCCTGTGACCTGCGAATACGCGTCCAGAATCACTTCAGCGGGCAGGCGCTTGATGATGTACTTGGAGTAAAAGACGTTGTCGTTCTGATTGGTGGCGTTCGCTTCCGCGGATAGCTGATAGACACCCGAATTCATGATGGTGCGGATCAGGTAGTCCACGTCGTAGTGATGCTCCACGAAATCCTTACTCAGCGCGGCGATCAGATCCTCATTCGAAGCCGGGTTGGTGGCGCGCGTATCGTCCACCGGATTGATGATGCCACGGCCCATAAAGTTCGCCCACACGCGGTTAACCAGCGAACGCGCGAAGTACGGATTGCTCGCACTGGTGAGCCATTGGTCAAACGCGATTCGACGGTCGATGGGGGAATCGAGCGAAATGGATTTGCCATCCAGCGGCGTAGGATCGAGCGGCTTCAGCAGCCTCGGGTGCATGATGTCACCCGAAGTTTTCGCGAACACCACGTTGTCGCCCGGCTCGCTGCCGTTCTTGATTCCCACCCGCGTGAACAGATTCACCATCTGGTAATACTGCTTCTGAGTCCATTTCTCGAGCGGATGATTGTGGCAGCGCGCGCAGGTGATGCGCTGGCCAAGGAACGCTTCGGTGCTGGTTTCGGCAAGATCGATGGGGTCTTTGTGAAGCACGAAATAGTTCAGCGCGCCGTTCTGACGACTGCTGCCGGAACTGGTGAAAATCTCGTTCGCGAACTGATCCCACGGTTTGTCCTGCTTGACGCTCTCGCGGATCCAATCGTAGAAGGTCCACATGGCGGTGGAATTGAGGCGCTTGCTTGAGACCAACAACAGATCGGACCACTTGTACGCCCAATAGTCGACGAATTCATCGCGCCCGATCAGTTTGTCAATGAGCGCGGCGCGCTTCGCTGGCGATTTGTCCGCCAGAAACGTTTCAACTTCTTCGGCGCTGGGCAGGATTCCGGCGGCGTCGAGATACGCGCGGCGAATGAAAGTGGAATCGTCACACTCACCAGACGGCGCGATGTTGAGCTTCTTCAGCTTGTCGAGCACCAGATCGTCGATATAGTTGTGCCGTGGAAATTTGGTGTAAGCGTCGGACGCGATTTGGTTCGGAAATGGAACAGTGAGACGCGAGTACAGCACGCGGCTGGAAAACCACAGCGTCACTGCCGCCTCGCCAGGGCCATTCATCTTGACGTGGCCGTTGTCGTCCACGCTGGCCACGCCTTCGTTGTTTGACGAATACTTCACCCAGTGGCTGACGTCTTCCACGCGTCCGTCCGAATATTTCGCGCGAACCACAAGCTGCTGTTCCGCGCCGGTTGTGAGTGTGGCAGCCGCGGGAAAAACTTCAAGGCCGGTTATTTCCGGATCGTTCGGATTAGGCGGGGGCGCTCCCTCGGCGATCCATTCCGACAGGATGCGATATTCGATGGAATCGGTGGAGAAGCGCTTGCCGCCGCCGTGCGGAATGGTGAAGGTCGGTTTCAACAGCATCAGGCTGGAAGCCGGGTCGGCCAGCGAAACGCGGCGGCCGACAGATTGCCGGGTGAGCGTGTCGTAGTCCACGTCCGGATCGTAACCGCGCAGAGTCAGTTTGAATCCGTTCTTGCCAGCTAGCGCGCCGTGGCACGCGCCTTGGTTGCAGCCCACCTTGGTCATCACCGGGATCACATTATTGCGGAAGCTCCAGAGGAAGGGCGCTTTCGCGTTCGCGACGTGGACGCGTGTGGAGGCTTTATTATCCGCGCTGATGACGGCGTCGCCGTCGGAGATTGGTTTCACCAGGCCGTTCGAGTCAACGGTCGCGACTTGTGTATTGGAGCTGGACCATTTCACTTTCGCGGTCCAATCTTCCTGGTGGTTCGCGACGGTCGCTTCGGCGATTAGCTGCTGCCGGGATTCGGGGGTCGATAGGTTGACGGCCGGTGGCAAAACTGCGAGCGTCTGGGCTGCGACCGGGAGGGTGATTATTAGCCACGGATGGACACGGATGAATACGGATAGCTTCATGCCAGGAGCTCCGAGATTGGTTCTGTTCCGCGATCCACTAGCGGGATTGGGCGTCCGCCCGCGCCGGGGAGTTCGGTGCCCGGATCGATGCCGAGTCCGCTGAAAACCGTAGCGGCAATTTGGCCCGGTGTAGTGGGACGGTCTCGGGGAGCACCTCCGATTTCATCCGACGCGCCGATCACCTGTCCGCCTTTGATTCCGCCGCCGGCCATGAGAATGGTCCAGCATTGCGGCCAATGATCGCGGCCACCAGCGGGATTTACTTTTGGCGTGCGTCCGAATTCGCCGGTAGCGAGCACCATGGTTTTATCGAGCAATCCGCGCTCGCTCAGTTCCACAAGCAAAGAGCTGTAGGCCATGTCGAACATCGGGCCCACCAGATCGCGATAGCAACTGATGGGGCTGAACGGCTTCGATCCGTGGATGTCCCATGTTATCTCGTCGAATACGGTTTCGAACATATTGATGGTGACGAAGCGCACTCCGGCTTCGATCAAGCGGCGCGCCAACAAACAGCTTTGTCCGAAGCGGTTCATTCCGTATTTCTCTCGAACATCCTGAGGCTCTTTGTGCAGTTCAAATGCCTCGCGCGCTTTCGCGGACGACATGAGCGTGTAGGCCTGATGGAACGTGGAATCAAGCAAACGCGCATCCTGCGACGTTTCGAACATGCTGACGGACTTGTCGATCATCTCGCGCCAATCGCGGCGGCGATCCACACGAAGAGCGGTTAGATAATCCGGCGGCAGCATGTCGGGGACTTTGAAGTTCGGATCCGCGGGGTCGGCGTTCAAGACAAACGGATCGAAACCCTTGCCGAGGAATCCGGCGTTCTGGCCGTGCGGCATGTTGCCGCCGGTGTTTCCGATGGGGCGGGGCATCAGCACGTAGGGCGGGACGTCGCCTTTCGACCCTTTGAGCTTCCCCAGCACGCAACCGAAGTTCGGGTATTCGATTCCACCCTGGAACAATCGGCCAGTCTGCATCATCTGATGGCCGGTGTCATGCACGGCGGCTGCCGTATGGTAGCAGCTCCGGATCAGCGCATACTTGTCGGCGTGTTTCGCCATACGCGGGAAATTTTCCGAGATCTGGATACCCGACACGTTGGTATTGATGGCCTTGTACGGGCCGCGGATCTCGACCGGGGCGTTCGGTTTGGGGTCCCAGGTGTCGAGCTGCGACGGACCGCCGACCAGCATCAGGTGGATGCAGTTGTTGTCCTTCTTTTCGCTATCCACCGCGCCTTGCGCCTGGAGCCCGAAAACCTGCGGGAGCCCGAGGCCAAGAAAACTCAGGCAGCCGGCGTGAAGGAAGTCCCGCCTGCGCAAGCCATCACAGAACTCCACGGGGCGATCGGCGTCTAAACGTAACATGGACAAGCCCCTCCTCAGTTGGAAGTAGTCGCTTTAAATTTTATCAGTTCCCTAGCCCCTGGCACCGAGTTCCATCGGATTCGGGTAGGCGTCGGCGTCAGTCTCGTCGGCGTGCACGCACTTGAAGTCCTTTTCGATCAGAATGGACAGCGGCTTACCGTTCGCCAGCGCTTGCTCGCCGGAGATTCCGACGCGGTCGGTGGTGACCCAATCTTTCAATGCTGCGCAGGAGATCTGAACGCGCAGCTCGCCGTTCTGGTAGATGGCTTTCGGAGAGGTGATCTTCGACGACGATTCGAGGATGTAGCAGAGGCTAGCGCCCGGGCCAAATTCGATGCTTTCCTCAACGTAGCCGGTCTTGCTGAATTGGGCAACATCGGCCTGGTTGAGCCGCAGCCGCAGCGAGTTTCCATGCAAACGCAGTTTCATTGGATTCTCGAAGCTCCTGAATAGATGTTAAACCGGCGGTCGCGCACGAAACCGAGCAGGGTCATGTTGAAGCGCTGGGCGGTTTCGACAGCCAGGCTGGACGGGGCGCCCACAGCGGCAAGAATCGGGATACCGGCCATGAGAGCCTTCTGCACCAATTCAAAGCTGGCCCGGCCGCTCACCAGCAGCAATTTGTCGTGGAGCGGCGTGTGGTCGCGCAGCATTTCCGCGCCGATCAGCTTGTCCACCGCGTTGTGCCGTCCGACATCCTCGCGCAGCAGCACCAGGTTGCCTTTTGCATCGAACAGCGCCGCGGCATGCAGTCCGCCGGTGCGTTCGAATATGGCTTGTTCGCGCCGCAGCAGCTCCGGTAGACGATGGATTACCGCCGAATCCACCAGCGGAGAATTCCGGGGCAGTACCGGACAGCCCTGCGTCTCGATCGCTTCGATGGAGGCTTTGCCGCAGACCCCGCAACTCGACGTGGTGTAGAAATGGCGCTGGAGCCGTTCGTAATCCACCTCGACATCCGGATTAAGTTCGACGGTTACCGAGTTGCCGGCCTGCCGTGGATTCGCGCTGCTCTCGGAGCGGCGAATCTTATGGATCTGCTGAAAGCCGGTGAGAATACCCTCGGTGAAAAGGAATCCGGCGGCCAGTTCGAAATCGTGGCCGGGAGTTCGCATGGTGAGCGAGATGGTTTTGGGGCCGATGCGGATTTCGAGGGGTTCTTCAACGGCGAGCAGATCTTGAATCGGATTGACAGAACCGTCTTCGATGCGCTGGATCGGTACCGTCAGGATGCTGCGGTCCACTATCCAAGAATAACCGGTTCTTCGGTTCTTCGGTTCTTCAGTTCTTCGGTTCGGCAGTTCGTAGAGTCGTTGATTCCCAGGCGCGAAGGCGTAAGAACCGAAGAACTGAAGAACCGATGAACTGAAGAACCCCTCGTCAGACGAGGTTAGGAATCTTTATTATTTTCTTTTGGATCGCGTACTGAACGAGCTGCGCCTTATTGTGGATATCCAGCTTCCGCATCAGGTTGAACTTGTGCGCTTCCACGGTTTTGACGCTGAGGTTCAGGTCGCAGGCGATTTCCTTCACCGAATTACCCTCGGCGAGCATCTTCAGCACCTCACGCTCGCGCGTAGTGAGCGTGGCGAAACGCGGCAGGCGATTGGCCGATTTGATCCTGGAACGGAAATCGTCCACCAGTTGCGACAGCATGCGCGGGCTCAAGTAGCTTCCGCCGCGGCAGATGTCGCGCACAGCCGCAACCAGTTGGGCCGAAGGGCTGTCCTTTAGAACATAGCCGCTGGCGCCCACTTCCATACCTTCCACCAGGTAATCCTCGTCGTCATACATGGTGAGAAACAGCACTTTGGTTTCGGGCCGGTTCTTCTTGATTTGACGGGTTGCTTCGAAGCTGCTGAGGCCTGGCATGCCAATGTCCATCAGCACTACATCTGGACGTACCTCGGCAGCTTTTTCCACGGCATCGCCGCCATTTGAAGCTTCCCCTACCACTTCCATATCCGATTCCGCGGATATTAGCGTTCTGATACCTTGACGAAAGAGCGTGTGGTCATCCGCCAACATGATGCGAGTCTTTGCCATAACGTGTGCCCGATTCTTTTCTTCAAGTCCCTTTCCTAAGCTTCAGCCTCCCGCCTAGCTGTCGAGAAGGCGCCGCGCGTGTCGAGGATTTTCGTCCTCCGCAAGGTCTTCCCGATCGGTTTAGCGGCGATCGGTTCGTTTAAGTTAAATGCCGGCGGCTCCTTGGCGACCGGGAGAGTGATCGAAATCTTGGTTCCCCGGCTCCTTCTCTTGCCATCTACTGAGGCTTTCCCCGTTCTGATCCCACTACTCGACCCATTTCTGAGGTAGCTATGTACCTCAAACCTGCCGCCTAGCAGGGCAACGCGCTCTCTCATGCCAGAAAGTCCGAACGAATCTTTCCGGGCCAGCGCTTCCTCCACATTAAATCCGACTCCGTTGTCCTCAACGGCCAGTCTCACCCATCCATCGGCGGAACTCACGGAAATGTTTACGCTAGTTGCGCCCGAATGCTTGGCAATATTGTTGCAACATTCCTGAACCAGCCTATACACAATGATTTCTGTATATTGCGGCAGCCGGCGCAGGCGAGTCAGCAGCAGCCGGACGCGGCTGGGATGCAATCGCCGGAAGCGATTCACCAGTTGGCGCAGGGCGGCTCCCAAACCCAACTGCTCCAGCACGGCCGGGCTCAGAGCCGCGATCAGGCGGCGCATCTCAAGGATGGTTCTCTCGGTGAGATCGCGAGCCTCTTTCAGCTTGCTGATCCACTCGGAATGTTCGGCCGGCAAAGCCTGTTCCAAAAGTTCCATTTGCAGCCGGATGCAGAGCAAGGATTGTCCGGCTTCATCGTGAAGCTCGCGGCTGATCCGGCGGCGTTCCATCTCCTCGACGTGCAGCATATGCTCGGCCAGTTGCCGGATCTGCTCTTCGCTGGCGGCCAGATCCTCCATCAAGCGAGCCTTTTCGGCGGCCATCAGGCAGCGCTCTGCGGCCGCGGCCAGTAGCTCCTGTTCGCGGGGCAACCATTCATAGGGCTTCGAAAACGCGAATTGCATGACTCCAGCCGTGCGGCCCTTCGCGGCCAGCGGAATGGACCAGCACATTTGGAACTTATCTTTCCAGCCAGGCTCGAGCAACACATGCCCCGCCCCGTTTCGAGGATCGATTTGCCGGGATTTGGACAGCATGCCAACCATGTTGGGACGGTTGCGGACTTCGACTAGCGTTGGCCGCAACGGGCCGGGCGATTCAGCCTTGGCGCGCAGCACCCATGCGCTCCGCTTATCATTCAAGAGGTAGAGATGGCCGGCATCCGCATGGCAAACATGTACCAGCGTTTCGAGAAATCGGCCCAGCAAGTCATCCAGGTTGCGCGATTCCAGTTCTACCCGGAACAGTTCATAGAAGGCTTGAGTTTCCGCCTCGCGGACCTGATAATACGCGTTGTTCAGCGTTAGGATCACGCAGAAATGAAGCTGCTCGCGGACCCATTGGAAGTTCGCGTACTCGTTGGGGAGCAACTTGCGAAGCATGGGAGTGAGCAGGCGATCGTACTCCTGCAGCGCCTCGACGATGCTGCTGGGCGGGAGGTTCAGCTTGGCCAGCCGACGGCCGTTGTACTCCACTTGCTCAATGAACTTGAGCGGAGCCTGTCCGCTAGCCAAAATTCGCGCCGCCGCGCCCGGAGTCAGCGAAGCCAGCGCGGTCCGGATCTTGGTTTCGAATTGCCTGGGTTCCAGCTGCCGCTGTTTGAGCTTGGCGAGGAAGCGGCGATCCAGAGTTTCCACGTGGGGTAGCAGAAAGACCGCGAGGCGCTGCAAATGAACGCGTAGCTGATCGCTCAGGACGTCGGCAGCGTCGGCGAGCTCGGGGGATATTTCAGTTAATTGCAACCTAGGTGCTATATCGGCATCTAGGTGAAAGGCTTTAGGGATGAGGCGCACCAGCGGGCCGTTTTGGCGATAGTGGTGGGCAAGGGAGGGGCGTTTGACGAAGACCAGGCCGTGTTGGCCAGCGCCGCCA
This sequence comes from Bryobacterales bacterium, assembly GCA_003162425.1. Lineage (GTDB taxonomy): Bacteria > Acidobacteriota > Terriglobia > Bryobacterales > Bryobacteraceae > Palsa-89. Next base: position 33,036 of record PMOK01000218.1, on the reverse strand, counting down.
GGTGGTGATCCCGAGGGAGATCCTCGAAAACCCTGAACCTCCGGATCGGGGACTTTGTGGCGTTTACCGAGCAAAAGAACGGCGTCTTGATGAAGGCCAAGCGGACGGTTGATCCCGACGACACTTTGACGCCCGCAGAGGCGAAAACTGTGCGCCGGGGGGAGGCCCAGCTCAAACGCGGAGACTCGAAGCCCTGGCGCGCCGTGAAACATGCGCTTTCGCGTTGAACTTTCCCGCGAAGCCCAAAAGCAGCTCTCCAGATTCCCACGCGACTCACGGGAACGCATGGAGCGAGGCGATTTACCGGGGCTAGTCTAGCATCCTTCGTTACTTGGTAATATGCCGGCGCAGTAGCTCGCTGATCTCTTTCTGGTTGTTCTGCTCCGCCAGATCGAGCGGCGTCTGGCCGCGGGTGTTCTTGAGCGTCGCATCCGCGCCTCGGTCGAGCAGCAGTTCCACCACCTCCGCTCGACCCAATGAAGCCGCGTAGGAGAGCGGCGTGGCGCCGGACTCCTGGTCCCTGGCGTTGATCTCCGCGCCGTGATCCAGCAACAGCTTTACCACTTCGGCGTCGCCGCCCAGAGCAGCCGTATGCAAAGGCGTGGCGCCGGATTTATTCCGGACGTTCACGCGCGCGCCGTGGGTCAGCAGCGTCGCGGCAATCCCCTTCTGACCCTTGAGACAGGCATCGTCGAGCGGTGTCGATCCTTCCGGTCCGGCTCGGTTGGGATCGGCGCCTGTATCCAGCAGAACGCCAACAATATCCAATTGGCCATGCAGGATCGCCTCGTGGAGCGCGGCCGGCGCCGATAGATCCTCACCGGGGCGCCGCGCGCCTGCCCGAAGTAAGACTTCGACAACGTTTGTCTGGCGGTAGTGCAGAGCTTCATCGAGCGGTGTGGCGCCTGCGGTGTCGCGGGCGTTCAGATCGGCTCCGGCCGTTAGCAAAACTTTCACGACATCCAATTGTCCCTTCGAGGCGGCCTCATGCAGTGGAGTCATTCCGGTTTCAGGGTTCCTGGAACTGATGTTCGCGCCGTGGCTCAGCAGGATTTGCGCTGCTTCGGCTTGTCCCTTCCAGGCTGCTTCATCGAGTGGTGTAGCGCCGCTCGCGTCCTTGCCATTGACACGGGCTCCGTGCGCCAGCAAGAGTTCCAGCATGGCTCGATTGCCTCGATTCGCGGCCAAATGAAGCGCGGTAGCGCCGCCGCGATAGGGAACCTGGATATCGGCGCCGTGCGCGATCAGCATTTCCGCGATTTCGACGTTGTTGGTGATGATGGCGTAATGCAGTGGCGTGGAACCAGCTTCAGAATGGCGGGCATTGACGTCGCCACCGGCTTCAATGAGCAGCGCGACGATCTCTTTATCGCCGGCCCACACGGCATCGTGCAATACTGTGCCGCCCAGCGGATCGACGGCATTCACGGATACGCCTTGCTTGAGCAGCGCCCGGACACTCTCGATGTCGCCCGCTCGGACCGCTTTATGCAGCTCTTCGGTGGTGGCGGCAACGATCGCCAGCGTGGCTAGTAGCAACACAGCGACCCGCATGCTTTCAGTTTAGACCGACGCTGCCCTTACTCAGTCTCAGCTCCGTGAAGAATCGCCGCAAGGCACCGACTCCCTCACGGTCGCGGTTCGGTAACATCTTTCCGAGCCGCGAGCGTAAGCGACCGGTTGTTGCTATTTTTCTGGATACTATGGATTGACCGCATCTTCATGCCACGCACCGACGATTCCCGCGATCCACGAGTTTATCTCGCAGTGGAGCGCACGTTTCTCGCCTGGATACGCACCGGCCTCGCCCTCATGGGCTTCGGCTTTGTGGTGGCGCGATTTGGCCTTTTTCTTCGCGAGCTGGCCTCGATGCGCGTTGTTTCCACGGCGGACCTATCGGGATTGTCTGTTCCGGTGGGCACCGGACTAATCGTGATCGGCGTGGCCGTCAATATCCTGGCGTCGATTAACCACGTGCGGTTCATCAAAAGGCTCAACGAAGGAACACCTGTGGTGGGACGTCCTTCCGCATTGGCTCTGGTGGTGGCCCTGCTTCTGGCAGCGGCGGGCCTTGCCATGGCAATATATTTGGGAAGCCATGAAATCAGGTGATGGAATTATCAGCAAGCCGAGCAAGTTTTCGGTCCCGGAAACTCTCGACCGGCTGGAAGCGATCCTGCGAGCTAAGGGCATCACGGTTTTCGCGCGCGTAGACCACAGTGGTGAGGCAGAGAAAGTGGGAATGAAAATGCCGCCCACTCAGGTGCTGATTTTCGGGAATCCCAAGGGAGGCACTCCGTTGATGCTGGCCGCGCCCACGTCGGCCATCGATCTGCCAATAAAGGCGCTGGCATGGCAGGATTCGGACGGCAGTGTTTGGCTGAGCTACAACGATCCGCAATATCTGAAGCGGCGATTCGGAGTGAACGATGACGACATCAAGGCCATCGCCGCCGTCTCCACTGTGATTGAGCAGGCCGTAGGATAAGCCTCTGGCTTGTCCATAGTGGGCAAGCCGGAGGCTTGCCCTACTGAATGTAAAGCTTCGCCTCATTCGTGAGTGCATCCGGCGTAGATACCGAGAGCCCTACCAGCTGCCCCGACGTTACACCGCTCGGCACCACGAAATTTACCTGATAGAGACCAGCGAAGCCCGGCGCTAGACCTTTGAAGGTGACAGTGGCCGGTTGTCCATCCACAAACACGCCGATATCGGCGACCACCAGGCTCAAGGGCTTTACAAGGGCCGCGGCTCCATCCGCGACTGCAGGATTTACAGCGCCAAGTCCGGTTACATAAAGCTGCAAGGTCTCGCCCACTTTGGCGGGATTGCTCTGGGTCACAGGCGAGAAATCCGCGTGTAGCGCCGCTGCCGAACCAACGCCTGGCGCGAATCCTCCGGTGGTGGAAGTGAAAACCCCGGGTGCTGTGTCCCGTTCATATAACGTCACAGCGTTCGAGAGACCCAAACCGCTGCTGACCTGAAATGTTGCGTAACCTCCCGTGGTCTCGTAGGGAACCAAAATGTTGATCTGGTTTGGACTCACATAGCTGATTGGCGCAAAAACTCCATTTACGGATACCTGCACGTTCCCTAAAGTGGTGGGGAGCGGAAGGCTGGGTGCCGCTTCGGTGACCGAGCACAGCCCCGATCCGAACAACGAAACGAACTCGCCCGGCGCTACCGAGTTCGTAATGGGCGCCAAATTGGCTGCGTTCCACACTTTGAGTGGATCGAGAAATGGGTTCGACCCCGTGTACTCCGCGCCGAGCCCAGGCGTCAGGGAATAAAACGTGCCGGTGCCCACTTCGAGAAAGGCCTGCCCGCCGTCGCCGAACATGCCGAGAATAAGTCCGTCGGTAAACGTGCCGTCGGAGGTCAGGTTATAGGGTGCGGGCGCATACGTGTAATCGATGGTGGGGTTATCAAAAGTGGCCAGCCGCCGGTGCGCCACCGAAGTTCCTTGGCCAAGCGAGAAAATTGATCCGGAGAACGCATCAACGCCGTTCTGGCCGCTCGCCACTTTGGATGCGTCGTTCTCTAATCCGGCGATGAAATACGTTCCTTGATACAAGCTGTTGGTGGCCACGCCGGTGAGAGCGGGAATACCAATCATCAGGTCGAACCCGCGCGGATCTCCGGCGAGAAAGATGGAACCATCCGCCGAAATGAAGAAATCCTTCTGGCCGGTGACCAGCGTGGATAGTGACGGCAAAGGTGGAAACGTGATGGTTCCGCTCCCTTCGGTGTTCGTAATGTTGTAGATGACATTCGCGAGGGTCTGAGTAGTGTTCATGTTGCCTAGGTTCGCCATTGCGCCCGTAACAATGACGTTGCCGAAGTTTCCATCCCCCGCGGTAGTGAGCGTGAAGTAGCCGTCCCGCACCAGAGACGCGTTGCCTTCAAGAAAATCAATAAACGCCACTTTGTACGTTGCCTGCAGCGTTGCAGTGGTTATGGACGATCCCGCGGGGATCGCGGCGAAAATATTTTTCTGAGGACCTTCGGTGGCGCTGGCAACGATTGAGGGCAGTCCGGCAGTCCGGACTAATCCGGTTGCGCCGAAATCGGTCTGCGTGTTGTCAATCAGGTCGTCAATCGCGAACAATCCATTCGCGGCAAGGTCATATGTGCCGATTTGGCCTGTGATGGTGGCTGGCTGACCGGCCGACGAATCCATCAGCGTGCCCGAAAACGTGTAGTTGCCCTGGCCGTCGAACGTCATGGTTCCGGCGATGCTCCGGGCGCGTCCCACGGCGCTCGTCTTCTGATCGACGTTCGACAGCATCACTTCGCGAACGAAGTAATCGCCGAATAAATTGCCGTCCGCGCTGTTATTGAAGGTCTGCGCCGAGGCTGTCGCTCCAACCAGGGCGAGCCCCAACACCAGGGCCGCAATTTTACCGGAAGTCATCGTTTGTTTGGACGCGGGCAGTGCACCAAAAGTCTGGACGCGTATGGCTCACGCTGAGCTACAATCTAATTTACCGATGAAGTTCGGTGTCGTTGTCTTCCCTGGCAGCAATCGCGAGCATGACGCGTGGTTTGCTGTCTCCAAAATCCTCGGACAGGATGCCGAGTTCATCTGGCACGATTCCACCAATTTGGGCAATGTCGACGCCTTAATCCTCCCGGGCGGCTTCTCCTACGGCGACTATCTACGCTGCGGCGCCATTGCAAAATTCTCACCGGTGATGCAAAGCGTGCGCAAGTTCGCCGCTGACGGCGGGCTGGTTCTCGGCATCTGCAATGGATTCCAAATCCTGGTGGAAGCGGGACTCCTGCCGGGCGCTCTGATCCGCAATCGAGGGCTGAAGTTCATCTGCAAACAGGTGCCGCTGCGTGTGGAAACCACCAACTCACCCTTCACGTGCCGGGCGGCGAAAGGCCAGCGCGTAGTGTTTCCGATCGCTCACGGCGAAGGCTGCTACATCGCCGACGAACGCACGCTCGATCAATTGGAAGCTGAAGATCGCGTGGTGCTGCGGTATCTAGAGAATCCGAATGGATCGCTGCGTGACATCGCTGGCATCCTGAACGAAGGCCGCAATGTCATGGGGTTGATGCCGCATCCCGAGGACGTCACCGAGCCGCTGATGGGTTCGACGGACGGCCTGGTAATTTTTGAATCCATGGTATCCGCACTGGTAACGGCAAACTAGCGAATGACACCGGCCGTCATCGAAGCCCATCAACTAACGGGGCCGGAATACGAAAAAATTGTCTCGCTGCTCGGCCGCGAACCCACCTACACCGAGCTCGGCATCTTCAGCGTGATGTGGAGCGAGCATTGCTCCTACAAAAGCTCGCGCATTCACCTCAGGAAGCTTCCCACTCGCAGCAAGCTGGTGCTGCAGGGGCCGGGAGAAAACGCCGGCATCATCGACATCGGCGGCGATTACGCAATTGCATTCAAGATCGAATCGCACAATCATCCGAGTTTCATTGAGCCGTTTCAGGGCGCGGCCACTGGCGTAGGCGGAATTCTTCGCGACATCTTCACCATGGGTGCGCGGCCGATAGCGGTATTGGATGCCCTGCGCTTCGGCCCACTCCATCACGCGCGGAATCGACGAATTCTCGAAGGCGTGGTCTCCGGCATCGCGCATTACGGCAATTGTTTCGGTGTGCCCACCGTGGGCGGCGAGTGTGTCTTCGAAGAGTGCTACAACGGCAATCCGCTGGTGAACGTCTTCGCGCTGGGTGTCTTTAAGAAGGACGAGGTGTTCTACGGGAAGGCCAAAGGCATCGGAAATCCGGTTATATATGTAGGCGCGAAAACGGGCCGCGACGGGATTCACGGCGCTTCCATGGCATCGGCCGAGTTCACCGAGGAATCGAAACAGAAGCGGCCGAATGTGCAGGTGGGCGATCCGTTTCTCGAGAAGCTTTTGCTCGAAGCGTGCCTGGAAGCCATGCGTACTGGCGCCATCGTCGGCATCCAGGACATGGGCGCGGCGGGGCTGACTTGTTCCACTTGCGAGATGGGCAGCCGCGCGGAAACCGGCGTCGAAATCGACCTGCAATATGTTCCGCAGCGCGAGACCGGCATGACGCCTTACGAGATCATGCTGTCGGAATCGCAGGAGCGCATGCTGCTGGTGGCCGAGCGCGGCCGCGAAGAGGAAGTGTTTCAGGTGTTCCGCAAATGGGGGCTGGATGCGGTCACCATCGGAAAAGTCACCTCCGACGGAAAGCTGCGCGTGAAGGATCACGGCCAGGTGGTGGCCGAAATTTCGAACCGCGCGCTGGCCGATGAAGCGCCGCTCTACGATCGCCCGCACACGAAGCCGTACCGTCCGGCGCCGCTCGCGCCCCCGATTTTGATCCCGCCATCGGGCTCCGTCGAGCAGGATCTTATCGCGCTGCTTTCCTCCGCCGACATCTGCTCCAAGCGCTGGATTTGGGAACAATATGACCACCTGGTGCGCAGCAACACGCTAGCCGGCCCAGGCGCGGATGCCGCCATCGTCCGCATCAAAGAGACGGGAACGTCTATCGCGATTTCGCTGGATGGCAACGGCCGCTACTGCGCGCTCGATCCACGCGAAGGCGCCAAGCTGATTGTGGCCGAATGCTGCCGCAATCTCTCCACAGCCGGCGCGCTCCCAGTGGCGGCCACTAACAATCTCAACTTCGGCAACCCGGAGCGCCCGGAGATCATGGCGCAGCTTGTGGAATCCATCGAAGGCATGTCGGAAGCTTGCGAGTTTTTCGAAACGCCCATCACTGGCGGCAATGTGAGTCTCTACAACGAGACGCTGGGTGAGCCGATTTTTCCAAGCCCAGTGATGGGCGTGGTCGGACTGATGAAAACCGCGCATCCCACGCCGATTCATTTCAGGGAGCCGGATCGCGCCGTGATTCTGCTGGGCGGCTTCGGTGTTTCAGACGACCTGCATTTCGGTGGGACCCAATACGTCAAAGTGGTCCTTCAATCCATGTGGGGCCTGCCACCCGCACTCGATATGGATTACGAAAAACGCGTTCATCTAGCGATTCGCGAGATCGTTGGCGCGGGGCTGGCCGAATCAGCGCACGATTTGAGCGACGGCGGCTTAGCCGTGGCGCTGGCGGAAGCGAGTTTCGGACCAGCGGGCGTTGGAGCGCGCGTCGAGGTCCCGGCTGGAACGCGGCCCGAATTCCTGCTGTTCCACGAAGGACCGTCGCGCATCCTGCTCTCAACATCCGAGGTCGAAAATGTTCTAGCGATCGCGCAAAAGAATCGTGTCGAAGCAGTGCGCATCGGTGTTACGATGAAAGAGCGGTTACGGATTGATTGCGATTCGAAAACACTTGTGGATTGCAGTCTGAGTGAGCTTCGTCGGCCGTGGGAAACATCGCTGGAGCAAATGCTGCATCAACAATGAACCAACGTAATTTCCTGACGCTACCATCCACCACCCATCCCCTCGACGACAAACTGCACGAGGAGTGTGGCGTGTTCGCAATTTACGGACATCCGGAAGCATCCAACCTGACCTATCTTGGCTTGTACGCACTGCAGCATCGTGGACAGGAGAGCGCCGGTATAGCCACCAGCGACCGCCGCGAGATTCGCTGTTACAAGTCCATGGGACATGTCGCGGATATTTTCACGCCCGAACAAATCGCGTGCTTGCCGGGCGATTTGGCCATCGGGCACACGCGCTATTCCACCGCCGGCGATACGGTGCTGCTGAACGCGCAGCCATTCTCAGTGGCCTGCAATAAGGGCCAGATTGCGGTGGCGCACAACGGCAACATCACCAATGCTGGCGACCTGCGGCGTGAGTTGGAACGCGAGGGGTCCATCTTCCAGGCCTCCAGCGACACTGAAGTGATTCTGCACCTGGTGGCGCGGTCGCGCGAGCGAACGCTGGCTGGCGCGCTGCGCGAAGCTCTACTGCAATTGGACGGGGCATTTTCATTGGTGTTTCTGGCGCGAGACCGTGTGATCATCGCCCGCGATCCGCACGGCTTCAGGCCGCTCGCTTTCGGCGAATTGCAAACCGAGAACGGCAAAGCTTACGTCTTCGCATCAGAAACCTGCGCCTTCGATTTGATCAACGCGGAATACGTCAACGATGTCGAGCCCGGCGAGATGGTCTGCATCGGCCCCGAGGGCATGACGCGCGAGCGCTTCGCTCCGGAAGGTCCGCACGCACAGTGCGTCTTCGAGCATGTCTATTTCTCGCGGCCGGATTCCATCGTCTTCGGGCGCCCGGTGCAGGAATCGCGCGAGAATCTGGGCCGGTTGCTCGCGCAGGAATCCGGCGTGGATGCCGATGTGGTGGTTCCAGTCCCCGATTCCGGGGTCGCGGCCGCTATCGGTTATGCCGCCGAATCGGGTATCCCCTTCCGGCAGGCCTTGATCCGCAACCACTATGTGGGCCGCACGTTCATTGAACCGTCGCAGGCCATTCGCGATTTTGGCGTGAAGTTGAAGTTGAATCCGGTGCGTCACCTGCTGGAAGGCAAGCGCGTGATTCTGGTGGACGATTCGCTAGTTCGAGGTACGACCAGCCGCAAGATTGTCCGCATGGTGCGCAACGCTGGTGCCACGGAAGTGCATATGCGCATTTCGTGCCCGCCTACGATTTCCCCCTGCTTTTACGGCGTAGACACGCCGCGCGAGAATGAGCTGATCGCGGCCAATCATTCCATCGAGGAGATCCGCGAGTACGTGGAAGCCGACTCGCTCGCCTATCTCTCACTGGATTCCCTGCGCCGCGCCGTCGCGGACGATCATAAACAATACTGCTACGCCTGTTATACGCGCGAGTATCCCACTGAGCTGGTCCAGATTGAAGAGCTGGTGGCCGCCAAGGGCCGCCGGCGGTAACTACGTTCAAAAAAATCAGATTGTCGCGCTGATATCCTGCGTGGTGGTCGACCCGCTGGCCGGGATCTTGATGCTTGGAAGAGACTGAAGACTCAAGCGCGCGACACCCACCGTGGAACCGGCTGTGATGGTGTACTGTAGCCCCACGGTATCTGTGCTGGCGAATGTCAGCGACCATGAGTAAGGTATCGTCACGGTGCAGCTTGCCTTCGATCCGGAGCGCGTTGCCATGACCGTCGCCGCTTCTTCGATTGTGAGGGCGGTGCCGTTGGCGATTTCGATGACACTCGCGTTGCCACTGCAGGTGATTGTCTCGGACGTTGCCAGCGTTGACGCTATGGTGATACTGAAGACAAAGACCAGCTTGCCGGTCGTGGGGGACGCAGTTGCAGCCTTAGCTTGTTCGCCCTCCGCGGAGGCTTGCACCAAAGGCCTGAACGCGCCTGTTCGGGAGTCCAAATACCCCAGGATGCCGCGCTGGGACGTGCTAGTCTGCTGGCTCCATGCGGATTGCGTTATTCCCGCAAGTCCAGCGAATACCAAAGCCACTTGCAATATAGTCATTTCTTATCTCCTATCCGCGTGACCGGCGTGTTCTCGTTGGCGCGGTTCTATAGATTATCTCATCCTCTCGCGGTCGAATACCGCCGCTGCTAGTAGAGGATGGATGGCAGATAGGCGCCGGCCGGTTCGTTATACAACCCAATCGTCATCAAAGTCATCGGTTGCACCACGCGGAGGCCGCTCTCCAGGCACCAGCGAAATAATTCCGCATTGCGGGTTGGCACCAAAATACCCGGCCCGCCAAAGCTTGGCGAGGAGCTGATCAGCGCCTGAAGGTCCGGATTCGTTTCCGCTACGGTGTGTCCGAAGAACGCCAACGCTGTTGCGTATCCGGTGATCTTTCCGCCGCGCTCTACAACGGTCGCGGTTGCATGATTGATCGCGTCCTTCAGTTGTCCACCGCGAGCATGGCCGTGAACATTCCGGCATACGCGATTGCACTCGTCCAAATCTGACAGTTGCGCCGGACGCACCGTACAGCCGTCCACGCGCTTTCCGATTGCGGGCCCCTGCATCACCGAAAGCGGCTCGCGCGCCACGAAGCCGAGCTTCGTGTATAGGGACAACGAACGATTGTGGAACGCAGCCTGCACTAGGCGAACCCCGGCAAAATTGCGCGACGCAGCCCTGTCTAGCACAGTCTCCATGAGTTGCCGGCCAACGCGTGCATTTTGGATGGCCGGATCCACGGTAATCGGTCCAAGGCCTGCAATGGAGTCTCGCTCGTCCAGACAGTTGCTGCCGACAATCCGTCCATCCTGTTCCGCAACTACGCAATAAAAGCCAGGATGCGAGAATGCGCCCCGCAGGATGTCAGCAGCTACGCTGGGCGACGGAAAATCGGGTGGAAAATTGTGATCCGTGCTGATTTTGTAGAAGGCGTCATAACANNGTTCGGCAGTTTACCAACCAGAGAGAGTAGAATCAAACTATGGGCGCGACCACGACGATGGTGACAGTCCGAGAGTTCCTGCAATTACCCGAGCCAGAAGGCGAACGCATGGAGCTCATTGGAGGCGAAGTTGTCACCATGGGCTATGGTAAGGCTCCGCATGAAATCGTCAAGAAGAACCTGCTTCGCATCCTCGTGGTCTGGCTCGCGCAGAACCCCCTTGGTGAGTTATTCGCGGAAACGATGTTCCAGCTCGACGACTACAGCTCTCTAATCCCGGATCTCAGCGTAGTGTTTCCTGGCCGCGTTGTACCCGGAACCACTGACTGGTTGCATGGCGCGCCTGAAATCGCGATTGAAGTCGTTTCTTCAGAGACGGCAGCGAGATTGGAAGAGAAGGTTGGCCTCTACCTTGCCCATGGTGGCAAATCTGTCTGGGTTGCGTTTCCCCAGCAGCGCGCAGTCCGAATTTTCGACGCCGCCGGCTTGTCAAAGAAGTTCGAGCAGAATCAGATGCTCGAAGACCCCAATATCCTGCCCGGATTCTCTACCCCTGTTTCCGCAATCTTCGAAGGAATCTAAACTAGAAAAAGCATGTCTGCTACCCTCGCAGCCTCCGCGCTGCGCGTTCCACACTCCCGCATCCGCGAATTGGCCGAAATCGCAATGGGGATGGATGGTGTATTGAAACTTTATTTCGGTGAGTCGAATCTGCCGACGCCTGAATATATCAAGCGTGCGGCGCAGAAGGCCATGGCGGACGGCTTCACGTTCTACACCGAAAACGCCGGCCTGCCGTCGCTGCGCAAGGCGCTGGCGCGTTATTACCAGGAGCTGCAGGGCGTGGAGCTGGATCCGGCCGGCGAGATTGTCATCACGGCGTCCGGTGTCCAAGCGCTCAATGTCGGTATTCGCTGCGTTCTCGATCCGGGCGATGAAGCGCTGGTGCTGACGCCGGCGTGGCCCAACGGATCTTCGAATGTCGCGATGTTCAACGCCACGGCCGTTGAGATCCCGCATCCACTCGTCGGCGATCGTTATCAAATCGATTTCGCGGCGCTCGAAGCCGCCGTCACCCCACGCACGCGCATGTTGTTGTACACATCGCCTTCGAATCCGCTCGGCTGGGTGGCTACCGTGGATGAGCAGCGGCAATTACTGGAATTCACGCGCCGTCACAACTTGTGGCTGATGGCCGACGAAGTGTACGAGCGGTTGAACTATACCGGCCCCAAGCCCACCACGCCCGCACCCAGCATTCTGAAGCTCGCCACTCGCGACGACGCGGTCATCGTGGTGCAATCTTTCTCGAAGATGTATTGCATGACAGGCTGGCGACTGGGCTGGCTGGTATCGCGTCGCGATCTGTGCGCGCGTGCCACGCAACTCAACGAGTTCATCATTTCGCACGCGCCCAGCTTCGCCCAACGCGCGGCCGAGACGGCATTGCTGTGGGGCGAGAATACGCTCGCCGAGATGCTGGTAAGGCTCAGGGAGAATCGCGACTTCTGCCTGGCCGCGCTGGCCAAGATGCCGCGCGTTACCGTACCAAAGCCGGATGGCGCGTTCTACCTGTTCCCAAAAATCGCCGGAGTCACCGATTCATTTGACTTCTGCAAGCGTCTGCTCATGGACACCCATGTCGGGCTGGCGCCGGGCGTGGCGTTTGGAGCAGGCGGCGAAGGGTCCGTGCGTATCTGCTACGCGGCCGAAAAGCAGATTGTCCAGGAAGCCATGGCGCGCTTCGCGATGTTCCTGAAGTGAGCAGATCCCCTTGCTCACGCGCGGGGCTACCTCGAGTGCGACACGTTGCATTGTAGCCCCGCGCGTCAGCAAGGGGACAAACAGGGCATTAGCCCTCCGATTACTTGCCGTCGTGCTTGTCTTTGTATATTTGCCGGCTGAGATGGTTCTGCTGCCGATTGACCTGGGCCTTCTCTTTGTTTGTCAGATTGCCACCGTTCTGCACGCGATCGTGATGGATCTCGTGGTTAAGCCTGGCTTCCTTGTTTTCCAGATTGGCCGTCTCCCTGGGGCTGAGAGTACCATTCTTGACGCCGTTCCCGATGCGCTCTTGCTGGTTCACCTTACGCTGGTGAATGTCGTCAGCGAACGTAATTCCAGTTGTGCCCGCAATCAATCCGGCCGTTACGAAAGTCAAAATCATTCTTTTCATTTTTTGTCTTCCTCCATACGTGTAAGCACGTAGGGCCGTATGGAGTTTCGGCGGAGGAAATTAAAATCCTGTTATGTACCGAGCCCGAGCAAACGCTTCACTTCCCCCTCCAGCCCTGGCGTAAACACGACGGCGTTTCCCGCGTGAATGCTGCTTCCGCCATCGAAGTTAAGGAACCTGGCGCCGGCTTCTTCGACGATCACCTTGAGGGGCGCGAAATCCCAGGCCGCCGCGCGCGGCTCGATCCAGATTTCGGCTTGCCCCGCAGCCACCATCATCGCGTCCGGCGCGCCTCCCAAATCGCGCACCGCCCAGAAGCGCGCCATCCAATCCGGAAGCTGCGCTTTGAACGGAACGCGTTCCGGCCGGTTGAACTGGCTGTAGCACAACACAGACTCTTCGACGGTTTTCTTGGAAGACACATGCATGCGCGAATCGTTGCGATACGCCCCGCCCTCACGGCTGGCCTTGTACAGACTGCCTAGCATCGGCAGATTGACGACCCCAACCATCACCTCATCTGCCACCTCCAGCGCAATCAGATTCGCCCACAGCGCATTGCCGCGCAGATAATCGCGCGTGCCGTCGATGGGATCGATAATCCATCTACGTCCACTCCGCGATACCGCACGCGCCCCTTCTTCGCCCAAAATGCCGTCGTCAGGAAATGCCTCGCTCAAGATGCCCGCAATCAGGCGCTCGCACTCCCGATCGGCTGGCGTCACAGGAGAATGGTCGGATTTGGATTCCGAAGTGATACCGGGTTGCATCCGTAGCGCGACCTCGGCCGCATTCCGTGCGGCCCGCGCTGCTACCTCCAACTCTTTGATCCATGCCATCCCCAAAACACACCTCCGGTGCTTCACCTAGAATAATCTCATGGGCTCTCGCACCATGTATGCGGTCCTGGAACAGGCCGCCCAACGTTACGGAAAAGCTCCCGCGCTCCACCAGCCCATCGGGAAGGGCAAGTATCAGACCTATTCATGGATCGAGTACAAGTGTGCGGTCCAGGAGATTGCGTGCGGATTGCGGAGGCTCGGCATCGGCAAAGGCGATGTGGTGGCCATCCACGCCGAGACTCGCGCTGAATTCTACGTGGCCGATCTCGGCATCATGGCCAATGGCTCAATCGCCGCGGCGCTCTACACAACATATCCTTTGCCGGACCAGATCGGCAACCTGCGCGCCAGCGACGCCAAAGCCGTCTTCGTCGAAGACGCAAAGAGCATGCTGGCGCTGATGGAAGCTGCCGGCCAGCCGCCATTACCAGTGCAGTGGATCGTGCTGACCGGAGAGGCGGAGAATGTCCTCACCTTGGAAGGCTTGCGCGCGGAAGGACGAAAATCGCTGGCGGACGATCCGCAGGCCTTCGACAAGATCCACGCCGAAGTTCGGCCGGAAGACCTTGCCATTCTGTACCTCACCTCCGGCGCCACCGGCGAACCCAAAATGGGTCTNNTGCACCATCAGTTTCCTTCCCTCCGCGCATATCGCGCAGCGCGTGGTGATTGAGTTGTTGCCTATTGAGATGGGCGTTCCGGTCTGGTTTTCCGAAAGCCTCGCCAAGCTGCCGAGCGAAATGAAGACTATTCGCCCCACTTTTCTTCTGGCGCCGCCACGGGTGTGGGAACGGATTTTCGCCAGCATAAATGCGGAGGTCAAGAAAAAGAGCGGTCTCGCCAGGAAAGTGTTCCTCGGCGCGGTCGGGATAGGCTCCGAAGTCGCCCGGCTGAACGAGGAAGGCAAGCCCGTTCCGAAATGGATGCAGAACATGCTCAAGCTTGCCGAGCGGCTGGTGTTCTCAAAGATCCGCGCGCGCCTGGGAGGCCGGCTTCGTATCGCTGCCTCCGGTGCGGCGCCACTCGGCAAAGAGCTCGGCCGATTTTATGCCGCAATCGGCATGCCGCTGATTGAGGGCTACGGGCTCACCGAGGGTGGCGTCCTTACGCTCAATCCTCTCGACCGCCCGAAATCCGGAAGTATCGGCGTCGCACTGCCGGGTGTCGAGCTGCGTCTCGCGGAAGATGGCGAGCTGTTGGCGAAAAGCGCCACGCTCTTCGCTGGATATTATAAGGACCCAGCATCCACCGCCGCGGTCCTGCGCGACGGCTGGTTATGCACGGGCGACATCGCCGAAGTGGACTCCGGCGGCTATGTCTACATCACCGGCCGCAAGAAGGAACTGATTGTGTCTTCCAACGGCAAGAAGATTTATCCCGCGCGCATTGAGGGCCTCTTCAAGGCGGAGCCGATCGTCAACCAAGTGGTCCTGATCGGCGACCGTCTGCCGTTTGTCACCGCGCTCATGACCATAAACGTCGCAAACGCCGAAACGTTGAAGGGCATGGAGCCGTTCAAGGGGCGTGAGCCGGGCGAGGTTGCCGTGGCGCCGCCGGTGGTGACTGAGATCCAGAAGGCAGTGGCGCGTGTAAATAAACAGCTCGCTCCTTTTGAGCAGATCCGCAAGTTCCGCATTTTGGAACGCGATTTTTCCATCGAAACCGGCGAGCTGACTCCTACCATGAAGGTCCGCAGGAATCGTGTGCTGGAGAATAACCGGGAGCTGGTGAGCGAGCTGTACATGGGTAAAGAAGAAAGCCAGTAGTTGCAGGCCGACGTGGTGTGGGGCGGCCCCCCTGGTCCGCTGCCGACGCCCTCGTCGGCCTCTGGCCACAACGCGCAGAGCCGGACCAGGGGGTCCGGCGCGGACGAGGGCGTCCGCCCCACCACTGGTCGAAGTTTTTCATCGCCGGGATGGGCTGCACCGCCTGAATCTTTCGAGAACACTGCGCGAGGGCGCGAACCGCGCGCCACTACATACTCGAGGATCTGCGTTCGTTCTTGCCCGCCCACTCGCGCATCTCAAGAATGCTGTTGACCGCAGCCTGCAATACCTCGAGCCGTTCAGCCGGAGTGAGCGAAAGCATCCAACGGATCATGGTGAGGTCAACGCCGTCTTCGCTATAGCAGGTTGCGTCGGTCTGGCGTTGTGTTTCCATGCTTGCCACGGCACCAGTGAGTATACCGCTCAGCTACTGTATCGCCCAACGCTATATCGTCATGCGGTATAATCCTAAGCGTGACAAATCCCAACGACCTGCTTCCTCTGACGCCGCAAGTCTTCCACATCCTTGTCGCGCTGGCGGATCGCGATCAGCATGGCTACTCGATCATGCAGGATGTCGCCGAACGAACCGGCGGCAGTATGCGGCTCAGCCCCGGCACACTCTACGGCTCCATCAAACGCATGCTGGAGCAAGGTCTAATCATCGAGCTGCGCGACAAAGACCGGCCGGATGCGTCGAATGACGACGAGCGCCGGCGATACTACCGGCTCACGCATTTCGGCCGCAAAGTCGTAAAGGCGGAAGCCGCCCGATTATCGGAGATGGTGGAGCAAGCGAGGGTTTATGGCCTTGCGCCGAAGCGCAGTTAGAATCTATCGCGCGTTGCTCTTCGCCTACCCGGCCGAGTTCCGGCACGAGTACGGATCTCAGATGGAGCAGCTCTTTGAAGATCGCCTCCACTCCGAGCCCGCGCTACGCGTCTGGCTGGACACACTCGCGGATGTGGCTTTCAGCGCTCCCAGGGAACACTTCCACATCGTCGCCGCCGATCTCGTCTACGGAGCCCGCATGATCCGGAAATCGCCGGCCTTCACGCTAGTGGCGTTGTTCGCCATGGCGCTCGGCATTGGCGCCACCACAGCAGTTTTCAGTTTGATCAACGCGGTGCTGCTCCGCTCGTTGCCATATGGCGACCCGCAGCGCCTGGTTTATATCTGGATGCCGAATCCACGCTTCAAGGTTATGCCGCTGGAGATGGCGCCCTCCAGTCCGGATTTCTACGCCTGGCAAAACAACCAATCCTTCTCCGATCTCACGATGTTCAATCAGGAGTTATTCAAAATGATCGACGCGGATAGAGTCCAGCGCGTCGGTGAGGCTTCCGTGGCCGGCAACTTCTTCCATACACTCGGAGCATCTCCGCAGCTGGGCCGTGCCATTGAACCCGCGGACGATCAGCCCGGCCACGAGCACGTGGTTGTCATTAGCGACGCGCTGTGGCGCTCCCGTTATGGCGGCGCGCCCAGCGTGTTAGGAAAGACGCTGCATTTGAATCATGAGATCTACGCGATTGTTGGCGTAATGCCGCGTGGATTCCAATATCCGCATAGGGCAGATTTTCCCTATTCAGACAGAGACGTTGCCGCCACGGATCTTTGGATTCCCGCGGCTTTGACGCCCCAACAGAAGACGGACTGGGCGGGCGGCGGCGGTCTGGTAATTGGCCGCCTGAAACCCGGCGTCACTTTGAAACAGGCGCAAGCCGAGATGAGTGCCCTCGAAGCCCGTCTCGATCCCGTCCTGCACCCACCGGAATGGAGAGGCTGGGTGGCGCTCGTCAGGCCGTTTATCGATACCGCCGTGGGTCCCGTGCGGCCGCTGTTGTGGTTGCTACTGGGAGCCGTCTCCATGGTTTTGCTGATCGCCTGCAGCAATGTCGCAAATCTGCTGCTGGCTCGGGCCGCCGGCCGTGTCCACGAAATGGGCATCCGGAGTGCTCTCGGCGCCGAGCGCGTCCGCCTGGTTCGCCAGATGTTAACGGAAGCGTTGCTGCTGGCCTTGGGTGGCGGAATGCTGGGCGTGCTGATTGCGTATGGCGCACTGCGACTGATATTGCGCCTTCACCCGGGAGATATTCCGCGTCTGAATGAAACCTCGCTCGACGCCCGCGTGCTCCTGTTCACCGCCGGAGCCTCCCTCCTCACCGGCCTCGCGTTCGGGCTGCTCCCCGCGCTAGCGGCATCGCGTGTAAATGTCAGCAGTCTCTTGAAGCAAGGCGGCAACAAAGGCATCGCAGGGACCTCCAATCGATTGCGCAATTGTTTGATCATTACGCAGGTAGCGTTATCGGTGATTCTGCTAGCCGGCGCGGGATTGTTGATTCGCAGCTACCTCAAAGTCCAATCCGTCGATACCGGATTTGCTCCCTCCACTCTGACCATGAACATCATTCTGGATGAACGTTATGGCACGCCTCAGAAACTGGACGACTACTTCCGCAGTCTGATCGCCCAGGTGAATCAACTGCCCGGAGTCACATCGTTCGGTTTGGTCGGCGCCCTGCCGTTGAGTCACCGCGAAAGCATCACCACCGTCGAAATCAAGGGACACACCGTCAAGAAGGATGAAACCGCGGATGCCCGAACGGCGACCACCGCGTATTTCGAATCCATGGGGATTCGGCTTCTGGAAGGCCGCTTCTTCGCCGACGAGGCTGTGCGCGATCATCCGGCCGAAATGATGGTCAGCCAAAGCTTCGCGAAACTTTATTTCCCACGGGAGCCGGTGATCGGCCAGCAGTTCCGTAGCAGGGACCAGTGGCACACCATAGTCGGGGTGGTCGCCGACGTCCGCAGTTCCAGCCTCGAAGAATCGCCGCGTCCCATGATCTACTCACCGTTCTTGCAGATGCCCGATAATCACGCATACCTCACCATCCGCACTACGTCTGCTCCCGATCAACTCATCTCCTCGATCGCGAAGATCATCCGAAGCATCGACTCAACCATCGCTCCCGAGCACGCCGGTACCATGCGCCAGTTCATGTCGGAAGCCACCCGCGCCCGGCGCTTTCAGACCGTGGTGCTTTCTGTTTTCGCCGCAGTTGCCGTGTTCCTGGCGCTGGTCGGCTTGTACGGATTGATGGCCTACGCAGTGAAGCAGAGGACTGCTGAAATCGGCATTCGCATCGCGCTTGGAGCATCGGCCGCGCGGGTGCTCAGCCTGGTGGTCGGGAAGGGATTGGCACTGGTGGCGGCGGGGCTGGTGTTCGGTCTAGCAGGCGCTCTGGCTCTCACTCGCCTGGGCACGAGCTGGCTCTACGGAGTGTCCCCGGCCGACCCTCTGACCTTGATCGCGGTCCCGGTTCTGATTCTCGCCGTGGCGCTGGGCGCTTGCCTGATCCCTGCCTGGAAGGCGACACGCATCGATCCCGTCACCGCTCTCCGCTTCGATTAAGTCCCCTCACTGACGTGCGGGGCTATTAGTACCGCGATCACAGTCGTCGGAATCGGGAATGTAGCCCCCCGCGTAAGCAAGGGGACGTTTCCCCGGCTACGTGGAGTAAAATGAAATTGAAGAGCTAACCGGCCGTTGGGTTCGTTTTGCACGAATGGATTCTTGTCCCAGCGCGTACACAGCTATCCCACAAACGGACAGATGGCGAGCCTGGGCAAGCCTTCGAGCCTTATTTTTCAGTAGGATTGGTATTGGCAGGGTAGTTGCCCACCAGTATTGGGAGAAATTCCATGGATGTCCCTCGCGGTAAAGAAGTCGCACGTAAGAAGCTGATTAAGAGAATCGCGCTGATCGCCGTCGTTGTAGCGGCGATCCCATTGATAACATGGGGTCTTTCCCGCCTTAAGCCAGCCGCGCCCTCGGTGGATCGGGCCACGGTCTGGATCGATAGCGTCAAGCGCGGCCCAATGCTTCGCGAGGTGCGTGGTTTGGGCACCTTGGTTGTAGAAGAGTATAACTGGATTCCCGCTCAGTTCGAGAGCCGCGTGGAAAAGCTCAACTTCCTTCCTGGCGCGAAGCTCCACCCCAACGACGTGATCATGATCCTCAAGAATCCCCAGATGGAGCAGGATGTGGCGGATCTGGAGGCACAGATCAAACAGGCGCAGGCTGTGTACGACAACTTGAAGGTGACGCTCGAAACAGCGCGTCTGGCACAAGAGGCTATTACCGAGCAGGTTCAATCGGATATGAATCAGGCCGGTTTGCAGGCGGACCGCGATAAGCAGCTAAACAAGTTGGATTTGAAATCGGACATTGATGCCACACTGTCAGCGGCAAAATGGGAAGATTTGAAGAAGCGGTACGACCTTTCGAAGAAGCAGTTGGATATCAATATTGAATCGGTCAAGGCGCAACTTGAAAACCAGAAGGTGGCGATTGAGAACCTGAAGGAGAAGTATAAGCTCAAGAAGGAACAGGTTGACGAGCTAACCATCCGCGCCGGCGTGGAAGGCACGCTGCAGCAGTTGGGTACCACCGCATTGCCTCTGGAACAAGGCATGCGCGTGCAGCCCGGGACCATATTAGCGAAAATCGCACAACCCAACCGCCTCAAGGCCACTCTCAAGATTCCCGAGACGCAGGCCAAGGACGTCGCGATCGGGCAAGTGGCGCAGGTGGACACCCGCAACGGGATTATTCCAGGGCATGTTACGCGAATTGATCCGGCTTCTACCAACGGAACCGTGGATGTGGACGTCAAACTGGAGGGACACGCGGACGGTATGCGCCCCGATTTGAGTGTGGACGGAACAATCACCATCGAGCGCCTGGCCGATGTGGTTTACGTTGCACGGCCGGTGATTGGCCAGCCCGGCGCCAAGATTATGTTGTTCAAGTTAGACCCGGATAGCAAGGAAGCGCAGAAGGTTCCAGTGACCCTGGGACGCAGTTCAGTGAATACCATCGAGGTTGTGGATGGATTGAAGGTGGGAGATCAGGTAGTATTATCGGATATGTCGGCTCAGGATGCCTATAATCGCATCCGGCTGAATTAAGGAAAGGGATCAATTCATGGCAAACGACCCAGATGCTTTAATTAGCTTGGACGCAGTGACAAAAGTATTTGTCACCGACGAAGTGGAGACGCATGCGCTGGCCGGCATTCACCTGCACATCAAGAAAGGCGAGTATCTCTCCATCGCGGGACCCTCGGGCTGCGGCAAGTCCACGCTGCTCGCCATTCTTGGGTTGCTCGATTCGCCCAGCGATGGTTCCTATGTGTTGAACGGAAAACAAGTGCAGGGCTTGAAGCTCTCCGAACGCGCCCGCATCCGCAATCGCGAGATCGGATTCATTTTCCAGGCGTTCAATCTGATTGGCGATCTGACGGTGTATGAAAACGTCGAGCTGCCGCTCACCTATCGCGGGATGCCATCAGCCGAGCGCAAGAAGCGCGTTCACGATGCTCTGGAGCGTGTGGGAATGTCGCATCGCATCAAGCACTACCCATCCCAGCTATCCGGAGGTCAACAGCAGCGCGTCGCCGTGGCGCGAGCTTTAGCAGGCGACCCCTCCATCCTGCTGGCGGACGAGCCGACTGGAAACTTGGATTCTACGAACGGCGAAGCTGTTATGGAATTGCTGCGCGAATTGCATCGCGGCGGCGCAACCATTTGCATGGTAACCCACGATCCCCGTTACGCACGCTATGCGGACCGTACCATCCGCCTCTTTGACGGAAGGATTGTGGAGGAGAGCGTGGGAGATCGTAATGCTGCGCTGGAACATTGATTTTCTTGCGGTATTCTTCATCGCTGTCGTGATGGTGGGATTCTCGAAGATGGCGTCTTTGAGAGTTCCCGACGTGCTGGATTCAATGCAAATGCAAAACGCCGTCAGCGTGGATTCGTGCCCGATCCGGAACGAAGTTCTATCGCGTATCGCCTATATTTTGGACGAGTCCCCTCGCTGACGCGCGGGGCTACATCGCACCTGAAATCGAATGCCAACCGGGAGCCCCAAGCGTAAGCGCGGGGACATTAGGCTGTATTGTGTCCAATTTCATGAACGCTCTCGCTCAAGATGTTCGGTTTGCGCTACGCACGCTCTGGAAGACCCCCGCCTTCACCGCCATCGCCCTGCTCGCCCTCGCGCTCGGCATCGGAGCGAACTCGGCTATCTTCACGGTGGTGAACTCGGTGCTTCTACGCCCGCTGCCATTCCAGTATCCCCAGCGAATTTGCCGGATCTACACGTCGCAGTTCGGCGATCTCGCCCTGATGCCGGACCGGGTCCTCCTGGACTTCCAAAAACAGAGCACGGCCTTCGAGCATATCAGCGCGTTCAACAGCGGCCCCACGAACCTTACCGGAATTGGCGAGCCGGCTCCGGTGCACGGCTGGACAGCAACACCAAACTTTTGGCCGGCTTTGGGAGTGGACGCGCAGATGGGACGGACCTTTCGCTCTGAGGATGAAGCGGACGTGGTGGTGCTCAGCGACAAGCTGTGGCGCTCTCACTTTGGAGCGGATCGGTCCATCCTTGGCAAGAGCATCAAGCTTGACGGCGCGCCTCACACCATTATCGGCGTGATGCCACCGGGGTTTGCCTTTCCCGCCGAAGCCGAACTCTGGACGCCGCTCACGGTCAAGCTGGAGAAAGGCAACAGCTGGGCATACTGGGTGATCGGCCGGCTCAAACCTGGCATCGGCATCGAGCAAGCACGATCGGAAACCCAGGCCATCGCCCAGAGGTTACAGCCTTCAGAACCGAACGCCGGAAAGACCGCTGGTGTAATCTCCCTGCATGAGTCCGTGGTGGGAAAGATTCGTCCTTCGCTGTTGGTTCTTCTCGGCGCCGTCGGTTTCATCCTCCTGATTGCGTGCGCCAATGTGGCGAATCTCCTGCTGGCGCGTGGCGCCGGACGGCGGCAGGAAGTGGCCGTACGTGCGTCGCTTGGAGCCAGCCGCTCGCGGCTCATCCGGCAATTGCTGACCGAAAGCACCCTGCTCGCAATCTGCGGCGGCGCGATCGGGTTGTTGGTGGCTTTGTGGGGTGTTTCCCTCCTGGTGAGAATGGTGCCGGAGGGAATGATTCCCAGGCTCGCCGAAGTTGGAATCAACGGACAGGTCTTGCTGTTCACGTTTTTGTTGTCGCTTGCAACCAGCCTGATCTTCGGAATTGCTCCCGCGATGCAATTGTCGAAAGCGAGGCTATCCGAATCCCTGAAACAAGGCGACCGCCGGATCGCGGGCGCGCAGAGCTTGCGCAGCGTCCTGGTGGCCGGTGAAATCGCCCTATCTCTTGTGCTGCTGATCGGCGCCGGACTTATGATTAAGAGCTTCGTCCGGTTGCGTTCCGTGAATCCCGGTTTCCATCCGGAAAGCGCGTTCGTCCTGACTGTCAATCTTCCGTTCAACGAGCAGCAAAGTACTCAGCAACTGATTGCACGCCACAACCAGGTGATCCAGAAGCTGGAGGCGCTGCCCGGAGTGACTTCCGCGGGAGCCGTGAACTGGCTTCCCTTCGGCGAAGCGCTGGTTCGGGGCGATTTCTATTCCGAGGCTGGTACGCAACCAGCCGCTCATTTCGACGTCAGCAAACCAGGAGTAACTCCCGGGTATTTCCGTGCCATGGGCATCCAGCTCTTGACCGGCCGCATGTTCGACAACCGCGACACCGAACGCTCTCCCGGCGTCGCCATCGTTTCCGAATCCGTCGCTCGGCGGGCTTGGGGCGATCAAGATCCAATCGGCAAACGGGTCACTCTTGAGGATCAGCCCAAACCGCAGGATTGGCTAACCGTAGTTGGCGTCGTGGACGATGTAAAGCAGCAGAATCTCGCGGAAAAGGCGCCAATCCCAGCGGTATATCAGCCTTTGACACAGGTATCCCACTCGTTCTTCCTGTTTCAAATGGCATACGTGGTCCGCGCCAATGGAAATCTGGCCGCGCTTCCGGGCCTGATGCGCAGCCGGTTTCGCGAAGTGGATCCAAACCAACCCGTTCAATTGATGTCGACCATGGAGGAGATGGTAAGCGCCACCGTTGCTGAGCCGCGCTTCTATTCCCGCATGCTCGGATCGTTCTCCGCAATCGCGCTGTTACTCGCCAGCCTCGGCATCTACGGCGTGATGGCATATTCAGTGGCGCAACGCACGCGCGAGATCGGAATCCGCGTAGCTCTGGGCGCGCAGCGCAGCGACATTTTCCGTTCCGTGATGCTGAAGAGCGCTTTCCTGGTTCTGGCAGGCGTCGCGATAGGTCTGGCCGGCGCCTTCGGTGTTACGCGCGTGTTGCAGAACCTGCTTTTCGACGTGAAGCCGACCGACGCCGCTACCTTCGCGGCTGTTTCGGTGCTGCTTATTCTGGTAGCTTTGGTCGCCACTTATGTCCCCGCCCGCCGCGCGACATCCGTGGACCCCATGGTGGCCTTGCGATATGAATAGCTGTACCGGCAGCCGTACCGCAAGCCTCCGGCTTGCATCGCTGGGCAAGTCGGAGACTTGCCCTACAATGAGACATACACTATGAGTTCACCGATCCTCACGCTTCGGAACGTCGAGAAATACTTTGAGCACGGGCCGACCAAAACTTTTGTATTGCGCCGCATCAACGTCGAAATCAAGGAAGGCGAGTTCGTCTCCATCATGGGCCCTTCCGGGGCGGGCAAATCCACGATGCTGCACTTACTCGGGATGCACGACAGCGCCTGGACCGGCGAATACTACCTGGTAGAGCATGCCATCCATAAGCTCAACAAGAAAGATCGCATGGAGCTGTACAAGAAATACTTCGGTTTCGTCTTTCAAAGCTATCATCTGCTGGATTCGCTCACTGTCTACGAGAACCTCGACATTCCGCTGTCCTATCGCAATATCAAAAAGGGGGAACGCGACAGTATCGTCTGCGACGTCCTGGACCGGTTTCAGATCGTAGGAAAAAAGGACCTGTATCCCAACCAGCTCTCCGGCGGACAGCAGCAACTGGTGGCCATCGCCCGCGCCATCGTGGCCAGCCCCAAAATCATTCTGGCCGACGAACCCACTGGCAACCTGCATTCGAGCCAAGGCAAAGAGATCATGGAGCTGTTCAAGAAGTTAAATGACGGCGGCACCACGATCGTCCAGGTAACGCACAACGAGAAAAACGCGGAGTACGGGAACCGGATTATCAATATTAACGACGGCTGGATTACGGATACTGGTTCCTAAAGCCGTTTCTCGTTCATCGTTTCTCGTTCTTAGTCATCGAGCGTTCCCAACGAGAAACGAGAAACGAGAAACGGTTTCCCCTGTGCGTTTCCGTCGTCAGGCGTCCCACAACCGAACATGTCCCACCCGTAACTGACTGATTAACTGGAAGTTGCAATTGGCACGGAACTTGCACCATTGCTCCGATTATGCAGAGCCTCTGGAAGGACCTTCGCTTCGCTACTCGCGTCCTCTGGAGAAGTCCCGGATTCAGCGCTGTGGCGCTGCTCGCGCTAGTTCTCGGAATTGGCGCCAACACTGCCATTTTTAGCGTGGTGAATGCCGTCCTGCTCCGGCCGATGCCCTTCGTAGACCCGGGACGGCTAGTATCCATTCGGGAATCCAGCCCTCAAGGTGAGAAGTACAATGTCGCGAACCCGCAGAATGTGGCCGACTGGCAGAAGCGCAACCACTCGTTCGAACAAATCTCCGCGTACTTTCCCTACGATTTGACCATGAGCCTGACCGGCGGCGGCACGCCTGAAGAGGTTCCCGGCGGTTACGTGACGCGCGGATTCCTCTCAACGTTAGGGGTTCACCCGGCTATGGGCCGCGACTTTCTGACCGAAGAAGAACTCCCCACCGCTCCCGACGTCGCTCTGCTGAGTGACGGATTCTGGCGGCGTCGATTCGGCGCCGATCCGCATATTGTCGGCAAGAAACTCACGATCCGAGGTAACCCCACCACCGTAATCGGAGTGTTGCCTGCCGGCTTTCGATTTCCGGATGTGAAGGCCGACATTTGGAAATTGACCACGCTGCATCCTGAAACGCAGCGCCAGGGCCAGGGCCGGTATCTGGCGCCCATCGCCCGCCTGCGGCCTGGCGTCACTCGTTCCCAAGCGCAAGCCGAAATGAACGTCATCATGGCGCAACTGGCGCGGGAGTACCCGGACTTCAACAGGAATTGGGGCGCCACCGTAATTCCGCTGCGCCAGCAGTTCACTGGCGATTTGAGAACGCCGCTGCTGGTGCTATTAAGCGCGGTCGGCCTAGTGTTGCTGATTGCGTGCGCCAATGTCGCGAACCTGATGTTGATGCGGTCTAGCTCGAGGCAGCGCGAAATGGCCATCCGAACATCACTCGGAGCAACGCGTGCCCGCATCGTCCGTCAGTTGCTGGCGGAAAGCCTGCTTCTCGGCATCGCCGGAGGATCGATGGGGTTGATGCTGGCGGTTTGGGCCAAGGATCTTTTGCTAGCCATGCTGCCCGATAGTATGTCCGTAGCCAAAGTGAACAGCGTGACCATCGATGGCAATGTTCTGGCATTCACAGTGGCTCTCTCTCTCGGCACTGCGGTGCTGTTTGGATTGCTTCCTGCATTGCGAGCTTCGCGTCCGGACTTGAGCGACACATTAAAGGAAGGCGGCCGCGCGGTTTCCTCCAGCCTCCGCCGGAATCGCATGCGAGCTGCCTTAGTGGCCGGCGAAATGGCCGTTGCGCTCGTGCTGCTCATAGGCGCGGGACTGTTGATCCGGAGCTTCATACGGTTGGAACATGTCGCGCCGGGCTTCGAGCCGGATCACATCCTGTCCATGCGTATCGGCTTGACCAACCCCAGATACAGGGATCTGAAAGCAACCTCGTCAGGGCTCGATGAAATCCTGCATCGCATCGCGCAAGTGCCTGGCGTGGTATCCACAGGCTCCATTCAATTTCCGCCGCTCGGCGGAGTGCTGCCGGCCACAGGATTTTGGGTTGCCGGCCGGCCGACTCCCAATCCGAGTGAAGCGCCGGTCACCGGCGTTTCGATTGTCACGCCGGGCTACTTCCCTACCCTGGGAATCCCGCTGATAAGCGGCCGGCTTTTTACGGAGCGCGATCAGCAAGCTACGCCGCAGGTGACCATCGTCAGCCAGTCGCTGGCGCGCCAGCAGTTTCCGAACATGGATCCGATTGGCCAGCGTTTATTTGTGCAGTGGAGCCGCGAAACGCCCTACCAGATCGTCGGCGTGGTGGGCGACGTGAAGCATGATGGTCTGGACAAAGAAGCACGGCCGACCGTTTACTTTCCGAACGCCCAGGAGACCCAGAACATCGCGACACTCATGATCCGCACCGGAGGGGATCCGACGAAGCTCGCGCCGGTGGCCGAGCAGATCATCCACGCTTATGATAAGGACCAGGCTATCGCCAATATCCAGCCCCTGGATATGTTTCTTTCGAAAGCGGTGGCGCGCCCGCGCTTCCAATCCGTGCTGCTCGCAATCTTCGCTGGGCTGGCGCTGCTGCTGGCGGCGATCGGGATCTTCGGCGTTATGTCTTATTCGGTGGCGCAGCGCACCCACGAAATCGGAATCCGTGTGGCGCTGGGCGCGCAGAGCGATCAGGTTCTGCGGTTAGTAGTGGGGCAAGGCTTGCTGCTGGCGCTGATTGGAACGGCTGCCGGATTGGCGGGCGCGTTTGCGTTGACACGTTATTTGCGGACCCTGCTGTTCAACGTGAGTCCCATGGACTGGCTGACCTTCACCACTCTGCCGCTGGTCTTATGCGCGGTCGCGGTCGGTGCCAGTTATCTTCCGGCGCGACGAGCGATGCGGGTGGATCCGATGCAGGCGTTGCGATATGAGTAAGAACGTTTCTGGTTCCTGGTTTCTGGTTTCTGGTTTCTGGTTGGCTACGTTCGCCGAGGTACGCGAACCAGAAACCAGAAACTAGAAACCAGAAACGATTTGTTGGAAGGGAGATTTGAGATGTTTTCGACAACGTTCGTCGTGCTTACTGTTCTCGCTGCTTGGTTTGGCCCCGCTGGTAACGACGCTTTTCACTGGAGGGGCAAGGTGCCTGCCGGACAACTGGTTGAGATCCGGGGAATCAATGGCAGCATTCATGCCGAACCCGCCACCGGAAACGATGTCGAGGTGGTGGCCTACAAAACCGGTGGAGTGTACGCCGCTGCCGGCATTGAAGTGCAGGTAGTTGAGCACAACGGCGGAATAACTTTCTGCGCGGTGTACCCTTCGGCGGACGGCCGGCGCTCGGAATGCCAGCCCGGTGCGAGAAGTCCGTTGAACGCCCCCAGCAACGACGTGAATATCGACTTCACTGTGCGTCTGCCGAAGGGTGTGCGATTCGTCGGCCGGACCGTGAACGGCCAAGTGGAAGCCAAATCGCTTCAGTCCGACACCGAAGCCCACACCGTTAACGGAAACGTGCGGTTGAGTACGGCTGGCGCTGCGGTGGGCGAGACCGTGAACGGATCCATCATTGCTTCGGTGGGAAGAATCAACAGCGCTTCGAAGTTTTCGACGGTGAACGGAGGCATCACGCTCGAAATGCCGCCCAGCGCAGCGGCGGAAGTCCACGCCGGCACGAAAAATGGCCTCATCCACACCGATTTCCCCTTAGCAATGCGCGATGAATACGCTGGGCGTCATGCTGACGGCGAGATCGGACATGGCGGACCGGATCTGACCATCGTGACTGTGAACGGAACCATTAATCTACGCCGCCGTTTCTAGTTTCGCGTTCACGAACGAGAAAACGAGAAACGAGAAACGAGAAACGGGAATGCAAGATCTTCGCTACGCCGTCCGGATGCTTCTGAAGAAACCGGGCTTCACTATAATTGCCATCCTGGCTCTCGCGCTCGGGATCGGCGCCAACACCGCGATTTTCAGCGTCGTCAACGCCGTATTGCTGCGTCCGCTCCCCTATCGGCAGCCGGACCGCTTGGTGATGCTGTGGCAACGGTTGGCTGGCGCCACTTCCTATCCCCAGATCCCGTGTTCGGCGCCGGACTACCTCGATTATCGCGATCAAACGCAGACGCTCGAGAACGTCGCGGCTTTTGAAAACGCGAACTTCACATTGCGAACGCCCACCGGCTCCGAGCGAGTTTCCGGCATTCAAGTATCCGCCAATCTATTTCCGCTGCTCGGCATTTCCCCTCTACGCGGGCGCACGTTCACCAGCGCCGAAGACCAGTTTGGCCACGACGCAGTAGCGGTGATCAGCTACGGGGCCTGGAAACGGCGCTTCGGTTCCGATCCCGAGATCCTCGGCAAGACGCTGGTGCTTGACCAGAAGCCGCATAAAGTAATCGGCGTTATGCCGAAAGAATTCGATTTTCCAATACAGAGTTTGGCGAGTGACTCGCCGCCTGAGGTTTGGGTGCCGATCGCGTTTTCTCCCGATCGAGTCGGCCCTCAGGGACGCGGCGACAATTTCGATGTTTCCGTGATCGCCAGGCGCAAGCCGGGAGTGAGCATTGAGCAAGCCAGCGCAGACATCGATCGGATTTCCCGGCGCATCCTGGCAACATATCCGCCGGCCATACAGAAGCTGTTTTCGCTCGACGGCTTTGTAACCGACTTTCACCAGCAGGTGGTCGGCAACGTCAAGACCCTTCTATTGGTGCTGCTGGGCGCGGTAGGGTTCGTACTTCTGATCGGATGCGCCAACGTGGCCAATCTGCTTCTGGCCAAGGCCGCAGGCCGGCGCCGTGAAGTGGCCATCCGTACGGCATTGGGCGCTGGACGCTTCCGCCTGGTGCGGCAGTTGCTCACCGAAAGCATTTTGCTCGGCCTGGTGGGCGGCGCTGCGGGACTGCTGATCGCGGTCTGGCTGACGCAGTTGATGATTCAGTTCAGCCCCGGAGATGTTCCGCGGCTGGCCGAGTCCCAGTTGGACTTCGCCGTGTTGGGCTTCGCGCTCGCCATTTCAATTCTCACGGGCGTGCTGTTCGGATTGGCGCCCGCGCTGCAAGTCTCGAAAGCAGATCTCAACACCGATCTGAAAGAAGGCAGCCGCGGCGCATCGGCTTTCCGGCGCAGCCGCGTCCGGAGTGTGCTGGTTGTGGCGGAAGTGGCTCTCTCGCTGGTGTTGCTGGCAGGAGCGGGTCTGCTGTTGCGGAGCTTCGTGAAACTGCGCGGCGTGCCGCTGGGCTTCGAGCCCGATCATTTACTGACGTTGCCCATCGCACTGCCGGAAACGAAATATCAGACCAAGGTCCAAGTGCAATCCTTCTATAACGCTCTTCTCGAACGCACCCGGTCGCTCCCCGAGGTGAAGTCCGCGGCGGCAGCCACGGGCCTGCCCTTGATGGGCCTATGGGATGTCGTAGTGACGCCGGAGGGGCGCGCGGATACTGGCGAGAAATCGCTCACCACGGCTTTCTTCGCCGGTGTTACACCCAGCTTTCATCGTACGCTGGGGATCTCACTCCACAAAGGACGCCTGTTCACCGACGCCGACAATGAACGCAATCCAAGGGTTGCGATTGTCAACGAATCCATGGCGCGGCGCTACTGGCCCAATCAGGATGTTCTTGGAAAGCGGTTCAAGTGGGGGCCAGAAGAGTCCTCGCGAACCTGGATCACGGTGGTTGGAGTAGTGGCTAATCTGAAACAGAACAACCTCGCCGCCGAGATAAGTCCGGGCGTCTACCTGCCGATTCCGCAGATGCCGCAGGACTCCTCGATACATGGATTTTACCTGGCAATTCGCACAACGTCCGATCCGACGGCAATTGTTCCCAACCTGCGGCAAATCGTACGCTCGCTGGATCCTGAGATGCCGCTTTTCCAGGTTCGGCCGATGAAGGAAGTGCTCTCGGCATCCGTCGCCCCGCGGCGTTTCAACATGCTGCTGTTAGCGGCTTTCGCTGGATTAGCTCTGCTCCTCGCTTCCATCGGCATCTACGGCGTGATGTCCTATTCGGTGTCGCAATACACGCACGAGATCGGAATTCGGATGGCCTTGGGAGCCCGGGCATCCGACGTCCTGCAGTTGATTGTCCGGCAAGGCATGGCGCTAGTCTTGATCGGACTCGCTGTGGGCGCGGCCGGAGCGTTGGCCTTGACTCGCGTGATGAGGAGCCTTCTGTTCGACGTGAAGCCGTGGGACCCATTGACATTGACCTCGGTTTCGGCGCTGCTCGCAGCCGTGGCTTTCGCGGCCAGCTACATTCCCGCCCGACGGGCAACGCGGGTAGATCCGATGATCGCGTTAAGATACGAATGACAACCCAGTTCTTCAGTTCTTCGGTTCATCGGTTCCTCGGTTCATTAACCCTGGGAAACTGTGGGAACCAGGAACCGAAGAACCGAAGAACTGAGGAACCGAAGAACCTTAAATGAAATCTTTTGTTGATTCAGCCCCGCGCATCCTGATCGCGGACGACCAGGCTGACGTACTCGAGGCCTTGCGCCTGCTGCTCAAGGGCGAACATTACCAGATCGAATCCGCGACTTCTCCAAAGGGAATCATATCCGCGCTCGAGACGCGCGATTTCGATGTGGTGCTGATGGATCTCAATTACACGCGCGACACCACGTCCGGCCAGGAGGGCCTGGATCTGCTCTCGCGAATTCAGACCATCGATTCCATTCTGCCAGTCATCGTGATGACTGCCTGGGGCACCGTCGGTCTGGCGGTTGAAGCCATGCGCCGCGGCGCGCGCGATTTTATCCAAAAGCCCTGGGAAAACGAACGTCTGCTCAGTATCGTGAAAACGCAGATCGACCTGAGCAACGCAATACGCCGAGGGCTGCGTCTGGAAGCGGAGAACCGGCTGCTGCGTGCCGAGGGCGTGCCGTCGCTGATCGCAGAATCGCCTTCCATGCAGCCCGTCCTGCAAATGATTTCGCGCGTCGGGCCGTCGGACGCCAACGTGCTAATCACAGGCGAGCCTGGCACTGGAAAAGAGGTGGTTGCCAAAACGCTGTACGCCATTTCTCCTCGCAGTTCCAAGCCCATGGTCACAGTGAATGCCGGCGGATTAGCGGAAGGCGTATTCGAGAGCGAGTTGTTTGGCCATGTGAAAGGCGCCTTCACGGATGCAAAAGCCGATCGCGTGGGACGCTTCGAGCTGGCCGACGGCGGGACTCTGTTCCTGGACGAGATCGCCAACGTGCCGCAAAACCTGCAAGCAAAGATGCTGCGAGTTCTGGAGGTCGGCGAAATGGAACGCGTCGGATCGTCCAAGACCAAGCGTGTGGATGTCCGCGTGATCTCCGCCACCAACGCCAATTTGGAGGACGAGGTACAGGGCGGACGGTTTCGGCAGGACCTTTTGTTCCGGCTGAACACCATTGAGATCCATATTCCGCCGCTGCGCGAGCGCCGCGAAGATGTTCCCTTGCTGGCGGCGCACTTTCTTTCCACTCACTCCCAGCGGTATCGTAAACGCATCAGCGGTTTCGATCACGCGGCTATGCAGTTGCTGCTCGACAATCCTTGGCAAGGCAACGTCCGCGAGTTGAATCATGTTATCGAGCGTGCCGTTTTGATGGCGCAGGAGAGTCAAATCAAGCCGGCCGATTTAGCGCTGCGCTCGTCGCGCGAAGGTAGCCCGCGGCTGGAGGACATGAGCATTGAAGAAGTGGAAGCGTTCCTGATCAAAAAAGCGCTGGCCCGGTACAGCGGGAACGTGAGCCACGCCGCCAACGCGCTGGGGTTGAGCCGCAGCGCGCTGTACCGGCGCCTGCAGCGCTACGGTTTATGAGACGTGGCGCACGCACTCCTGCGTGCCGTGTTCACACTCGTGTGAACACTTTTGGGTGGGCTGGTTCATGAAATTCCATAAGCCCGAGCTCGTGCACGAACAGCGCGTCCTGCTGATGGCTCTCGCGGCGGGATCGCCGGCCGTCATCACATCCATGGTCATCCTGTGGTGGATGGGCGATTACACTTCCAAGGTCCAGTGGACGCTTTCGGTGCTGATCGTGGGAGTGTGGCTGGGCTTTTGTTTCGCGTTGCGCGAACACGTTGCATCTCCGCTGCGCACGCTGGCGAATCTGCTGGAAGCCATGCGCGAAGGCGACTATTCCATCCGCGCGCGCGGCGGCAAGAACGACGATGCCATGGGCGAGGTGATGCAACAAGTGAACGCTATGAGCACCACGCTTCGCGCGCAGCGCCTGGGCGCGCTCGAAGCCACCACACTGTTGCGCAAGGTCATGGAGGAGATCAACGTCGCGGTGTTCGCTTTCGATCCCGAACATCGTGTGCGTTTGGTGAATCGGGCCGCGGAACGATTGCTGAATGAGCCGGCCGAACGGTTGCTGGGCGCACAGGCCCAATCCCTGGGCCTCGAAAAATATCTGGAAGGCGAAACGCAGCAGACCGTCCAGCATCACTTCCCGGGCGGAATGGCGCGCTGGGGCATCGGCCGCAGCACGTTCCGGGAAGGCGGACTTCCGCACCAACTTCTGGTGGTCACCGACCTCACGCGTCCTCTCCGCGAAGAAGAATTGAAGGCCTGGCAGCGGCTAGTGCGCGTGCTGGGCCACGAGTTGAACAATTCACTCGCGCCAATTAAATCCATCGCCGGGAGCCTCGAGAATCTGCTGGCCCGCGAGCCGCGTGCTCCGGACTGGGAGGAAGACATGTGCCGCGGCCTGGCGGTGATTGCATCACGCAGCGAAGCCCTGAGCCGATTCATGGGTGCCTATGCGCGGCTCGCGAAATTGCCGCCGCCCACGCTGGCTCCAGTAATAGTCAGCGATCTGGTGCGCCGCGTGGTGACCATCGAGACTCGCATCCCGCCAGTGCTGACGGCCGGCCCGGATTTAACGGTCCAGGCGGATGCCGACCAACTAGAACAATTGCTCATCAACGTAATTCGCAACGCCGCCGATGCATCCATCGAGACCAAGGGCGCCGTCCGCGTCGGCTGGAACCGTCAGGACGGCCAACTGGTAGTCTGGGTTCGCGACGAAGGCCCCGGCCTGCCGAATACAGCCAACCTCTTTGTGCCCTTCTTCACTACCAAGCCCACCGGTTCAGGAATTGGCTTGGTTTTGAGCCGCCAGATCGCCGAAGCCCACGGCGGAACGCTGACGCTGCAGAATGC
>PMOK01000055.1 GCA_003162425.1 Bryobacterales bacterium | reverse complement strand
GCCACCCTAGCTCAGTTGGTAGAGCGGCTGATTCGTAATCAGCAGGTCGCCGGTTCGATCCCGGCGGGTGGCTCCAATATTTCAATGGCTTGCGGTTGGTGCCGATTCATCTGCCCATCCAAAACCCTTCCAGAACTCACGACACGCGTACATTGTTGCCTTCCGCTTCGCGCTTCCGTTTTCGGTCAAGGAGGTCCGCTTCGAGTCCCAGAGCCGCAGCCTTCACCTCCGCGGGAATCGCTTGCTGATAGATTTTCAGCGTGATCGTTGGGTCGGCGTGGCGCATGTGGGCCTGCGTGGATTTCGGGTCCTTCGCTTTCGCGCCGAACAGGGTCGAGGATGTTCTCCGTAGCGATTGGTAGTTGAGTCCAGACGTCGGCTTGCCCTTGGCGGTTGTTCGCACTGCGACGCCAGCGAGTAGCGCGGCCGGCTTCAGCACGCGATTGAGGAAGTTTCCTGGCCGCACCGGAACACCTTTACGTGAGGACGGAAATAGCCAGCCGTCCAGATCGTCGGGGAGCGTCCCGAGGTAATGCTGGAGGTCGAGCTCCAAGTCCGGCGGCACGTACATAACCGCTTCCGAGGGCAAGAGTTTTCGTCTGCTTTGTTTCTCCATCGACGATGGCCTCATCGACCAGCAGCCCGTGGGAAAGCACATCTTTCCGGCGAAGTGCGAAAGCTTCTTCCGAGCGCGGGCCGAGTTGGATTAATATCCGTACCACCAGGTGATCGGAGCCCGAAACGTGCGCTAACAACCGATCGCACTCCTCCAACGTGTGCGAGAGATTGCTCGACCGCTTCCTCGATTTCGCCCGCAGCTTGCGCGCTGGATTTCGCTCAAGGAGCCCTTTGTCAACCGCGAGATCAAAAATAGCTCGGAGAAACGTGATCAATTTGCCCAATAGTGATCGGCTCGACTGCTTCTCCACGTAGCCGTTGAGGAACCGCTGGAGATCGGCCTCAGTATTGGCATAGTCACGGACGCCTCGGACCCCGAGCTTACCCACCAGGTGATCCTCGATAATCTGCACGTTCACTCGGCTGGTGCTACGCTCCCAGTTGGGCTTGTTCAATTCGATGTATTCCTGCGCCAGCTCGCCAAAGGTTATCTTGGCGTTGAACGCGGCTGGGGCGCCATTGCTGTCTTGGATTAGCTTCGCCAGCACCTTCCAGGCGTCGGTCTTAGTGAGCGGCCCGTTGTAGTCCAGAATGAATCCCATCTTCTCGGCGATAGTACGGTCAATGATCTTCTCCGCGCGTTTCACCTTCTCGCGGCCATCCGGCTGGCGAACGTAAATCCTCCACCGAGCCCAGTATCGACCGCGGGCCAGCTTCCCACGCTTGGGCATGTACTCGCTGAGTTCTCCGCGCTGTGATTTGGGTCGTGACAAGTGACGGCCGATGCCTTTCAAGTTGAGCGTTAAAACTGGTGAGTTTATCATGTTTCAGCTCCCCTTATGCGAGCACACTCGCGAATGAACTCCTCAACCTCGCCGCGGCGAAAGCGGACGGGCTTCCCGAGCTTCACAGAGGGCAACAGGGGCCGCCGTCGGCTGCTGTGATCCAACACCCACGCGACCGAGACGCCGAGTATTTCAGCGACTTCCTTAGGCGTCAGAAGGCGTTCAAGCAGCATATTAAGAAGTGGTGCTCCGTCACGTGTTGGGTCGCCAGGTGAATCTTAGCGAGTCCCGCAATTGAGACCGTAGAGGATACTTTCCGAGATCAGCGCGCGCCCTCCTTGGCGACACTGAGAAAAGCGCGGTAGCCGGGACGCTGCCTAGCCTAATTACAAAGATCGGTTTCAATTTCAAAGCCCCTTGCGCTTACTTTCGATGTGCTCATGGAGATTGCCGGTTTGGGTCGTGGTGAAACCAATATGCTTGCGAATTTCTTCATTGGCGCATTGCGCCGCATCCTCAGGTACCGAAGAATACCGGTGGGACTTCGTTTCTCCTCACAGACGCCACCCTCGACCAGCAGTCGCGCTTGGTATTCGCTGACAGTGCGCCGGCTGTCGAATCGCCGCCCATCAGGCCACCGAACTTCATACACTTCACCTATCTGCCCAGCTAAGCCTGGGAACTTTGAGGGAGGCCTCGCGGCCGGAGGGCCGGTCATTGAACCTCCGAAGGCGTTGCTGAATCCGCCGCTACTTGAGTCCGAAGCCACCTCCAGGGAACGCGCACGGCTCGCCCATACCTGCGGACCGGAATCTTGCGTTCGGCGATCAGTTTGAAAATCATCGATCTCGACAACCGCAGGAACCTGGCAGCTTCGACTGGCGTCGCCAAACCTGAAGATACTTGACAATCCTCTGGGGACTCGTGAGTGCGCTCCTGGATAAACATGAGCATTAGCATACGAGGTGGATTCCGTCGGTGCCATGTGTTATCTATGAACTATCTTTCCATGACTTTTCTCGATGATCCATCGATGGCTGAACTCCTGGACGACACAGGGGATGTAAAGTTCGGCCGAATGCGGATGCAAGAATGGCTAGAGCCACTCCGCGTCATGCTACAAACGCCGCCCGAAGCAGACCGGTCAGCGGAGTTAGCGCAACGGGCTAGGCTCGACTGCCTCGCTGACCCCAGCGAGAGTCGAAACAGTAACCTGCCAGCATTGGAGTTTGTCATTCATACGCGCTGGGCCAAGAACATGCCCCGTGATCGGCGAATCCGGCCGAGCCAGGAGATTCTCGAGCGCTTCCTGGGACTTGCATCAGCGACGGATCAGGAAATATATGGTTTTGGCCGGAGATACGGGCCGCTGCTCATTTACTGCAAGAGCGCCTACCAAAATGAGGAAATCTTTGTCAGAGAACAGGTTGACGTCTGGAGATACTTCGCAAGGAGCTTGACCGCCCTGTTACGCATCGCTGCAGGACTGCAGGCCCGTCGCCCGACCCAAGCCCTTCAGAAGAATTGGGATATCCTCGCTGCGATGCCTTCGGTCGTGCGGAATACCGAACACGCAGAGGATCGCCCCGAAGACTTGCTTAGACCGGCGACGCCCTTGCACCCGGAAAAAGAATGGGCCGCGCGGGCCTATTTCGCTGGCTATGGGAAGCACCGTGACCGTGCGATGTGGGTGGGACTGATGAATTGCTTGCTGGAATTGGCGCGAACTAGGCCGTGGTTGTTGTGGGACGGATCGGCGACGGTAAACCTACCTCGCTTAGTTTTTTCCGGGCCGAATCTTCTGTCCTATTTGGCACTCCAGGTTTGTTTCCTCGCTGCGAAACAGGATGCCGCTTTGTGCACGCATTGCCAGAATCTTTATAAACCGAAGCGAGCGCCGAAGGCTGGTCAACGGAATTATTGTCCAACATGTCGAAATGACGGTATTCCCGTTCGTATGGCTAAACGCGATCAATTAGCGCGTTTGCGACAAGCCAGGGAAATTTGAAGTAGATCGCACGCGTCACGCATCAAAGAGCTTTAGCGAGCAACGGTATCCCTTTTCGATCAGTACCATCGCGTTTAGCTCTTCACCGGTTGGACCTCGATTACTTGCTGGCCCACCACTTAGGCTGCACCACTAACTGATCCTAGTTCGGCTTCTCCTTGCGAACTCGGTCCGCCGATTGCTTCCCTTTTCTCTTCGCCAACTTGGCCTGGTCAGTCAGTTCTGTCAAGTACGACTCGGCCGCCCGCTTATTACGAATCCCAAAGGATCGTCGTCCATGCCGTGCGTTGTAATGATTTTCAGGCTACTTGGGCAACCTCTGCTGCCCACCAGGGACACACCCGAGCATGAGAAGCAATGCTGTTGGCTGTCAGCTTGGCTGTCAACTTCCCTGAATCGCGGGGATTCGTTCTCGGACTCTTCGAGGAGTAGTAACGTCCTGCACATGCACCATCGAAGATCTTCGTACAAGAGTTCTACAGCTTTTCGCGAAACGACCATCTTCGACCAAGGAAACGAATCGCTCGTCAACCAACGTTTGACATATACTTCCTTTTGCAGTCGCGCGCGCACACCTATTACGGCTCTTTGGATGCTGAAGCTTTGGCCTCGCTGGACTCCATGGAGGGCCTGGATGTCCCGATCGTCGTCACCCGGACCGGACCTGGAAAAGGCAAGCCCGTGCGCCCATCCGTGTGGCCCGGATACGCGGTGGCACTTCTCATTGCGGCCGCGGCCTACCTTGTCCATTACTTGCCATTCGCCCCGTTTCGCGTAGCGGGCGAGTTCGGCGTGCGGCGGCCGGTCAGCCCCGCCATCATCGCCATTCTCCTTGGAGTAGTAGCCCGCAATGTGCTCAGGCTGCCCCACGTCATTATCGAAGGTTGCAAGGGCATCGTCAGGAAGGTCATCCCGGTAACCATCGTCCTTACCGGATTCGGTCTGAATCTTACGAGCGTTGAAAAGGTTGGCATGCCGGCACTGGTGATCATCCTGGTTTGCATCGGCGTCGCAACCTTCTCCGCTTATTGGTTCGGCCGCATGCTCAAACTCTGGAAGAGAACAGCACTGTTGATAGGCGCCGGCACAGCCATCTGCGGAAACAGTGCCATCGTGGCTGTGGCGCCGCTCATTGACGCCACCGACGAGGACCTCATGCTCTCCATGAGCACGATCAATCTGCTGGGATTGCCGCTGATGTTCCTGTTTCCTCTGGCCGGCGCGATGTTGGGGCTCGGCGATCAGGCCTATGGCGTTTGGGCCGGAACCTCAATCCACGCCGTCCC
The DNA here is from genome assembly GCA_003162425.1 of Bryobacterales bacterium. Taxonomy (GTDB): domain Bacteria; phylum Acidobacteriota; class Terriglobia; order Bryobacterales; family Bryobacteraceae; genus Palsa-89. The sequence goes on along the minus strand of PMOK01000055.1, from coordinate 516 downwards.
GCAGGTGGTGGCGGCCGCATTCGCCTACAGTCCGGGCGCGGGAAGCATCGCCACGCTGGTGAAACTGGTGCGCGTGGCACTGCTTGCTCCGTTCACCTTCGTTCTGGCTATCGCGTACGCGCGTCGCAAGCGGACGGGCGGGGTCCAGGTGCGTTACTCACGGCTAGTCCCGCCGTTCTTCTGGGGTTTCGTAGCCGCAGCGCTGATGAATACTCTGGGGTTGATTCCGGTACTCGAGTTTCATCCAGCCTGGCGAGCCGCGGGCAGCTTCAACTTTTCGACCGCAGGCGTGCTGGTCGATGCGGGCAGTTTTCTACTGACTCTGGCCATGGCCGCGATGGGGTTGGAAGTGGATATTCATTTCCTGGCGCGGGCGGGTGGGCGCGCACTGCTTACGGGTGTCGTCTCCTGCCTGGCACTGTGTGCGGCCACCGCAATAATGGAAACGCTGCCGATTCGAATACAAACTTAGCCATCGGAGTACTTGAGGTACCTAAGGGCCCGTTAAGAAATAAC
>PMOK01000035.1 GCA_003162425.1 Bryobacterales bacterium | reverse complement strand
GGGGACGTCAAGCGCTACGCTGCGATCGCGAAGAAATACGATCTGGCGGTGACGGGCGGGTCTGATTTTCACGGCGATGCGAAGCCGGACGTGGTGCTGGGCACTGGACGGAAAGGGAATCTGGATATTCCGAGATCGGTGCTGGAGGCGTTGCGGCGCGGCTGAGTTTATCGGACAGGCATCGGCTAACGTGGGGCGGACCCCCTGGTCNNCGAGGGCGTCGGCCGCGGACCAGGGGGTCCGCCCCACTTTGCATTCGTCCATCCGAGACCAAGTTGTGCCCCACGTGTCAAACTGAGTTCATATGCCGGTCTGGTTGAACGAAGCTGACGTCCGCGCGGTGCTTTCGATGGCCGGTCTGATTGAGGCGATGGAAACGGCGCTGGCTGCGTTCTCGGCTGGCACCGTCAAGCAACCGGTGCGCACAGTGATCGAAGCTCCGGGTGGATTCTTCGCCTCCATGCCGGCCTATCTCGGATCGGCACCAGCGATGGGAGCAAAACTGGTGACGGTATTTCACGACAATCCGAGCCGCGGTTTGCCGACGCATCTGGCCACGATCGTGTTGCTGGACCCAGCCACCGGGAATTTACTCGCGATCCTGGATGGACGATTCATCACGGAGGCGCGGACGGCGGCTGTTTCGGCGGTGGCCACGCGGTACCTGGCACGGGAGGACGCCACGGTGCTCGCGATCATCGGGTCTGGCGTGCAGGCGCGTAGTCATCTGGAGGCTTTGTCGCTAGTCCGAAAATTCACTGAGGTGCGTTGCTGGAGTCCGTCGGCCGCACACCGAGGGAACTTCGTAGCGGAGTCGAGAGAGTATCCGGTTCGCACGGTGGAAAGCGCGGAGGCGGCCACGCGCGGAGCGGATGTCATCGTGTTGGTTACCGCGTCGCCAACGCCGGTGATTGAGGACAGTTGGGTGAAGGCCGGAGCGTGCGTGATATCGGTGGGTGCGTGCCGTCCGAATCAGCGCGAGATGGATCCGGCGCTGGTGGCGCGCTCGCGGCTGGTGGTGGATTCGCGCGCCGCGGCGCTCAAAGAATCCGGCGACGTGGTGCAAGGGATTCTGGAGGGCAGGTTCGGCGAGAGCCACATCGCGGCCGAGCTTGGAGAGGTGGTGGCGGATCCGAAGCTCGGACGCCGGGATGCGAGCGAGATCACCATCTTTAAATCACTCGGGCTGGCTGTGGAGGACGTTGCGGCCGCCGATCTGGCTTACCGGCGAGCGACGGAATCCACGAAAGGTGCGAGCATTTCTTGAGCGGCGTGGCTGAATCGTACGATGCTGTAGTAATCGGCGCCGGAGTGTTTGGCGCGTGGACGGCGCACCGTCTGCAGCGCACTGGCCGCTCGGTGGCATTGCTGGACGTCTACGGGGCAGGGAACAGCCGGTCCAGCTCTGGCGGCGAATCGCGCATCCTGCGAATGGGCTATGGCCGCGAGGAGATTTACACGCGTTGGTCGCTTGCGTCACTCCGGCTTTGGATCGAACTCTTTGAACAGGTGAACCAACCTGAACTTTTCCAAAAGACAGGCGTGCTGTGGACGCCCGCCGCGGATGATGCGAATACCGCATTCACGCTCGGGACGTTAGAAAAATGCGGCGTAGTGTTTCAATATCTGACACCCGCGGAACTTACGGCGAGATTTCCTCAAGTGAGATATTCGTCGGAACGAGTGGGGATTTTCGAACCTGAAAGCGGCGTGGCCCTAGCGCGCAGAGCAGTATGCGCGGTGGTGGAGGATGCAATTCGGAACGGAGTGGACTACTTTCGCGAGGCGGCACTCGCGCCCGATGGCGCCGAGGTGCGAACGAGATCGGGCCGGGTGCTGCGCGCTTCGACGTTTGTTTACGCCTCTGGACCCTGGTTGCCGAAAATCTTTCCGGAGATTTTGGAAGGCCGAATTCGACCCACGCGCCAGGAGGTGTTTTTCTTCGGGACTGAACCAGGCGACCGGAGGTTTACGCCGCCGCACATGCCAGCATGGCTCGACTTCACCGATGAACGGGGTGCGTATGCGCTTCCAGACATCGAGAATCGTGGATTTAAGCTGGCCTTCGACCGGCACGGACCGCCCTTCGATCCCGACACGAGCGATCGCCTGGCCGACGGGTTGGACGCGGCTCGCGCGTTTCTGGCCGAGCGCTTCCCCGCGTTAGCTGGTGCGCCGTTGGTGGAATCGCGAGTGTGCCAGTACGAGAACACCTCGAGCGGTGATTTCCTGATCGACCGGCATCCGGACTTCTCGAATGTCTGGCTGGTGGGCGGAGGCTCCGGCCACGGATTCAAGCATGGACCGATGGTCGGCGAACATGTGACCGCATTGATTGATGGCAGCGCGAGCGTAGAAGCGCGATTTTCGCTCGCCACTAAGAGTCGCGAGGCGAAGCGCGCGGTTTACTAGTCGTTTCTCGTTTCTCGTTTCTCGTTAAGTGTGCTCGATAGTTCCTAACGAGAAACGAGAAACGATGCTTCCTCCGCCAACCATGTTTTCACGGCATCTCACGCTTGGGGCTACAACACGGTGACCCGGAAACGCGGAGAATCTTCGGAGTAATTTCAGGCATTTACCCAGTCCCTACCGTGAGTGCCAGAATTCTGCTGCTACACCTGAAGTAGTTCAGAATTCCTCACGGAGCAATCAATCGATGCGCGACAGGCAGGCCGTTCTTGCGTTAGTTCTTCTCGCCGGTGCGGCAATTGGACAGACGCTGGTAGATCTCAAAACCCAGACCAAGAGCGTCGACTTTACTGGCGCCACCAGTACCAAACCGTTCCAGGCCGGAACGGCTCTTCCCGCGACGTGCACGGTCGGGCAAGCGTTTTTTCAGACCAATGCGCCCGCGGGCGCGAACCTGTACACTTGCACCGCATTGAACGCATGGACGCTGCAGACTGGGACCGCCGGCTCGTCGGGCCCGGCTGGAGCAACTGGCTCAGCGGGACCAGCGGGTCCTACGGGAGCGACGGGTCCTGCTGGAGCAGTGGGTCCTGCTGGAGCAACTGGCTCAGTCGGAGCAACGGGTCCTGCTGGAGCGACAGGCCCAACCGGACCAGCGGGTCATACTGGAGCAACGGGTCCTGCGGGAACAGTGGGTCCCGCTGGAGCAACGGGTTCAGCCGGATCAGCGGGTCCTGCCGGTGCAACGGGTCCTGCTGGAGCAACCGGTTCAGCCGGACCAGCGGGTCCTACTGGAGCGACGGGTTCTGCTGGAGTAACGGGTCCTGCTGGAGCAACCGGTCCTGCTGGAGCAACCGGAGCAATAGGTCCGACCGGGCTGACGGGCATCACGGGTGCAACGGGTCCCGCGGGAGCCACCGGCCCGGCGGGCGCAACCGGTCCGAGAGGCGCAACCGGCCTACAAGGAGCCACGGGTCCTGCCGGATCGAATGGCGCGATCGCTCACATTCAAAATGCAGGCACCGCCTTGCCGGTGGAAGGGTCTCTGAACTTCACGAGCGGCGGTTGCACGGATGATCCAAGCAACGGCCGGACCAACTGCAACGGCGCTGGAATATCCGGGTTAAGCATCGACGTCAATGGAACCGCTCAAGGCACTCAGCCAACCCTGAATCTGATCTCCGGAACTGGAATTACGCAGGTATGTACCAATAATTCGGGCGCCAGCCGTGTGGACTGTACTCCCAGCCTCAACACAGCGGTGGCGCTGACAATCGGTACTTCGCAAGCCGGCAAACCGGACTTTTGCAATTCCACCAACGGCACCGACGCATATACCTGCAGCCTGAGCGCCGCCGCTGCGTTGACGGCTTACACCGCCGGGATGCACCTCACCCTGAATGGGGACACAGGCAACACGGGCGCCGCGTCGCTCAATGTGGACAGCCTGGGGATCAAGAACATCAAGCAGCCCGATGGAGTAACCGATCCAACCACAGGTCAGATCGTAGCCGGACGCCCGATCACGCTGTATTTCGACGGCACTGTATGGAGGCTGCCGGAGAATGCGGGCGTAGGCACCTGCGACAACCTGCACTCGGTTAGCGGTTCCGGAAATTGCATCTCGACGCCAAGCATTTTGGGCAGCGTGGCGCTCACTTCCCAAACAGCCTCGCTCGGCTCGGCCAATCTGGTTCCCACTGCGGCGGCCGGAATGTATTGGGTGGTCACCATCGCGCAGACTACCACGGCGGCAACTGCGGGTAGCGGCTGTACGCTAGCGGTAACCATCGGCTACACGGACAGCGCCGGAGCCACCACGAGCAATTCCGTCAACGGATTATCTTTGGCCGCGCTGGGCAGGTCACAGAGTGGGCTGCCCCTGATGGTGGCGAGCGGTTCCATAACCTATTCGACAACGCGAACGGCCGGGACCTGCAGCGGCGATCAGTACGCGCTGAACATCGTCGCTGAGAGACTCCAGTAGACGCAAGAGGGGCAACGCATGTTCGAAATATCACAGGCGAAGTTGGAAAATCTTTTGAGCAAGCAGACTCAGATCATTGTAGCTGCAATAAACAAACAAGGAGACACCATCATGAGTACACAATCGTCCAGTATTACGGACATCCAGAATTCTCTGACTGCCCTGACCACTGCGCAGCAGAAAGTTTCTACAGACATCAATTCCGCTGTCACCGATATTTCGGCGCTGAGCGCTCAGGTGGCAACGCTGCAGGCGCAGGGCGGGGCCACTCCACAACAACTGGCGGATATAAAGGCATCCATCGACCAGATCACAACCGGCCTTTCCGGCGCTTCATCGGGCCTGGAAGCCGTGCTGCCAGCGCCGACGCCTGCCACAACTCCGACGACGTCTTCCACGCCGCCGGCGCCAGTGACTACGTAGGAGCGTCGAATGGCTACAGCCGCTCAAGCTTTAGCCGACCTGCAGAAGTCCATATCGGACCTGGCTGCTGCCGTACAAACGGAGGAGCAGCTAGGTTCGGCGGGCTTGGTATCGGTCGCGCTGGTCAACGGGTCCACCAACTTCGGGTTGACTCCACAACTTCTCGAGGCTCTGCAAATTCAGGTGAACCGCGACTTCGCTCCGGTGTGGGGCGTGCATGTTCGTCTGAGCACGGCCCAGAACCCGGCGTCAGTCCAGGCCGGCTCTTGGTATCTGCTCATCACCGACAACTCCGACCAGGCGGGGGCGCTGAGATGGCACGATCAAACCGGTGGCCGGCCATATGGCGAAGTTTTCGTCCTGCCGGCCCAGCAGGGAAACGTGGCGCTGAGCACGGTACTCAGCCACGAGCTTCTGGAAATGCTGGCGGATCCATGGGTGGATTCACTTGCGCAGTACCAAGACGCGCAGGGCGCCCAGAATTTAGCGCCGCTCGAGGTCTGCGACCCGGTGGAGAATGACGAGTACAACATCGTGACGTCCGACGGCACTCAAGTGGCCGTGTCAAACTTCGTGACGCCCGGTTATTTCGACCAGGCCACCAAAGCCCCGGCCCTTTTGGACTTCATGAACAAGCTCACTGGACCGATTCCGGCTATGACAACCGGGGGCTACATCAGCTACCTGCCCATTACAACTGGCGGCACCTGGCAGCAGCTTGGCGTTCGGTTGGCGGGGACTGGCTAGAAGCCCGTTTCTCGTTTCTCGTTTCTCGTTGGGTGCTGTCGGTTATGCCTTGCGGCTGATGAAGCGTAGGGACGATTCGTTGATGCAGTAGCGGAGATTTGTGGGGGGCGGGCCGTCGTCGAAGACATGTCCCAGATGCGCGTCGCAGCGGGTGCAGAGCAACTCTACACGCTGCATCAAAAGGCTCATGTCCGAGCGCTTGCGAACGTTATCCTCGGCAATTGGCGCCCAGAAGCTGGGCCAACCTGTGCCTGAATCGAACTTCGCTTCTGAACTGAATAGCGCATTGGCGCAGCAGATGCAGCGGAAAATGCCGGGATCGTGGATCTCGTAATACGTTCCCGTGAACGCCATGTCGGTGCTCGCGTGGCGCGTTACGTAGTACTGTTCGCTCGATAACAGCTTGCGCCACTCGGCGTCGGGGTGAACCACTTTCTTTACGCGTGACGTTTCCAACTTCTCGCCGGCATCGTTGAATTGGACCAGCGTGACTTCCTCGCTGTTCGCGCTGGCAGCGACGGTATCAGACCGATTGCCGCGGCGCGACAAGATCGCTACCAGTCCGGCAAAGGCGAACGGCGTGATCCACAATGCGCGGCGGCGCGTGATCTCCTGATTGAGCGTTTCGAGCACTAAGTTCATTTTCTCATGCGACGTGCTACGATACCCGCTGATATGCGCTTTCTGCTGATTCTTTTCGCCGCGCTTCCGGTCTGGGCGCAGACTTCGAACGCCAGGATTATCAGCGGGCATCGCTACCCGCGCCTGATTATCCGCAACGCCATTATCATCGAAGGCAACGGGACGCCGGCGTCGGGGCCGAAGGATATCGTGATTGAGAACGGCCGGATTACGAGCATTGTTGCGCTCGATCCAGTGGCGATTGGCCGCGGGACCGCTCAAAGGCCGCAAGGTGATGTGGAAATCGACGCTGCGGGAAAATACGTGATGCCTGGCCTCATCAACGCCCACGCGCACGTCCAGGAAGAGCGCGGTGGGATTCCGCAGCCGCTCGATTATGAGTTGAAAATGTGGCTGGCCTGCGGGATCACCACGGTTCGCGACGTCGGCAGCAACACACCCAAAACGCTGCAGCTCCGGCAGCAGAGCGCCGCGGGTGAAGTAGCGGCGCCTCGCATCTTTGTGTATCCAATGTTCAACATGCCCAGCACTCCGCAGAACGCGGATGATGCGCGAGCCCGCATTCGCGAGTACAAAGCCATGGGCGCCGACGGAGTGAAAATCCTGGGCGTGTATCGCGATGTGATGGAGGCCTTGGAAGACGAAGCGCACAAGCTGGGGCTGCGCGTGGC
>PMOK01000086.1 GCA_003162425.1 Bryobacterales bacterium | reverse complement strand
TTCGGAAAGCTCGACCGCCTGCAGGCCTTTGCCTCGGCGGACCGGTCCTGCCTGACCCGTGAAGAGGCGTGGGGATCCATCGCACACACTGCCTGCATCTGGGGACGAATCGGCATCCTGGAGTGGCTCATGCTCGAGGGCGTAGACCTTCGGCGCCGCTCGCGTCAAGGATTCACACCGCTTGAAATCGCCCAGCGTCAGGCGACGGATGGGCGGCGCCACACGCCGATCGTTCTTGAGGAGCGCAAAGCCGAGATCGAACGCGATTGTGCCCGAATCGTTGAGCTGCTGCGGGGAGCCACGCATGACTAATAGAATGCTGCGCCGATTGTTCATAGTGTTATCCGTAGTCTGTGGAGTTGTCTACCTGGTCACAGCGCGTTGGCAGCCTTACCCAGGCAGCGTCATCATCAAGGGATTGTCCGTGGGACCGCTCGCGGTGCTGGCCTTTGTAGCCGGAAGTCCGCTGCTCGGCGCGGCTCTCGCCCTCTCCACGCTGGGCGATGTTCTGCTGGATCTGGATCCGGTACGGCTGTTTGTGTTCGGCCTAGGTTCGTTTCTAGTGGCGCACCTGGTTTACATTTCCGTGTTCATTCGAAATCGCCGGCGGACCGTTCCTTTCGGCGCGCCACGTCTTTTGCTTGCAGGGTTGGTGCTGCTCTATAGCATCGCCGTATCGGTGTGGCTTCTGCCGAGCCTCGGCGGCTTGATTGTTCCAGTGACAATCTACATGTGCACCATCACCGCCATGGTGATCTCGGCGATTCTGGCACGCTTCGAGAATCCTTGGGTTGCGGTGGGCGCGATCCTGTTTCTTATTTCGGACTCGCTGCTCGCCGTGAATAAGTTCAAGACGCCGGTTCCGTACCGCGACTTCCTGGTTTGGTCGACCTACTACGCTGGACAATACGGCATCGCAGTCGGGTTCCTCGCGGCGAAGTGGTTGCTAGTTCCTCCCCACGAATAGCTTCTTACAGTTCCGGCAACGATATCGCGAGAGGTTGAATACCGGTAGCAACAGCGTCAGAACTCCGCGAGCGCGATGCGACAAGCGCGTGTCCACTGATCCACAGTGGGGGCAGGCCTTGCAGTCAACATATTCGAGAACTTCGTGCTTCCGGCGGCTGGGGTCCAAGCCTTGTAGAGTAGCAAACCCACAAATTAGTTCGTACGGCATTGGGATAGAATCGTCACTGGCTCCCACCCAGTGACTCCATCCGCGCGCCCACAGTTGATTCGAGCAGTCGGCTTACTGAGCCTCACGGCCATCGCCGTCAACGGCATGGTCGGTTCGGGGATTTTTGTGCTGCCCGCGCAGGTTGCAAAGCTGCTGGGTCCGGCCGGACTGTCGGCATATCTGGCAGCCGGATTGGCGGCCGGGCTGATCGTCTTGTGCTTCGCCGAAGTCGGCGCACTGTTCGACCGCTCCGGTGGCCCCTACCTCTACGCGCACGCGGCCTTCGGCGAGTTTGTGGGCTTCGAGATCGGCTGGATGATGCTGCTCGCCCGGCTCACCGCAATGGCCGCCATCAGCAACGCATTTTCGAGCTATCTGGGATTCTTCTGGCCCTGGGCAGGGGTGGGCGCGGGCCGCGTGATCGTGATCGTGGGCGCCATCGCAATCTTGACCCTCATCAACTATCGCGGCGTCCAATACGGCACCTGGACCATCAACCTTCTCACGGTTTCCAAGCTCGCGCCGCTGCTGATTTTCGTTGTGGCAGGATTGTTTTTCCTGGACCCGCACCGGCCGCCGGCTTGGACCATCCCCCAGCCTACGGCGCTCCGGCAAGCCAGCCTGCTGCTGATTTTTGCGTTCGGAGGATTCGAATTCGCAGTGGTTCCCGGCGAAGAGGTAATTCGTCCGTGGCGAAACGTTCCCATTGCGTTGCTCACTGCCATTGCCTTCGTGGCCGCTCTCTATGTGCTGATTCAATTCGTGGCGCAAGGCACGCTGCCCGATCTGGCATCGTCCGCGACTCCGCTCGCGTCGGCCAGCCGAGGTTTCCTCGGACCTATCGGTGGTATCTTGCTAACGGCCGGCGCCGTCTTTTCCACCACCGGCACCAACAGCGCGCTCATGCTGGTGACGCCCCGCATCCTGTTCGCGATGGCGGAAGCCGGCCAGCTTCCGCGTATTTTTGCACGCGTGCATTCGCGTTTCCGAACACCCTATGTGGCGATCATCGCGACGGCGCTCGTTGGTTGCGCATGCGCCATGTACAGCGGCTTCGCTTCACTCGCCGCCATCAGCGCCATCGCGCGGCTGCTCACTTACATGTCAACCAGCGCGGCATTGCCGGTACTGCGCCGCACCATGCCGGATGCCCAGCGCTGGTTCATGGTGCCCGGAGGCGCGACGATTCCCATTGCCGCATTGGCGATCTCGGTATGGTTGTTGATGGGCAGCACCAGAGCCCAGATTTTAATCAGCGGTGCGACGCTCGTGGCGGGTGCGGTGGTTTACGTTTGCCTGCGAGCCGTTAGAAGCTTGCGACTAACAGCTTCGTAATCCGCTTGGCAAGGTCGTTGGTGGCGCCCAGATTTTCTCCGAAAATCCGCACTTTACCGGCCACCTTCTCAGTCAGCAGCGTCTTTCCGTCCTTACCAGTCACCTGAGCGGTCACGTCCACCTTGGTGCTGCCCACCACGACAGGCGCCAACTCGCGTTTCATCTCGCTACCTTCCGTGAAGGCTTCCACTGAAGTGTGCAGGGTGACCAGGTCCGGCACGCTGGCTGCAGCTTTATCACCGCTGCGGAAAACCTTCTCAAATTTCCGCGAGTCTCGCACCTGTTCGATGAGGCGTTCATAGATCGCATAGCGAAACTCGGCCGGAATTGAAACGTCCCCAACATCCACCAACTCGATTTGGATGGCGGACGCGTGCAGCTTCGGAGTAGCAGGAGTTTGAGCAGGTAGCAGCGCCGCGGCTGAGAGAGTCAGAAATATTCCCAGTGAGATCTTCATGGTTTGGTCCGATCCTTTAGCTCAGGCTGGGGAGCGCTAGTATGCGCTCCGGCCGCCACCAGTTGGGTCCGGGTAGTTTCAGCCAGTCCTTTCGGAAGCGCAAGAATTACGCCATGAACTCCGCCGTCCGCTCCACGATAGACCACCGTGAGAATATCCACCTTGGTCCGCATCAGCAGCGTCAGGGCTTTACCAGTTCCGAAAGGCGCGGCGATGGCGGCAGTCTTTACAACTCGACCGGCTGTTCCCCCACCCTGCGTCGTTTCGCTGCCGACGAAGATATCTTCAATGGATGATGCCGGCACCCTGGCCTCGGTTTTTTTCGCAGTGAACTGCATCACGCCATTCTGGATCGTCAGATGGCCGTTCGCATTGCGCTTGATCTTGTCGAGCCCAATGACGTGGCGGACATTGGGGGGCTGATCCGGCTGCTGGGCGAGCGCGGCGCCCACGCCCATCAGAATTGCAAGGAGCACATTTGGCTTCACGAGGAACCTCGGTATTTTACTAGCGTCATCAAGGCTACCACAAAGTGGGGCGGACCCCCGGGCGGACCCCCTGGTCCGCGCGGGTCCCCCAGGACCCGCTGCTTCAAGCAATCGCTAATATCACAACCAGGCCGACGTGGGCGTCGGCAGCGGACCAGGGGGTCCGCCCCACTACGGTTCTAGGACGATTCCCCGCTCTGCCAGCAACTCCCCTGTTCGCTGCAGCAGATTCAGCTCGCTGCGGCGATAGTTGATGATCTGGTTCACCAGGTTCGATTCAGCGGTGATAAAGTCAGTCTGCGACGACAGCACGAAGTAAAGGTTGATGGTGCCCAGCTCGTAACGTTTCTGATCGGCCTCGACACGCTTGCGCGCCAAATCGCGCGCTATGGTCCCAATGCGGATTCCTTCCTTGGCGCTGTTAAGGGACTGCACGGCGGTCAACACCTGGAGCCGGATATTTTCTTCGGTGGATCGCTTGGTGTAAGCGTCAATTTTTTTCTGGACCAGCGCATCGGCCAGATTGGCCGCGGTTTGGCGATCCTTGATGGGCAGTTGCAAGTTCAGGCCGAAGCCATAAGTGGGATTGCTGAATCCAAAAGTGCCGGCCAGTGCATCGCCGATCCCACCCGGTATTGGAACCACGGGTGCGGTAGGGTTGACAATGTTAGTTCCCGGATAGAAAATCCCACCCAGTCCCGCAGAGCCGTATTGGGCACTCAAAGACAGATTCGGCCGCAAGCTGTCATTGGTCAGCTTGATGCTCAGATCGTCGGCATCCATGGACTGGACGATGTTCTTCAGGTCCGGACGTGTTCCAAGCGCCTTGACGACGGCCTGTTCGGCGTCCACCTTCGCGGAATCAAGCGGGGGCTCGAGCGTCGCTGTGAGAACGATAGGGATCTCGTGGAACTTGGGATCAAGGTCAGCTCCGATCTGGCGGCGCAAAGCATCCTCGGTCTGAGCCAATTGATATTCGGCGAGCGAAACCTGCAATTCGGCGGCGGCGCGATTAGCCTGTGGCTGATAAATCTCGAGCGGCGATGTGGCGCCCAGTTCCAGCTCTTTTTGAGCGCGCGTGAGCGCGGCGTCGGCCAGCTTGTAGGATTCCTGCTGCACGCGCAGATTCTCACGCGCGGCCACTACATCCCAGTAAGCGCTTTCGGCCGCGGTGATCAATTGGATCAGCTGATTCTGGAAATTGTAATCGGCGGCGCGTAGCCGGCTGCGGGCGATGGTGACCGGCAGCATGTTGATGTATACCCCGCGGCCACGCAGCAAGGGCTGCGTCACGCTGAAATTAATGCTCGAATCCAATTCCGGGTTGAAGGTGGAAAAGGAACTGTTGGTGGAGGTTTTGAAGCTGCTGAAGTTAATTGCTAACTGTGTGCCGGTCTCGAACGTTTGTTGGTACCCGAGCACGAAAGGTTGAACTAGAGTGTTTAGGGTTGTCGCGCCCTGTAGCAAGCTTCCCGTTGGAGTGGAGGCGCGGGTAGCCATGAAGCTGGCCGTAGCTGTAGGATCGAAGGGGGCAAAAGCGCGCGTGATGGCGTCACGATTGAACTGCACCGTGAGCTTCTGAACGATGACGTCGGGGTTATTGGCCACCACCAACTCCAGATAATTTCGCAGCGAAAGTTCCATATTTCCGCCCACGACGAAATCGTTGAGCCGCACGGGGGGCTGTAGCTCCACGTGGGTGGGCGTGTTCGAGAAATGCTTCTTGAAATAGGAGGGTGTCGGGAAAAAGGGATCGCTTTGCGCACACAGCGGCGCCATTACGGCAAAGAGGGCAAGAATTCCGTACAATCGCATATTTATTCGTATCGCAAGGCTTCGATTGGATCAATTCGCGAGGCTTTCATGGCGGGATAGATTCCGAACACTACTCCCACCACCACTGAGACGCCGAATGCGATGAGTACAGAAGGCATAGTGATGATGGTCTTCCACTCCGCCAGGCGCGCGATCAACCAGGATAGAAAGCCGCCGAAAGCTATTCCAAGCAAACCGCCGCCGCCCGAGATCAGCACGGCCTCGATCAGAAACTGGCGGACGATATCGCTCCTGCGAGCGCCGATAGCCCGGCGGATTCCGATCTCGCGCGTGCGCTCGAGGACGGTAGAAAGCACGATGTTCATGATTCCGATCCCGCCGACCAGTAGCGAAATCGCTGCGATCGCCACCATCACGTATGTGAAGATAGTCTGCGTTCGTTTCTGTTGCGCGAGCAGCGCAGCGGGGATGGTTACGGTGAAGTCCTGTATGTTGTGGTGCGTGGAGTTCAGAATCGCGGCCGCTACCTTGGCCACCTGCACGCTGTCCACGCCTTCCTTCAACCGCAGATCGACGCCATCCAATTCGTCCTTCATATAACTGCCTACGTCCCAATAACGGTACTGAAAAGTGCTTAAGGGAATGAAGACGATGTTATTTAGGTCTAGCATTTGCGCGCCGATGTTCTGGCTGCCGGCCGTAATTTGCTCCCCAAGCACGCCCCTCACCTCAAGCCAGTTGTCGTTCACTTTGATGAATTTTCCCACCGCTGACCCATAACCGAGCAAATTGATTTTTGCGGCTTCCCCAAGCACGCAAACCGCGGCGCTACTGTTATCTTCTCGAGCGTTGAAGAACCGGCCTTCCACAACACGCAGATTGTGGATGGCGGCATAGGAGGGCCGCACTCCATAGAGTTCGGGCAGGTCGCCGGGCGGCTTAGGCAGCACCATGGCGGGGTGCATGGTCTTGCGCGCTGAAAAGATCTCGAGCCCCTCGATATTGGCTTCGAGGATGCGAATATCGCGATCATTCAGCCCGGGTGACGTGCGGCGGCGCGCCTGCAAGTCTTGGTCGCTGGTGGCCGGGCGTGAATCGATCAATACATTTCGCACACCCAGCTGCTCGATGAACCGCAGCGATTCCTCACGCGCGCCAGCGCCGATAGCTAGCATTCCGATCACTGAACCGACGCCGAATACGATGCCGAGAGCGGTGAGAAAAGTCCGGGTCTTTTGGGCGCGGAGGTTATCTGCCGCCAGCGCGAAGTCGGCAAAATAACGAAGGATCGTGAAACCCGCCTTCCTGGACCGCTCGCTGGATTCAGGTTTCACCGGGGCCGCGGTCATTTTGGAATGGCCTGCATGGCGCCGCCCGCGCCGGAGTCTGTCTTCTTGCCCTGCTCGCCGGGATTCGCCATAGCGACCACCGCACCATCCTTCAAGCCGGTGAGGACCACCTGGCTTTCGCTGCGCCGCACCACCTTTATATCCGCGGGAACAAAAGCAGCCCCGGATTGAAGATAGACAAACGAGCGGCCGTCGCTTTCAAAGACAGCCTGCGCGGGAATCCACGAAACGTTGCGCAACGTCTCGGTGGTGAGCACGACCTTGGCGCTCATACCGGGGCGCAGCTCAGGGGACGGATTTTCAATCACAATCTTGCAATCGAAATGGCGATCCCAGGGGGCGCCGGCAGTACCACCGATAATCTTGATGTGGCCGGCAAAGGTTCTTTCAGGAATGGCAATTACAGAAATGTCGGCCTTTTGTCCCTCCGCCAGATGCCCGCGATCCAACTCGCCGATGCGCGCGTTGGCCTCCCAATTGGAAAAATCGGGAATCTGAGCCACCGCCATTCCTGGGCGGACGGTATCGCCCACCTGAAGAGTCGGCAGTTTCATCCCGTCGAACATCATGCCGCCACTCATGTTCGGCTGGACGCTCACGTACCCGGCGCGGTGCGCTTTCAGGGTCATCATTTTTATGTTGTGCCGCGCCGTCTCCGCTTGCACCTTGGCCTTGTTGCGCGCCGCTTCCTGAATGGCTATGCCGGCGGTGGAGGTGGCCTGGCGATTGGGAATGTCGTGCTCCAGCTGGCGCAGCTTGTCGCGCGCCGCTTCCACAGCCAGCGTGTTCTGGCGCGCGGTGATGGCCGCCAGCAGGGGGTTGCGGCGCGCCTCCAGCTCCGCCTGGCGTAAATCCGCCTTCGCCTGCACCAGCTCGTATTGCGCCTCTTCCGCCTTCGCCTGGCTGTCCGCCTGGGCCTGAATCACCTGTTGTTCGGCTTCCGCCAGATCGGCTTCGGCCTCTTTGAGCTTGAACTCCTGTTCGGTGGTGTCAAACTGGGCCACTACGTCACCCTCTTTCACCAGGTCGCCTGAATTGTGCAAGGCCGTCAGGATCAACTGGCCGCCACCCATCATGGGCGCCGTCAACATCTCGGACTTTCCGCCCTCCAATTCCGCTTTGGCCGTCACCGTGAAGGTAACGTCGCTGCGCTTCACACGGGTGGTCGGGACGCCAGGGCCGGTGCTCACCACGGATCCCGTTTTGTAAAGCCTCAAGCCGCCCCAGGCGATCAAAGCGAGGGGGGCCAACAAACTCACCGGAATGACTACGGACTTCCACTTCATGGTTTGCGATCGTTCTTTTCTGGATCCACCAGCGCCACCATCGCGCCGGCGTCTAGTCCTTTGATCGCGATTTCGTCCGGATTGCGCGCCAGTATCTGAACCTCAACCGGGCGGTATCCGGTCTTGCCGTTCACAAAGACCACCGGCTTGCCATTGCGAGTGAAAAGCGCCTTGGCGGGAACACTGATAGCCGACGGGATTTTCTTGATTTCCACGTCCATGCTGCCGTTCATGCCGGGACGCAATCTCGGATCCGGTTTTTGAATTTCGGAGAAGCCGCGGAAGCTACTGGTGGGTGGCCACTCGAAGGTCTGCTCGGTCAAGGGCGAGAGCGAGGTAAGGTTCGCCGTAAGCGTCAACTCCGGCAGGGCGTCAATCTTGACACGAGAAGCATCGCCGATGGTAATTCGCCCGCGATCGATCTCCTCGATTTTGCCTTCCATTTCAAGGGTGTTCAGATCGGGGATCTCAGCCACGGCTGCGCCGGACCACACCTGGTCGCCTACCTGGAACGGCTTAGCGTTCATCCAACCTTGCGAGTAGTTCTGCACGTAGACAATTATTCCGCTCAAGGGCGCCTTGAGCTCCATTTGACTGAGGCGCTTGTTGGTGAGATCCACGTCGGCCTGTGCATGATCGCGCAGCCGGGTGAGCGATGCGGTCTTAGCGGCGTCCGAAGCAGAGTGCAGGTGCGATGCGGCCGCCTTCACCTTCAGATCCTCTTCGGCAAGCCCGAGGTCGATTTTGTTCTCCTCGCCTTGCAACGCGCTGACAATTTCTTGTTTCGAAGCCTCCAGCCGCGCCTTCTCCACCGTGTAACGGGAGGTGGCTAAATCCAGCTTGTCCTGCTCGGCCGTAATGCGCGCTTGCGCCAGTTCCTGGTCGAGCGTGGCCTGCGCCTGGCGCAGCGCTGCTTCCTTTTCCTGAAGTTGTTGCTTGCCGCTCGATGGATCGAAGCGAATTACCACATCGCCCGCCTTCACGGGACTTGCGGGCGGCGCGGCCCATACAATTCGTAAATCCGGCACGTTGACCGGAGCGGTAAGCTGCACCGACCGGCGAGCCTTCAGTTCGCCGCGGCATCGCACAATCACGGAGAAATCGCCTTTTCTAGCGGGCGCCATGGGCAGGTTGGTGGAAGCGCTGACTTGCCTCAGCCGGTACGTCTCCACGCTGGCCAGACCCGCCACGGCAAAAACAACTCCCAGGCTAATCCAGCCCTTGGCGCGATGCTTTCTGGATCGCGGAATTGGGTTCGTTTCGCTCATTTTCCATCCCCTGGCGGCAGGATAACTACGGCGACTGAAAGGTCCGGAAGAAAATGCGGGTCAGGCTTCTCTAACCGGAACGTGGCCATGAAGTTCTTAATGGGACTCCCCAGGGCAGAGGATGCAACCGGACTAGCCGACTCGAAGCGGGCCGGAAAAACCAATTCCGGATACGCATCCAGAGTGACCATGGCGCGCGCTCCGGGAACCAGCGCGGCTCCGTCGGGCTCGCCCACTTGGGTCCGCACTTCCATTTCGTTGGGGTCGAATATTCGGAGCAAGGGCTGGCCACTCCAGAGCTGATCGCCCTCCTGCGCATGCCCCATGGAACCGCTACGCCACACATTCTGAAGCGCTACCATGCCGGCGATAGACGCTCGTACGGATAATCGTTCGGAGTTGTGCTCGGCCCGCTCCAGGGCCACCTTCTGACGGTCTCGCTGCAGCTCCAGAATGCGCAGCGCGGCGGCATCGGAAACATCGTGAAACTTACTCGATTTTCGAAGACTGGCCACGTGCGCGCGGGCGTCCTCCGCCTTGGCTTCGTTTTTCAATCGATCGATTTCGCTCAGCAGCGGTCCTTTTCGGAGTTCCAGTTCGGCTTTCGCCAGGTCGCCTTCGGCTTTCTGCAGATCGGCGGCCCGTTTTTCGGCATCGCTCTGACTTTGGGCGATCTTCTGGTCCACCTGATGGGACAGATCTTCAAATTTCGTCTTCGCTTGGATGGCGGCATCAAGCTGCGCGGTGTGATCGAACTCGGCCAGGATGTCTCCGACGGCCACCTTCGCACCGTTCGGGGCCAAAGCAGTCAAGGTTATTTGTCCGCCCTGTCCCGCGAGCTGCGGCGTTTGGACCGTGTAGGAATGCACGGCTACTACCGTTCCAGTGGCGCGAACCTGCCTGTGAGTTGGCGGCTCCGGGGCTTCGCTCGCGGCAGGGCTGACGGTGGCGGCGTGCGTTTGCGGCACAATTGCATGGCTACAACCAAACGAGAACAAAGCCCCAGTAACCGCCAGAGCAGCAGTGATGCGCCCGGCCTCGACTTTGAGGAACCCGATAAGGGGCATAGTCTCAGTAACGGATGTTTCTTTAGACGTACGAAACCGCAGTTATGTTTATAATACCGCGTTACTTTTCTTCAAGCGTAAGGGACCTTACTGTGAACGCGGGGATTTTCAAAGTGGACTGAGCCACGGTATTGGTTCGTCACGGGGACAGGCCGTGAATTATCATGAAATCGTGTCGTTCCCCGTACGGTACATGAGCAAAAGGAAACCGGAAGCCCTTCATCCTGAAGTCAAGCGCTTACTCGGCTACGACCAGAAGCAATGGGATCGAGAAGTCCTAAAACACTGGAAATCCTTATCGACCCGTGTCTGCAAGCCTTGTTGGGAGCTTCGATATTGTCCCTACGGTCCTCTTGTTGAGCAATCTCCCCTGCTGCCGCCGATCCGTAAAAGATGCGATCCAGCACAACGAGTACCTGAAGGAGTGCTTACGAACGAACCGGCTCGCTGACGGTACCCCGGTCACCCCCAAGAAGCGGCGGGCGTTTCAACAGAGCATCAAAGACTTCGATTCCGCAGACTACCCGCCAAGTATTCCAAGCGCCATTTCTGAAATGGAGTGTTCAGTGTTCGGCCATATTTGTCCGGTGGTTTACTCAGCTGAAAGCTGGACCGAAACCACAGAGGACCGTCGAACCGGTCGCTATATTCCTTTCCAGACCAAGATGCGTGTCGTCAGACGAGACAACTACACTTGCCAGCACTGCCACAAACATCTGCAGGACAATGAGGTAGAATTCGATCACATCATTCCCCTAGCAAAGGGTGGGAGTAGCGACGAACATAATATCCGACTCACATGCCACGAATGCAACGCCGACAAGTCAGATAAGGTTAGCATTTGAGGCCTGACTCGGCTCTTCGCCTGACCGAATTGGGCCCCCGGCACGAACGCCTGCGGGGTGCACCACAGCAATAGAGCGCGCGTGGCCCATATCTCCGCGAATGGGACTTCGCGGGCATAAGGTCCACAGTCTCAAGAAGGGCGCGATCTGGCGATGTTAATCTTAGAGCAACCCTGTGCAGAGCCGATGAAAATTATTCGTGCGACATTCTTCACGCAAGTCGCCTTCGTCGCTATTGCGACGGGCCAAGCGCCGCCGGGCACGTCGGTCCTAGGGCACGTTTATGCGGGCGAGAATGGCGTGCCGTCCATACGAGCGACGGTCTCATTACAAGACGAATCGTTTGGCCTCCACAAGAGGGTCGGCCAAATTAAGACGGATGAAAATGGGGGCTTTCGGTTCGACAAATTAGCCGGTGGCGTCTATACACTTTACGTCGAGCAGTCGGGTTTTCTCACTGAATATGTCACTCATGTCGAACCTGGGCGAGCTGTTACCGTCCGGCTCAGACGATCCGCCATCATCAGCGGCCGAGTATTGGGTGCCGATGGCAAGGGCATATCAAAAGCCACCGTTGAAATCGCGGCGTTGAGCTACACCTACGGCGCGGTCTCGCTGCCGTCAAAAGGCCTCGCGTACTCAGACGATCACGGCAACTGGCGAATACCTGGCCTTGCGCCCGGCTCATATTATTTACGCACTTCGTCCAACGGATACGATACCGTGCTTTACCCGGATGCATCCGGTTTGGACGGGGCAAGTAGGATTGAGTTACGCGAGGGCAGCGAAATGTTGGGAATTGAGTTGCGATTGCGCCGCGCGCCGCGTTTCTCACTCGAAGGCCAACTCATCGACTCGGAAACCGAGGCACCGGCTCAAGCCGAGTCTCTGCGGGCCTATTCCGCAGACCCAATCGCGGGCACGTTTGTTGATGGTACTGTGCGCAGCGGAGAATTTCGCCTCGAAGGATTGAAATCCGGGCGCTACTTTCTAAATTTCCTATGGGTGGGCGCAACCAACAACGTCGTTCGATCCGCCGTTTTTCCAGTCGAGGTTGGTAGCGTGGACCAACAGGGCCTAGTGCTCCGCGCAGCGCGGACGAGGGTTGCGGGTCGACTCGACGCCGCGGACCATATATTACCGTGCTGTTTGAGTGTTTACTTGGAGCCGACAGCGGCAACGATACGCGCGAGAATTGGCGGAAGCGGTGGGGGTTCCGACGTTGCTTCCGATGGTTCTTTTGACATCGCCGGCGTCGAGGCCGGTGAGTACCGACTCCGCGTGCACGCTGGCAAGCCTGCGCGCTTTTTCGTGCGTGAACCAGTGCTGATAGTCGACGGTCACGCGCCGGTGACGGGCGCAAATCTGAAACTGGATTTTTCAGCCGGCACAGTGGCCGGCAGAGCGCTCGATCAGGCAGGCGTCCCCATCTCGGGCGCTGTGGTTGTGTTGCAAAGCGTCGAGCCCGAAAAGCTAAGCAACGACCTGTATCGGCGCGTGTATGGAGCCAGCCCGACTGGCAGTTACTCGATCACCGACGTGGTTCCTGGGGACTATTTGCTATTCGCATGGCGTGGGGCGTCTGATTTGATTGGTGATCCTGCGCTGTTCGAACAGGCGCTCCCACGAGCTCGTCGTGTCACGGTGCGGCCGGGTGGAGCAATTAGGGAGAATGCGCCCGAACTGCTTGCTCCGCAGCGTTAAGGGGTCTCATCTTCTGGGATGAGATCGGGTGCAGCTGCCCAGGAACCAAAGGCCTCTGCCACGCGCGGTGAGCTCTTATGAGCCCCCTTCGAGATCGCACTGCAGGTTTGTCGCCTGTATTAATACGGGCCAGATACGGCGTTCTGGGAAACTCGACGTTACCGCTAAGTTAGCGCTTGTGGGGCATGCCCTTCCACGCAATCCCTCTAAGTTTCGACTCCGGGAAAGATAGGCGACACTGGGCTTTTTGCCCTCACTCCCACCGGAGGGCGAGCATGGGTTCCACGCGTGTCGCTTTGCGCGCCGGGACGTATCCCGCCAGAAGAGCAACGCAAGCAATGCCGAGCGTGGCCGCGACGATAGTCAGCGTATCGTTAGGCTGGATTCCGTAAAGTTGCGACTTCACCAGTCGCGTCAAGGCCCAAGCCGCGGGCAGACCCACGGCGATTCCGATTCCAGCCAGAACAACCACGTCCTTCATCACCAGCCACAACACATCGCCGCTGGAGGCTCCGAGAGCCATTCTCACTCCGATTTCGCGGGTTCGCTGCGCCACCATATAAGCCATCACGCCATAGAGGCCGATGGCTGCCAACAATGTGGCCAATATGCCGAAACCGGTGGAGAGCGAAGCCACTAGGCGCTCGGTGATCAACGATTCTTCCATCTGGGACTGGATGGTTTTCATCAGAAACACCGGCAGATTTGGATCCAGGTTGTTTACCACCTGCCGGATGCTGGAGAAGGCCTGCTCGGGCTGGCGCGCAGTGCGGACGTAGGCATACATGCCAATGACAAACTCCATCTGATGATAGGGTTGATACACTTCCAGCGGAACTTCGTCGCGCATACTTTCATATTTCGTATCCCGCGCGATACCAACTATCTCGATGTCCAGCTTGGTGCCCGGATCGCCGCCCATTCCAATATGGCGGCCAACCGCGAGGCCGTCTTTGAAAAATTGCCGTGCAAACCTCTCGTTGACGATGCAGACCTTGGGAGCGCCGCGCCCGTCCGTCATCCGGAAATCCCGGCCAAGCAGGATTGGGACATTCATGGTCTTGAAATAATCGGGCGAGATGAACTGCATGTGCGGGTCGGGCGGTTCCGAAGGCTTGTTCTGGAAACCTTCCACCGCCATGCTGCTATCCCATTCATCGCCGGTGAGGACTGGGATGACGGCTAAGGCGGAGGATTCAACGCCGGGCAGCGCGTTCAGATTGTCGCGCAACTGGCGATAGAAATCCAGGCTGCGTTCTGGCTTATACCCATTCATCGGAGGGTCGACGGCAAATCCCACGAGATTGGCGGTATGGAAGCCGGGATCGAGATCCTTGAGATTCTTCAAGCTACGGATGAACAAACCAGCGCCAATTAGTAGCAAAAGCGATAGGGTAACCTGCGCGCTCACCAACACCTTGCGCAGTCCGACGGAGGTTCCGCCGACAATTGAGCCTACTTGATCCTTCAGAGTTCCGGCCAACTGCGGGCGCGTGGATTGCAGCGCGGGCACCAGGCCAAAGATGATTCCAGTGGCCACTGACACTCCCAGATTGAAAAGCAAAATCCGCCAATCCGGTGTCGCGGAGATGATGAGCGGCGCGTCTCCGGTGGGTAGGAAGTTGAGTAGGGCACGATCCATCCAGACGGCGAGCCCGAGCCCGGTTGCGCCTCCCGCAAGCGACAGCGTGAGGCTTTCCACCAGCAGCTGCGAGACAATGCGGGATCGGCTGGCGCCCAGGGCGAGTCGAACGGCGATCTCCTTCTGCCGCGCGGTGGCACGAGCAATTAGGAGATTCGCGACATTGGCGCAGGCAATCAGCAGGACCAGTCCCACCACGGCCGTAAGCACCAGCAGTGGGCTTTCGAAATCGCGGCGCAGGTTGGAATCCCCCGTGGCCGCAGGCAGCAATTCCATCCACATGGTCAGGAATCGCCGCCTGGTTTCCTGATCGGCGCGGGCGAAATCCTTCTCGCGCACTTCCAACTCGAGCATCTGGTGGAAAAAGGGCTGCAAGCCGGCCTTCGCCTGCGTCATGGACACGCCTGGCTTAAGGCGCCCAAATGCATTCACCCACCGGCCACGACGGTTTTTCAGACTATAGAATTCGGCGAACTGCGGGCTCACCTGGGCTTCCATCATGATCGGGATGCGAATCTGCGGGGACGACCCAGGATCAGTACCGTCAAATCCGGCTTGGCTGACGCCGACGATAGTGAGCGGATATCCGTCCACCAGCAACTTCTTGCCGATGACATCCGGCCTTCCGCCGAATCGGCTCATCCAATAGCGGTAGCTGATCACGGCGAACGGATGGCCACCGGGCGTCTTGTCGTCGTCGGGCGTAAAAACGCGACCGAGGGCCGCGCCAACTCCCAGCACGGGAAAGTAAGTTCCAGAGACCAGTTCGCCGTCCACGCGCTCGGTTTTCCCGTCGGAACTTACGCTGAGCGAGCTTTCCCAGCGGCAGAACATTCCACTAAAGACCTGATTGTGATCGCGGAAATCCTCATACATGGGATAGGAGATCTTGTGGCTGCCGTTGTTGCTGCCATAGTGCTGCCCGCGGCCCCACAGCAACACAAGCTGTTGCGGATTCTTAACCGGGAGCAGACGCAGGAGTAGCTGATCGACCAAAGTGAAAATCGCGGTGTTGGCGCCGATGCCCAGAGCGAGCGAAAGCACCGCGACGGCAACGAAGAAGGGTGACTTTTTGAACGTGCGAATTGCGTAGCGGAGGTCTTGCCCGAGATTACCCATGCTGTTCAATACTCCTCTTTTCTAGAAACGTTACACGAACGCAAAGTGGGGCGGACCCCTGGTCCGCGGCCGACGCCCACGTCGGCCTGCCACTGGTATTCGTCAAGGCTTGAGGTAGCGGGTCCTGGGGGACCCGCNNGACCAGGGGGTCCGCCCCACGGTTTTGTAACCTCGGAGGGATCCGATAGGTATAGAAGGCGATGAGCATCGTTTGCGGTTTTGAGAGGATTTGCCGGGACGTAGGCTACAGTTGGCGCACCGCGATCGCCAATCCGGCATTCACTTTGGTAGCGGTCAGTTCGCTGGCACCGGGCATCGGCGCGAATACTAGTTCCATGCTGGTGGGANNCGCCGGCGGCGCGCGCGGCTTCGCTCGACGCGACCACGGCCCTGCGCGAGGAGTGACGCCTAATCCAGCAGGATACGCATCTCATTGGTGGGTTTGAAACCGAGCTGGTCGTAAAGCTTCTGCCCATCCTCGCTGGCATGTAGGATCACGGCTTGAATACCATTTGTGCGGCACCAATCGAGTGCGATATC
>PMOK01000043.1:13937-46834 GCA_003162425.1 Bryobacterales bacterium | reverse complement strand
GAATCGCCCGATGCGTCAGGAAAGGTCACCAACCCCTAGTCCCTAGCCCCCAGCCCCGCTCTCACTGCAGCGGCAACTGCCCCTCACCATCCCCATTTCCCGGCACAGCCTCATCCGGAATCACCGACGCGGCCGCTACCACATCGGGATCCTCCATGCGCACCAGCCGCACTCCCTGCGTCGACCGGCCCGCTTGCCGGATCTCGCCCGATTCCAGGCGAATGATCTTGCCGTCCTTAGTAATGATCATCAAATCGGTATCTTCCTTCACCGAGAGAATCGCCACCACCTTGCCGATCCTGGGCGTCACCTTCATGTTGATCACACCCTTGCCGCCGCGCGCCGTCAGGCGATAATCACCCAGCCGTGTGCGCTTGCCATAACCATGCTCGGAAATCGAAAGGATCAGGCCCTCCTTCTCCACCACCTCCGCGCCAATAATGTAGTCGCCCTCCGCCAGATCCATCGCTCGCACTCCACGCGCCGGACGCCCCATCGCCCGCACTTCTTTTTCGTGGAATCGGATGGCCTTGCCTTGGTACGTGCCCAGGAAAATGTAGTTTTCCCCATTGGTCAGACGCGCCCCCAGCAATTCGTCGGTCTCATCCAGCGACACCGCGATGATCCCGCGCGACATCGGATTGTCGAACTCGGTCAGCTCGCATTTCTTGATCACGCCCTGCTTGGTCACCATCACGATATGTTGGCCTGCCACGAAATCCTTCACCGACAGGAACGTCTTCGCGGCTTCATCCGGCTGCAGATTGATCAAGCTCGACACATGCTTGCCTTTACCCGTCGTACCGGCGTCGGGAATTTCGTAAATCTTCAGCCAGTACACGCGGCCCTTGGTGGTGAACACCAGAAGATAGGCGTGTGTCGACGCCACCACCAGGTGCTCCACCACATCCTCGGTGCGCGTCCCCATCCCGATGCGGCCCTTGCCCCCGCGCGATTGCCGCCGGTAAGTATCCACCGCGGTCCGCTTCAGGTAGCCGCCGTGCGTCACCGTCACCGCAACGTCTTCCACCTGGATCAGATCCTCCAGGTGAATCTCGCCCGTATCTTCGATGATCTGCGTCCGCCGCTCGTCTCCAAACTCCTTCTGCACGTCCTTCAATTCCTGCACGATGATTCCGCGCAGCTTCTTGTCGGACCCCAGAATCTCCAGATACTCGGCAATCTCAATCTGGATCGCGGCCAGTTCGTCGATGATCTTCTGGATCTCCATGCCGGTCAGCCGCTGGAGCTGCAGTTCAATAATGGCCTGCGCCTGTTTTTCGGTAAACTCGAAACGCGCGATCAACCCCTCCCGCGCTTCCTTGGGCGATCCCGATGCTCGAATCAGCTTGATCACCGCGTCCAGATTCTCAATCGCTTTCTTGAATCCCAGCAGGATATGCTCCCGCTCGCGCGCTTTGCGCAACAGAAAGTCCGTGCGGCGCCGGACCACTTCGATGCGGTGGTCGATGAACCGCTTCAGTACGTCCACCAACCCCAGCTCGCGCGGTTGTCCATTCACGATGGACAGCATGATCACGCCGAAATTAATCTGGAGCTGCGTGTGCTTGTACAGATTGTTCAGGACCACTTCGGCCTGCTCGCCGCGCTTCAGCTCGAACACAATGCGCATTCCGTCGCGGTCGCTCTCATCGCGTATTTCGGATATGCCTTCGATTTTTTTCTCGTTCACCAGGCCGGCTGTCGTTTCAATGAGCCTGGCCTTGTTCACCTGATAAGGAATTTCAGTTACAACAATCGCTTCGCGATCCTTGCCGAAAGCCTCCGTCGCAGCTTTGGCGCGCAGCTTCAGCGTCCCACGGCCTTTGGTGAAGTAATCCAGGATGCCTTGCCGCCCCAAAATGAATCCGGCCGTCGGAAAATCCGGCCCTTGCACCAGACTCACGATCTCGCTGGCATGCGTGTCCGGCTTCTGCACCAGCAGTATCGTGGCGTTGATGATCTCGGTGAGATTGTGCGGCGGAATATTGGTGGCCATGCCAACCGCGATGCCCGACGATCCATTAATCAACAGATTCGGCACGCGCGTCGGCAGCACTTCCGGCTCCACGCGCCGCTCGTCGAAGTTCGGCCGGAAGTCTACCGTCTCCTTATCGAGATCTTCCAGCAGCGCCGTGTCGATTCGAGAAAGCCGCGCTTCGGTGTACCGGTATGCTGCCGGCGGATCGCCATCCACAGAGCCGAAGTTGCCTTGCCCGTCGATCAGCGGATAGCGCAGCGAAAAACTCTGCGCCATTCGCACCAGCGCGTCGTACACCGGAATGTCGCCGTGCGGATGATAATTTCCCAGCACCTCGCCGACGATGCCCGCGCACTTGCGATACGCTCGGTTGAACGACAAACCCATCTCCGACATGGCGTATAAAATCCGCCGATGCACCGGCTTCAGGCCGTCGCGGATATCCGGCAACGCGCGCCCGATGATCACGCTCATGGCGTAATCGAGATACGATCGCCGCATCTCATCTTCGATGTTGATGGAGATTATATTCTGTTTGCCGTCGCCCCCTAACGGCATCTGCGACCCGCCGCCTGGAGGCGTTTGCGGGGTATTCGGATCTTCCGGATTAGCCAAGCTTTAACTCCTTGAAAACACGGGGCTGGAACGCCCA
This sequence comes from Bryobacterales bacterium, assembly GCA_003162425.1. Classification (GTDB taxonomy): domain Bacteria; phylum Acidobacteriota; class Terriglobia; order Bryobacterales; family Bryobacteraceae; genus Palsa-89. Next base: position 44,201 of record PMOK01000043.1, on the reverse strand, counting down.
GGAAACGTACCGATTTGCAACTATTATTTTAGCAAGAATCAGCACCCATGGCACTCGTTTTTTGTGGGGCAGGATGGAATCCTGCAGCGGGTTGTTCACCCGCTCTGGCCGGGTGCGATAAACTGGTCCGGCAATGCTCAAACATGGCTTCGATATGCACCAGTTGTTCCTCTCGGCCCCGGGCGACTTGGAGAAAGAGCGCGACGCTTGCCGAAGCGCCATCAGCGAGGTCAACTCCGCTGAAGCGATGCCCTTGAAGATCCTGCTGGTCTCAGTCGGTTTGACCTGCGACGATCATGTTGTCGGGTTCCGCTCCGCCGTTGCCGATAACATCCGCCAATCCGCCTACTATGTGCAGGTCTTCGAAGACGATTGGGGACCCAAGAACCTTTTCCGGAAAATGTTCTATCTCGCCATCGAGTGCCGCGACGATGATACCCTCCCGATGCAGGACGTCGTCGTGTTCCTGAAGGCCGCGCCGCGCGAAACCGATCCCGAAATCCTGGCCTTCCGCAAAGAGCTCGAGGAACAGCCCAGTGTGCGGGTGTTTCACTTCGACAAACTCGAGAACTTGAAAACGCAATTACAGCAGGTATCGAGCGGCTGGGTACTTCAGATCGTGGGGCAGGCGCTTCCGCCTGCCAAGTAGCCTTTCAGCGCAGCCCCCCGGTGAATCCATCCGTTCACCGTAAAGCGGCTGTCCGCAAACTGCCGCGATGGTACGTGCACCGGCAGCACTTCGTGGACGCTGTTACTCGGAAACAGCACCAACGTGTCTCCGCACGGCGTCACCGTACTGTCGCGGATCTTCAGCTCGCCACCTGAAAACGGGCGCGGTTCTCCATGCAGGAAATAGACGAAGCTGATCTCGCGCGTGCCGTCCGGCCCCCCATCCACGTGCGAACGAAAGTAGTCGCCGTCATTGCTCGCGGTAACTTGCAGTTCAATCCGGCCGAACTCGAGCCCGAGCTCACCCAGAATCGGCTTAAGGTGATCTAGAAATAACCGTTCGAAATTCCCCAAGCTTTCGAGTATTCTCGCCCGCCGCACTCCTTCAACCACCGCGCGAGTCGCACCCATGGATACCGTGGCCGCGCTGAACTGCTGCTCCTGACAGAGAACGTAATCCAGCAACTCTTGGCGCCGGCTGCCCAGAAATCTCGGGATAACCCAACTCTCCGGCATATTCACAACAACGGCGCAGGAAGCCATTCCATGTAGTAATTCAGCAGATCTTCCCGCACCACATGGAATCCGAGCCGCTTGTGGAATTTCAGGGATCCCTGATTGAAGCGGTCAACGGTGGACCGAATGGGTAGCTTCGCCCTCTGAGCCTCTTGCTGCAGCCGCTGCACCAACACCGTCCCCAGGCCTTTGCTCTGCAAGCTGGGATGAATCGCGATATCCACCAGCAGGAACGCATGGTCACCAGGCGCCACCCACAAGCGTCCCACCGCTTTCGAATCCAGCAGCACCACGTGGTAGCAGGAGTTCGGAAATTGCTGCGTGTAAGAGGAGAGCTGCGCCTGGAATTGCATGCGCAACAGGTGCTCCCGCTGCGCGGCAGTGAGGGGTGTTAACTCAAACTGGGGCCCTCGAATGGCGACGTACAGCTCATATAGAAAGATCTCATCATCTTGGAGCACCGCGGGACGAACAGCCAGAGTCGACATTCCGGAATGCAGGGGACCTCCTTACCAGAAGGTCCCTCGCGATGATCGATGGCTTATGGACGCGCTGGATACACGCCTTGCAGCGCGATACAGAAGTTCAGCGTGAGATACGGCATCATATTGTTATGCGGCAGACTGCCACCCTGGACCACAATCGCGTTTTGATTCATTTGTACGATCGGCGTGGTGAGGCTGGTGTACATCAGGGTAGCGGCCACATCCTCGCACAGCGCCGCGTTCACAGGAACCCCGCTGTTCGGCGTGATTCTTCCCACCGCCATTAAGTTGTGATTGTGGCTGGCCATTTCCGATAGGAGCAAAGTCACCGTGTCCGATCCGCTTGCTTCCCCGATATCGTAAATACTCAGACCCGTACCTTGCCCTGAGCTAAGGCAGTGGTTGCCTTGCATGTTGGGCAGGGCAAAATTGGATTTGCCATCGCCTCCATAGAAGGTCCCCAACAAGGAAAACAGGGCCGTATTCTGTGAAAGCGGTAACAATTGGCCAGCACACATCGCCCAGCCTTTCGGAGCGAAATTGAACGGAAAAGCGCGAACTTCTCCGACAAAAGGATTCGACATTGTGTTCTCCTCTCAGTTCTGCGACGGAAAAATGCCCTGGAGCGCGATAATCCAGGTCATCACCAGAAATGGCGACTGATTCTGATGAGATTGGCTGCCTCCCGTCACCGAAACGGTCGCCGGAACCATGGGCCCGACCGTCCCGCCGAACGGTCCGTAGATGGTTAGCGCTCCTGTCGTGTCTGCAAGCAGATGCCCCGCCGGCACGGGCGAGTTCTGGCCCGAGTGGACACCTTGCAAGAAGTGAGGGTGCGTGGGAAGCTCACTGATGTTGAGCGTATGAGCGTACTCGCCGCCCAATTCGCCCAGGGTGTGGCCTTTGCCCATGCTGATCGCCGTGCGTCCTTGCAGATTGGGCAGCCCAAAAGTCGTCCGCCCATCGCCTCCGTAGGTTGTGCCGAGCAGCGAAAAGAGCGCCTGGTTTTGATTGATGGGAAGAGTACCGCCGTTGCACATCGTCCAGCCCTTAGGCGCAAAGTTGAAAGATACACACTTTAATTCAGAAAGGAATGGTTCGGACATAGTGGATTCTCCTTATTGTGGCGCTTATGTTGGGCTCGGATACACCCCAAAAAACGAGATGACCCAGTTCATCACCAGAAAAGGCTGAAGATTGTTGTGCGGCTGGTTGCCGCCGGTAAATGTGATTGAACTCGCGTTCATCACGCCCGGAGGGTTCGTGCCGGTGCGGTAAACCTGGGTGGCATTACCCGCCAAAATGTTATTCTGCACAAGATTGGAGTTGCCGTTGCTGGACGAACCCATCAGCGGATGCGAGTGGGCGGGAATCGTTTGTATGGTCAACGTCACTTGCTCCACGCCGCCGCTTTGTCCCACGCTGAAGCTCTGGCCGGGTCCGGTTCCCTGGTGGATCGGCGCGCGACCCCGTAGATCGGGAAGTTGGAAATTAGTTTGGCCGTCGCCACCATAAGTGGTGCCGATCAGGTTGAATAAAGTCTCGAACTCGGAAATCGGCACCAGCTGGCCTTGGCACAAAGCCCAGCCGGAAGGCGGGAAATTGAAGCCCACCATCCTGCATTCGCCTACATAAGGTTGACCCATCCGTGTCCTCCTATCAGGTTTGTTGGTTTCAGTTTTGCTCGTTCAATAAAAACACGAGCTGGATAGCCTGTCTAAGTTATCATTGTTTTGAACCTCACGCAAGCTTTATTTGCCTCCCGTCCAGGCTGTATGGGCACGGCTTCCCATTCCCCGAAATTATGTGAGCTTCCCAACAATCCTTACCGAAATTGACGGACATAGTACTAAATGGGGCCCGAAATTCGCTCGTTATGGTTAACGCTGCCGGGATTCTGTGATAGACTACTCAGGCAATAGCGTTTGTTGTGTCCGTGTTGCATCGCGCCGCCCCCGGCCCCGATGCGGGAGACTTGTCCGTAGCCTTTGGAGGAGTGGAATGAGCGCTCGCAGTTTGCCCCGTCTTTTCTTTGGAATCGCAATCCTATTCGCGCTGATAATCTCGACCGGCGCCGCCAATGCTGGCTGCTCAACCGTCTCGACCACGGTTACGTGTACGGGAGGTCCAACCACGTCCGTGTTTGCTGCCAATGAAACCGGCAGCGAGAGCGGCCCCATAACCACGGTCGCTGGCAGCCCTTTCCCTTCCACGATCACCGTCTCGGGAGGCATTGGCTCAGTCTCGGCGGTGAGTGTCACACTGAATGGTTACAACGACAGCCTCGGCTCTCAGGACTCCGGATCGCTCTTCATGGGGCTCGTGCTCCAGTCGCCGAACGGCCACAACTTCGAAATCATGCGATGCGTGGGAAACGGAACGGGTGACCCGACTGTCACGATCACCATCGCGGACGCTGGCACCGCGTTTCCCAACGCCCTAAACACACCCTCGAACCTCACCAGCGGCACCTATGCGCCGGGTGCTTATGACACTTCAGGGCAGAATTTCGAGAAGGACCCCAATTATAGCAGCGTCGGATTATCCGGAACCATCTTCGATGCAGCTCCGAACGGCTCGTCCACCTTCGCTTCGGTTTTCACCGGCGATTCGGTAAACGGAAATTGGAACCTGTACCTAGCTAGTGATCCGAACTTCGGGACTGCTGACATCAGCTTCACCTGGAGCATCAAGATAACGTTCACCGCCGCATCCACGCCCAGCACGACCACCTTGTCGCCTTCTTCCCCCGTTTCAGGCTACCCGAACACGGCCTTCACTTCCGGTTCCGAAAGCTCGGTTACTCTAACGGCCACCGTAACTGGGACCCCTGGAACCCCCACCGGCACAGTCACCTTCAAGGATGGCGGCAGTAACATAACCTGCAGCGGCGGCAATCCCGCGACGCTTTCCAGCGGTCAAGCCACCTGCGTCACAACTTTCACCGAAGGAATCCATTTGCTCTCCGCCGGCTACTCCGGCGACGGCACGTTCGTGGCTAGCACCGGCAACGCCAACGTCTTCGCCATGAACCACTCGCCCAACGGTACCGGCCCCAATGCCACCAAGTATTGCAACTCCGGTACAATCACCGGCAACGGCGAGTCGCAAAGCACGGAAAACAGCCCTTATCCCTCGGTTGTCTTCATTGGCGATGGCGTGAACACCGACATCACCAGTTCGGTCAACACAGTCTCCGTTATCCTGAACAATTTCCAGGGGGTGAACAGCACCGACCTGCATATGTTGCTGGTAGCGCCCGACGGCAGCCACTCGCTCGACTTCTGGAGCAATGCCGGATCGAATCTTACCACCGGAACCTACACATTGGTCGACGGGTCTACGCAACTGCCTGCAACTGGCCCAATCAGCCCCGGCAGCTACGGGCCCACAACTTACGGCAGCGGATTCACGCCGAATACCGACCTTTTCACGCCGGCCCCTCCGGCCCCGGCGCCACAGATCCCAGGCACTTATTCGGTGGCCTTCCCGGTGGGTTCCGCCACATTCACCAGCTCCTTCGTGGGCGCAAACGCGCATGGCCCTTGGGCGCTCTTCCTTTACAACGGCTCAGGCATTGGCGACACCACCACTCTCAGCGGCGGATGGTGTCTGGATGTCTCCCCGGGAACCGGCCATTCGACGTCGACCAGTGTCACCCCCAGCGCGACCTTTAACACCAAAGGCACATTGGTCACCTTTACGGCCACCATCACCAGCTCGCCAACCCCCAACGTGGGGACCGTTACCTTCACCGAGAATGGCTCGCCTCTCGTCGGCGCGCCGAATAGCGGCGTGTCCCCCGTATCCAGCGGCGTCGCGACTACCTCCACGACCTCGTTGCCTGAAGGCGATCACACCATCACGGCCACCTACCAGGACTCCACCGACACCTTCAACGAGAGCTTCTCCACCATTTCAGTCCGCGTGGATGCCGCCACCGCAACTCCCACACTGAGCACTAACACGTGGAGCTACTGCAATACGTCGGGGATCACCATTCCCTTCGGCCAGGTCACCACGGACGACTTCGGTCCAGCATCGCCGAACCCGTCCAATATCTTCGTCACCAATCTGTACGGCACCATTTCGTCCGTCAGCCTCACGTTGAACAATCTCAAGACTACGGACGGCGGCAACGATCTGGAATCGCTCCTGGTGGGACCGAATGGCTCCAGCGTGCCCGGTTCCGCGCAGACCCTCGACTTTTTCTCCTTGGTGGGTAATGAAAACGCATTCGGACCAGAGACGATCACATTTGCCGACAGTTTCTCTCCTCTAGGATGCTCGCTGACATCCAGCGCCCCACCTGCACAGGACGCTCCGACAAGCTGCGGCGCCACATCGTACACCGCGAGCCAGTTCTATACGCTGCCTAGCCCCATTCACCACGCCGGTCCGCAGGGTGGATTCACCTTCGACACCGGCACCCTGACTGGAACCGGCGGCGGTGTTTATGCGAACACGAATCCCATTGGCACCTGGAGCCTCTACTTCGATCAGACCCTTCATAGCACTGGCGACGGCGTGACCAGCTGGTGCATGAATTTCATCGAGAACGCGCCCTCAGTTGGGGCCGCCAAATCCCACACCGGACCGAACCCGAACAACCACTTCGGGCAGGGCGGCACCGGATCGTTCAGCATTGTGGTCACCAACAACGGCCCTGGATCGACTGGCGATCCCGACGGTAACCATCCGCTGACGGTCGTCGATACGCTGGCGACGGACTTCACGATTGGCACGCCAACCGGTTCGGGTTGGACCTGCGCGCCACCGAGCGGTCAGACTCTTACCTGCACCAGCCATGCTGCGATTGCCCAAACCGGCAGTTATCCCACGCTCACGATTCCGGTGACGGTCGCGAACGGCGCGGCGGCGAGCGACACCAACCAGGCATCGGTGACTGGCGGCGGCACCACCGGCACTACAAATTCCAACACCGACACCGTGACTATCGATGCGGCGCCGGTTCTGACGATATCCAAATCGCCCAACGGAACGTTCACCCAGGGCCAGACGGCCGAATGGGACCTCACTGTGGGCAACACCGCGCCCAATGGCAGCACCGCCGGCACGACGACGGTGGTCGATACTCTTCCGAGCGGTTATACGCTGTCGAGCTTCAGCGGAACGGGATGGGGCTGTACCGGAACCACGACCGTGACTTGCATGTCGAGCCAAGCAGTAGCCGGCGGCAGTTTGTTCAACTTATTGAAATTGATTGTGAACGTACCGGCCGCCTCGGCGACCAGCATAACCAACAACGCGGTAACTTACGGCGGCGGCGACCTGACGCACACCAATTCAGGTAACGGAGCCACTACCTTCAGCACTGTCAGCGTAGTCCAAGTGCCGGCGTCGGTGACGATAACCGCAGGCGGCACGCAGAACGCTCCGATCAACACGGCCTTCGGCACTGCCTTGACCGTGGTGGTGAAGGACGCTGGCGGCGTGGTCATTCCGAGCCAGTCGGTTACTTTCACCGCTCCGAGCTCTGGCGCCAGCGGCACCTTCTCGAACAGCTCCAACACTATTACCGCCAACACCAACAGCACCACACCTGTGGGACAGTTGAGCGAAACCTTCACGGCCAATGGCACGGCCGGCGGACCGTACAGCGTCACCGCGAAAGCGGGTTCCGTCAGCGCAAGCCCGGCCTTCATGCTGACCAATACCGGCACCGCCGCCACCGTCACCAACGTCACTTCGACGACGGCGAACGGATCGTATACCGTCGGCGCGAATATCAACGTCACGGTGACATTCAGTAAAGCGGTCAACGTAACGGGCACGCCGCTGTTGGCTCTGAACTCGGGCGGGACGGCCAGTTACAGCTCGGGATCGGGAACCGCGTCGCTGTCTTTCCTCTACACTGTGGGGGCGGGACAGAACAGTACACACCTGGATGCGACGTCGAGCAGTGCGTTGTCGCTGAACGGTGGGACCATTCAGGATAGCAGCCTCACAGCGGCGAACCTGACGTTACCCGCACCTGGCGCAGCCGGGTCGCTTAGCGCGAACAAGAATATCGTGATCGACACAACGGCGCCGACGGTCGTGAGTTATTCCGTTGATTTCGGCAGCGAGAGGTATAACCTGGTGGGCGCCTCGCGAACCACACATCTGCTCTGGAGCGTGACGGGAATCACCGTTGTATTCTCCAAGCCGATTGCCACCGCTACCACGTCCAGCTTGAGCGGCATTTCCGCTACCGGGTTGTCTGGGTTGGGAACCACCACTTTAACCTGGACCTTCACCGCAATCACCAATGCTACTCTTAGTACCAGCCTGGCTGGGAGTGGCGCCAACGCGATCAAGGACGCGGCGGGCAACGGCCTGGCCGGAGGTTCCGGGTTCTCGCAGGCCTTCAGCGTTCTGTATGGCGACTTCAATGGAGACGGCGCGGTGACCGCGGCCGATCTGCTGGGCGTAACGGTCGCCACCAAGCAGTCTTATAACCTGTTCGCCGACATCAACGGAGACGGCGTGGTCAATACTGCTGACACTACCATCGTAAAAGCACAAGAGGGAGCGACGCAGCACTAATCAAGTGAGTGCTGGATTTTTTATATGAAAACAATATGCAAGCTTATTAGCACCATGACGCCTGCGGTTTTGGCCAGCGCTGTGCTGCTGCTCTCGGTCCCGGCCAGGGGCGACATGATCCTCTCGATCGAGTCCGTCACTGGAGCGCCAGGCTCGACAGGAACATTTGATGTTCTGCTGACAAATACCGGGCCTTCATCGCAGAACATCGCGGCGTTCAACTTTGTGCTGACCACGGCCGACACCAATATCACATTTACCGACGTAACTACCTCCACTACCACGGCCCCGTACATCTTCCCTTCGAGCGCCTTTGGTCCGGATATTACTACGTTCGCTATAACCCAAAGCGTCGAAGCCGGCGACGTCACGAATGATGGCACACTCTACGGTACGGATGTCGCGTCTGGCGCGACCTACGGATTAGGCAATGTTTCTTATTCAATCGATCCAGGAGCGTTGAATGGCGAAATTGCCGGGATCGATTTCGCGGGCTACCCGAGCACTAGTTTGTCCGACAATAATTTCGATAATGTCGACTTCACCGCTGAATCCGGTACGATCACAGTTCAAACATCGACCGTTCCCGAACCGGTGACCGCCATACCGTTGGCAGGAGCCGTGCTTTTGGGAGCATCGCTGATCCGCCAGCGCCGTCGTCAATAACGCCGATGCTAAATATAGTAAAAGTACAAAAGGTGCAACGCACCACGTAATAGTGACCTGCCGGACTTTATATGAAAACGACGGGTGGCCTTATTAGCAAGACGGCGCTCTCGGTTTTGACGGGGGCCGCGCTGCTGCTCTCGGTCCCGGCCAAAGGCAGTAGCATTCTCTCGATTGAGTCCGTCAATGGCGCGCCAGGTTCGACAGGAACGTTTGATGTTCTGCTGACAAATACCGGGATATCGTCTCAGAACATCGCGGCATTCAACTTTGAGCTGACCACGAGCGACACCAATATTGTGTTTACCGGTGTATCTACTTCCACCACCACTGCCACGTACATCTTCCCTTCTAGCTTCTTTGGTCCGAACATTACTACGTTCGCTACCGGCCAGAGTGTCGAAGCCGGCGACGTGGATGCCACATTCCTCGGCACGAATATCGCGTCTGGCGCGACCTACGGATTAGGCAATGTATCTTTTTCGATCAATTCCGGGGCATTGAACGGTGAAATTGCACAAATCGATTTCGTGGCTTTCCCGAGTACCAGTTTGGCCGACAGCGGCGGTAATAATGTCCCTTTCACCGCTGAATCTGGCGCCATTACGTTGGAATCGTCGACAGTTCCCGAACCATCGACCACGGTACCTTTGGGTGGAGCATTGCTTGTAGGAGCGTGGCTGATCCGCCGCCGGACCTAGTAGGACAAGCCTCCGGCTTGTCTGGGCAAGCCGGAGGCTTGCCCTACACTGCTACAATGCCGGAATGCCGAACCGAACGCTACTCGTAGCCCTCGTCTTCACAAGTCTGGTTATCGCTGGCCCCGTCGACTCCGCCAAGGAAAAAGCCCTGAAGGCCGACCTCGCCGGCCAGGTGGAGGGCATGCGCGGCCAGGTGCAGGTGATGATCGACACCATCTTCAGCTTCGCCGAGCTCGGCTTTCAGGAATACGAAACTTCGAAATACCTGACCGGGATGCTCGAAGCGGAAGGCTTCAAAGTGGAACGCGGCATCGCGGGAATTCCCACGGCCTGGATGGCCACTTGGGGATCCGGCAAGCCCGTCATCGCGCTTGGCTCCGATATCGATTGCATCCCGCAGGCCTCGCAGAAACCGGGTGTCGCGTATCACGACCCTCTGATTGAAGGCGCGCCGGGACACGGCGAAGGTCACAATTCCGGGCAAGCCGTGAATATCGTCGCCGCGCTCGCGGTGAAACGCCTCATGGAGCGCGAGCATATTCAAGGCACTATCAAAATCTGGCCGGGTGTTGCCGAAGAACTGCTGGGGTCGAAAGCCTATTTCGTTCGCGCCGGATATTTCAAGGATGTCGACGTTACGCTGTTCTCGCACGTGAGTAGCAAATTCAACGCTCCCTGGGGCGACACGCTGGGCAGCGGCCTGATCTCGGTCGAATACATGTTCAAGGGCGAAAGCGCGCACAGCGCGGGTGCTCCCTGGCGCGGCCGCAGCGCGCTGGACGCCGTGGAATTGATGGACGCCGGTTGGAATTTTCGTCGCGAACATTTACGTTTGCAGCAGCGCTCGCATTACGTCATCACCGACGGCGGCGATCAACCCAACGTGGTTCCGCCCACGGCCGCCGTCTGGTATTACTTCCGCGAGCTTGATTATCCGCACATCAAAGGGCTATGGGAGATCGGCGACCAAATGGCCCAGGGCGCAACTTTGATGACCAACACTTCGTTTACCGAGCGCGTGCTCGGCTCGGCGTGGCCGGTGCACATGAACAAGCCCATCGCCGAAGCCATGTACTCGAATATCAAGCAAGTCGGGCTGCCGCAGTGGTCGGAAGACGATCAAACGCTCGCCAAAGCGATACAGAAAGAATTGAAGGTGAAAGAGGAGGGCTTGGTGACCAAGATCGACGATCAGAAGCCTCCACCCAAGGAAGAAGAGCGCATGGGCGGCGGCTCCGACGACATCGGCGATATTTCATGGAACGTTCCTACTGTAACGTTGTGGTATCCATCCAATATTCCGAATATGCCGGGACACAACTGGGCCGACGCCATCGCGATGGCTACTCCGATTGCGCACAAAGGCGCGGTAGCCGGCGCGAAAGTGCAAGCCATGACCATGCTGGATCTCTTGCTGCATCAGGAACTGGTTGAGCAAGCCTGGGATTATTTCAAGAACGTCCAAAACAAAGACATCAAGTACACGCCGCTACTGCGCCCTGAAGACAAGCCCGCCATCTGGCTCAACGAAAAACGGATGGCCACCTATCGTCCTCAAATGCGCCAGTTCTACTATGACTCGAAGAAGTACAAAACCTACCTGGAGCAATTGGGTATCAAGTATCCGACGGTGCGCGCTCAGCAGTAATTTGGCAAGTCAGAGACTTGCGCTACGGAGATAATCCGCCAGCCGGTACGCCAGCGCCTGAATGGTCGCGGTCGGCTGCTGGCGCGCGCTGGTCACCAGGCTGCTGCCATCCACCAGAAACAGATTCGGAATATCATGCACGCGATTCCACTTGTTCACTACGCTGGTTTTAGGATCGTCGCCCATGCGGCAACTTCCCATCAGGTGCCGCGAGTATGTCATTTCGCCGAGAGTGGTTTGGTCCGCCCACACTTTCTTCGCGCCGGCCGCTAGTAGAATCTCCTTCTGGCGTTCCATCAGGAAATCCGCTGCTTTTAGATCATCCGGATGATTCTTGAAGGTGACGCGGATGGCCGGCAAGCCCCAGGCGTCCTTCACTTTATCGTCAAGCGAAATGCTGTTCTGTTCCACCGCGAGACAACTGGCGTGCGCGAGCGAGCCGGACATATGCGTGTAATACTGGCCAATCTCTCGCTTCCATTCCGAGCCCCACTGCGGCCCATCCAGCGGCATGCCGGCCAGAGCGAACCCCGCCGGATAATAATCGAAGCGGCCATCGATTCCGCCGCCGCCGTAGAATCCGCGCTTCGGATCGGACCGGTAATAATCGTGCAATACCCGCGTCACCACCACGCTCTTGTATTCGTTCAGCGGATGCTCGAACAATCCGAAAGCGAATCCACCGCTGTCGAACATGAGGTACTTTCCGACATTCCCATTCGAGTTTCCGAGCCCTTCGGGAAACGCATTCGATTTCGACATCAGCAACAGCCGCGGTGTCTCCGCGCCATTGGCGCAGACTACCACGGCTTTGGCGCGTTGGAAGACTTCACGCCCTTCTCCGTCGAAGTAAATGGCCCCGCTTACACGCCCGTCTTTTCCGACCTCGATTTTGCGAACGTATGAGTTGGGACGAACCTCGCATCGGCCCGTTTTCACGGCCGCGGGAATCAGTGCAGCCAAGGTGCTGGATTTCGCGCCTACTTCGCATCCGAAGGCCTCGCAATAACCGCAATGCACGCAGGCAGCTCGGCCCCGGTATTGTTGCGAAAGCACCGCCAGCGGCGCTGGAAACGGATGCAGGCCCAGTTTTTTGGCTCCGCGCTCGAACAACACGCCGGACGATTTCACCGGCATTGGCGGTAGCGGATACGGCTTCGAGCGAGGTCCGTCAAACGGATTCGAGCCACCTAGACCGGATATTCCAAGGTCCCATTCGGCCTTGGTGTAATACGGCTCGAGGTCGTCATAAGTAATCGGCCAGTCGCGCAGATCGGCGCCCGGCACTGGCCCCAGCGTGGACCGCTCGTGAAAATCTTCCGGATGAAAACGCCAGTAATTCGTGGTGAAATGGACCGACCCACCTCCCACCATGCAACCGTATTCGACAGCCTGCTGCTGCTGCGCGGGATCGGCCGGTGTTTTGCGAAACGTGTTGAGCTGCTTCTTGGGATCGTTGGTGAGCCCGGCGCGAAACATCACGGCGACTTCATCGTGTTTGAAATCCTTTTCGTGACGCCACGGTCCCTGCTCCAACGCAACCACGCGAAACCCCGCGGTAGCAAGTTCCTTCGCCATCACTCCGCCCGCCGCTCCTATGCCGACGACGATGAAATCTACTTCGTCGGTGGGATGAAATTGAGCCATGCTCATTTCGAGCCGCCGCGTGCCGCTTCGGCGTCGTAGTAGCCGAAGGGCGGCGAATAATGCATCTGGTGTTCAACGCCAACGAATTTCAAACCCGCCGGTTGGCCGAAGAATCCGAGAATGGTGTGGAGGCGGACTTGCTGGAAGAAATCCCTCTTTTCGATGGCCTTCAGCAGCGCGACTTGTTGCTCCGGGCTCAGGCTGGCGATCGAAGTCGATCCTGGAAAAAGCTCGGCGCGTTTCGCCTGGGTCTCAGCCAGGCCGCGCTTGTAGAGTTGCTGCTTGTCCTGATCGTAGCCGGCCAGCGACCGGTCAATGAACCAGATAACTCCGGCTGTTCCCGCGCCCGGTGTATTGTCATCGGGAATGATCTGGGCCGCGATGGCCTTGATTTCAGCGGCGTCCGCTGGATGGAACCACGCGAATTGGTTCGACTGAGAGTTCTGCGCCCGCAAAACCTCGTTCCAGCAAGCTGCGGCCAGCACCCATTCTCGCCTGGTGATTTTCATGGAACACTAATTATAGCCTCCGCGACATAATATGTCCCCTCACTTACGTGCGGGGCTACAATTTCGTGCATCGATGAACGGCCCAACCATTCGAGGGCGACGGTTCAGGTGTAGCCCCAAGCGTTAGCGCGGGGACCAACTCGAGAGATCACGCTTCATCAAATCCGAAAGCTTGCTGATGTCATCTCGATAAAATTCGATTAGGAACGCTCGATCGGCCGGGTCCAGCATTACGTCCGGCGTGCCGGCTTCGAGATAGCGCTTAGACATGTCGGGGCAAAAAGTTGCGTCCACTTTGAGGAACCGAAAAATATCTGCCACAATCCGCGCCGGGTCCGCTTGATACTCGTCGTACCAATAGATGACGATTCGTTCCGCTGGAAAGGTCTCGAGGTACCGTTTTACTTGCTGGTGGTAAAACCCTATATCCAGAAACGGATGCATCACATCGATCGGGCCGCCACGCTGCTCGAGGCCCATCTCAATTGCTTCTCGAAAAGAGCAATGTATCGCACGGCTTTTCAAAGTGTGTAGGTACATGGAGAACGCCATCTCCACTGGGTTGCGCAGGATCAGGATGATTCGCGCATCGGGGATGCTGCAGCGAATATTCGCGGCCGCGGACTCTGACCAGAGGTAGCAGACGCTGGCTTCACCAATCGCCCTCTCGCCGTCGGCATTCCGAAACAGTCTCAAATAGTCGGACCATTCCGTGACCACACCACCAAATCGTTTTTCCGACATCGGACTGTCCAGATACGCCCGCAGCGTGCCGGCATCCTGCTCCGCCCGCGGCCGCAGCCGTTCGCTAAATCGTTCCAGCCGGATCTCGGAAGCAAAATAATGCGGCTCCTTGATCGGGCTCATGTAGATTTCGGGATGTTGATCCAAGTAGTGATACAGCGAAGTTGTGCCGGCCTTAGGTGCGCCGGCGATGAAGAAATTGGGCAGCGTCGCGGGCTTCATGGCGGCCCGAAGCGAGAGTTTGGCTCCAGTAAAATCCGGTGGTGCGGATAGTCGAAGGTCACGGTGAAGCGCTGCAGGATTTCGCCGCCAACCATCGTGCCAATGTCAGGGCTGGCTAGCGCTCCTTCTTTTGTGTCGGGTGAAAAGCCGGCCACTGGATTCCGCAGTAGATACGGGCCGAGCTGGAGGCCCGCGAGCCGGGCTTCAAAACGCTGGGACTCGCCGCCCGCTCCATAAATGGAACTCGCCACCGACTTCGGCACAACATCGAGAATGTGATTTGCGTTCGCGAAAGGCGTGGAGAGCATCAGGCCGCCGGCGCCCGTATCGATGAAGCATTTGATCTCGATGGGCTCGCGCCCCGGTAGTGTGATCTTCGCTGAGACCAGCGGCCAGTTCCCGAGAAAGGTCAACGGAAGCGCGGCGGCATGATCGCTGGGCACAAAAAACGCCGGATCGATTATCGTGATTTCCTTGTGCTCGTAATCGACGCGCACCACCAGCCGGCTGAGAACGTCGTAGCCCAGGAGTCCGTCCCAACGCCTTCCAAGCTCCGGCATTCCGGCGGTAGCGTCCAACACGGTGACACTTGGCATGGGAAGTTCCACGCCCGGCAAAGTGAGAACGACATTCTTCGCCAGCGCCAGGCTGGTGGCGCCGGCAGCGCCTACGGCCCGCATCGCTCCTTCGGACGCGAGCCCGATCCTTTCCGCCCAGGCTTTCGTCACCACCGATCCTCCCGCGCCGCTGTCCAAAAAGAACCATGCGGTCTCGCTCCCGTTCACGCGCACGGGAACGAAGACGTGCTGGGCATATACGTCGACGGGGATCACGGCCTGATGCGCCGCATTCGTGAAATGAACCTGCGCGGCTGTCTCGGTAGGTTTTGTGAACAACCCATCCGCGATTGGAGTATTGATCTCGACGTGCTCCGTCGCGATTACAATGTCGAACTTCGGATCGCCCGTCGATTGGATGATCCGGGATGGTATCTTAAAGCCCTCCACATCGCGCCACGCCGAGATGGTAATGGAACGGGGGTTGCCCAGAGGCCCCGTGGTCTCTTCGCGCTTCGGAAGAAAGGTATTCTCGTCGAGAAACACCGTCACTGGATTTCCGCCGTCCGGCTCCAGCCGAACGACGTATGCGGACTGATTCGTATCGTGGCCAGAAAATACGACGACGCCGGCTAGCCGTCCGGGGAAGAGGAACGATTCACTGGCTTCATAGGCGCTCGAGGCTGCGCTTCTCAGATTGCCGCCGGAAAGCTCGTGCACGGCGCCACTGGAATCCATCGCCCAGCCTTGTTTTCCGTCGAAGACGTTCACCTGACGAATGGCGCCCGAGAGATCAAGCGCCATCCGAAATTCGCCACGCCAAGTGCTCCAGCGTTCGAACGTTCCCCTCACTCCGCCCGTTTCGACGGACCCCTGCGAGTGCACCATCCGAACTTGTTCCAGCTTCTCGCGGCCGCCGAGCGCAGCCGCCCATCGATCCAGCACTTGTTCCTTAGTGAGTGCGGAGTTTTGCGCGGAGATGGACAGTCCCGCGACCAAAAGAGCCACCCAATACGTTTTGCTTGGCACCTGTAATGAGGTATATCACGTGCTAGAATCCGGCATGGCCGATCAACCCATCACGGGCCGCCAAGCTGGCCAAATTCTGGGGGCAGCCGCGGCGACGCCGTTGCTCGCTGCGGAAGCGCCTGACATTTGCTTTCTTACGGCGGTCGAAATGGCCGCGCTGATCCGGCGCAAAAAACTGAGCGCGCGCGAAGTTATGGACGCGCACTTGAAACAGATCGATCGAGTGAATCCGAAAGTGAATGCCATCGTCACGCTGGTGGCGGATCAGGCGCGAGAGAATGCCCGGAAGGCAGATGATGCGCAAGCTCGCGGAGCAACGCTCGGGCCTCTGCACGGATTACCGGTGGCGCACAAAGATCTGGTGGAAACGGCGGGCATCCGTACTACTTTCGGCTCGCCGGTATTCAAGGACAACGTGCCAACACAGGATGCCATCCTGGTGGAGCGCATTAAGCGCGCGGGTGCGATCACGGTGGGCAAAACCAACACGCCTGAGTTCGGTGCGGGTTCTCAGACCTTCAACCAGGTTTTCGGCGCGACCAAAAATTCCTACGATCTCACGAAGACCTGCGGCGGAAGCAGTGGCGGAGCGGCGGTGAGCCTGGCGTGCGGCATGGTTCCGATCGCGGATGGCAGCGACAGCGGAGGGTCATTGCGAAACCCGGCCGCGTTCTGCAGCGTGATTGGTTTCCGGACGGCGCCGGGGCGCGTTCCGCATTCAGCGGTCGGAAATGCCTGGGCAACTTTGGGCGTGGCTGGACCGCTAGCAAGAACTGTGGCCGATGCCGCGCTGTTGCTGAGCGTGATGGCTGGGCCGGATCCACGCTGTCCCATTTCCATCACCGAGCCTGGATCTCGCTTTGCGGGAAACCTGGAGCGCAACTTTAAAGGAGTGCGTGTGGCCTGGTTCAAGGACATGGGAGGCCTTCCCTTCGACTCCAGAATTCGAACCGCGGTGGACGCACAGCGCAAGGTGTTTGAAAACCTCGGATGCATTGTGGAAGAGGCCGAGCCCGATTGGGCGGGCGCAGAGGAAGCTTACGATACGCTGCGTGCTTGGGGCTACGCGTCGGCCTACGCGCCACTGGTGAAGAGCCTTCGGGATCAAGTGAAGGACACCATCATCTGGGAAGTGGAACGCGGCTTGAAGCTTAGCGGCGCCGACATCGCCCATGCCGAAACCTTACACAGCCAGGCCTGGGACCACATGCGGATTTTTCAGGAGAAGTACGAGTATTTCATCGCGCCCAGCACGCAGGTGCCTCCGTTTGATGTGAATCAACCTTACGTCACTGAGATCGAAGGCGTGCGGATGAAAACATACACGGAGTGGATGAAATGCTGCTGGTTGATTTCGATCCTGGAGACGCCGTCGATTTCCGTGCCGTGCGGCTACACGCCGGAAGGTTTGCCGGTGGGTTTGCAAATCGTCGGACGCCATCGGGATGAATTTAGTGTGCTGCAACTTGCGTATGCGTTTGAGCAAGCCACGCGAGCGGGGCATCGTCGGCCGGGCGTTGTGTGATGGTTATAGGGTTCTCCATATGATCACCAAAGTTACCCCCGATAAAGCCGGCCGGATAGTTATTCCCAAACTGGTGCGAGAGCGGTTACGGCTCGGTTTCGGGGATAGTCTTGCGTTGCGAAGCGACGGTGAGTGCGTCACGCTACAGCCTGTTCGACTCCAAGCACCGCTCAAGAAGGAATATGGCATTTGGGTTAATCAGGGAGAGGCGACGGATGCTTCCATCACTGATCTCCTCGATCGCGAGCGCGAGAAACGTCTCGGCGATTTATGCTGATCAGGGACTTCTTCAATCGGGATCATGAGTGGCAGCGCCGGTTGGCCAGCGATACCTCCCGAATATGATGCCTTGCTTGACAAGCCAGAGGCTTGTCCTACGTAGGGCAAGTCTCCGACTTGCCGGGCGCTTCAATGTCCAAATTCCAGCACGCAAGATTGCGTGCGCCACGATGGGTTCAATTTGTTAGAACGCGACTTTGGGGACGCTGCGGGCGCCGGGCTCGGTTTTGAAATAGGCGTCGTTTCGTTGGAAACCGAACATGCTGGCGGCGATGCTCTTGGGGAACAGCTCGATATCGGTGTTGTACCGCTGCACCGTCTCGTTGTATTTGCGGCGCTCGATGGCTATCCGATTTTCGGTGCCGGCCAGTTCATCCTGAAGGCGCAGGAAGTTCTCGTTTGATTTTAGCTGCGGATAGTTCTCCACTACCACTAGCAGCCTACTCAATGCGCCATCCAGTTGGGAATTCGCTTGAATCTTCTCTTGCGGATTGCGCGCGCCGCCCAAAGCCGCGCGAGCATCGGTGACTTCTTTAATCACGGCCTGTTCCTGCTTGGCGAAGCCTTTCACGGTTTCCACCAGATTCGGAATAAGGTCGGCGCGGCGCTGCAGAGCGACGTCCACTTGCGACCAAGCGGCGGTCACCGACTCGCGCTCGGTCACCAGGCTATTTTTCTCGCCCATGAGCCAGCCGAACCCCATCAAGGCGATCAAGACCACAACGCCCACTACCACCAGCGCTATCTTCATTTCTCCCTCATTTCTCGAGGCGGTCCACGTGCGCCACCACCGCCTCAATCTGTTTCAGATAACTCGCAAATAACGATTCCACATCCACGTCGCCGGGTTTCTTCTTGCGCTCGCGCAGGTCGAGCAACGTATCAAACGGCGAAGCATCCACATGGATGCCGGCCAGATTCTTCGCGACCTCGCGTTTTTGCCAACCGGTTGCGATTCCCGAGAGCAGCAGCGCGTGGCGGGAAAGCACTAGAAAAGTGGAGGCTGATTCGATCATCAACCGCAACAGGTCCTTCTGGTCGCCCAGCATGCCGGCCGCCTTCTGGCGCAGCCGCAGCAGCTTTGCGCGCAGATCGTGTTCCACTTGCGCGCGATAGAACGTTTTGTCAATCTCCAGCTTCTCGATCACATCTTTGCCGAACAAAACCCGCCGGCGCTCCTGCATATCGTGGAACTCGATGGGAAAGCAGTCAGTAGAAGTTCGAACTTCCTCTTCGCTCAGCAGCAGGGGCGTCGGATTGCCATCGCGCCACCATTTGAAAACGGGCTCCGAGGCGCCCAGTTCAGCGGGAGTGACGCGAGTAAGAACACACAGGACGTTCAGATCCGAGAATTCTCCATGGTGATCGCCGGAAGCGGCCGAGCCATAAAGGATGACGGACACCAAGCGCTCCTGGTGGGCCTTTTGCAGACGATCGACTAAGTCTTGAAGCTTCTGTTCCATTGTTTACCAGCCGGGTGTTTACCAGTCGCCGGAAGCTCCGCCACCACCCGAGTCGCCGCCTCCGAATCCGCCAAATCCTCCGCCACCACCGCCGCCGCCACCAAATCCTCCACCTCCGCCCCAGCCGCCGCGTCCGCCGCCACCCAATAGGTTACCGAGTATCATACCTATCAGGAAGCCTCCACCACCGCCTCGGCCACCACGGCTCAGCAAAGACAACAGAATCACAACCACGATGGCGATGGCGACAAACGGAATAGACGTCCGGTTGGAAGACGCGGGCCGGCGCGGGCGCGGGGAGGAATCGAGCGAAACGCCTTTGGCCGCGGCAATTCGAGATCCCATCTCGCCGACGGCGGCGAACAGGGCCTGTCCGTATGCGCCCTGCCGCAAAAGTGGACGGGCTTGCCTTAGAACGCCGCCCTCGAAACCATCCGGGAGAATCGGCTCCAATCCATATCCCACTTCGAGGCGGTCTTTGTGATCCTTGATGGCGATGAGAAGCAAAATGCCTTCATTCTTGCCCTTTTTGCCGATGCCCCACTTTCGGTAGAGTGCATTGGCGACGTCTTCCACCGGTTGGCCGTCGAGCGAATCGATGGTGACGACGGCCATCTGAACGCCCGTGACCTGCTCCACCTGGCCGCAATACGCTTCAAGCTGTTGGTGCGATTGCGGGGTGAGGACGTGCGCGAAATCGTTGATGTAGCCTTGGGGTTTGAGGGAATTGAGATCTAGGGCTAGGAGGGAGGTCGATAAAAGCAAGAGGACAAGCCAGAGGCTTGTCCTACGGGGACGCAGGGCTGCACATCTCAACAGGCCAGATCCTCGCGCTTGATCTTGAAGTCGCCTAGATTGCCGAGCATGGCTAGGGTGATGTTCTTGGGGTCGAAGAACTCGCGAGCAATTTGCTGCACCTGTTCCGCGGTGACTTCTTCGATGCTCTTGATCATCTCATCCAGCGTGAAAAAGCGCTTGAAGTACATTTCCTGCCTGGCCAGATTGCCCATGCGGCTGGAAGTGGACTCCAGGCCCAACATGAAAGAACCTTTCAAGTGATCCTTGGCGCGCCGCAATTCTTCCGCTGGTACCGGATTTTCCTTCAGTTCGCGGAACTCGGCCACAATCAACTCGATTACCTTGGCTGCCGATTCCGTGGATGTTCCCGCATAGATGGCCATGCATCCGGTGTCGCGATACATGCTGAGCTCCGAGTAAACTGCGTATGCCAAGCCCAGCTTCTCGCGAATATTCTGGAACAGCCGCGAGCTCATGCCCCCGCCCAGCAATGTATTCAGCGCATAACACGCGAAGCGCAGCTGGTGCGGAAGCGGATAGGCCGGCACGCCCATGTACATATGGGTTTGTTCGAGAGAGGCCTTATTGCGAAACACCAAACGGGCGTGCGGAACGGGCGGAGGGTCCGGGGAAAGCGAGCCGTGCACGCGCAAATCCTCAAAGTGCTGGCGCGTCAGCTCCACCAGGCTCTCATGCTTGAGATTCCCGGCGGCGGTGATCAGGATGTTCTTGGGCGAGTAATAGCGGCGATAGTAATGATGGATCATCTCGCGGTCGAACTTCTTCACCGTATCTTTGGTGCCTAGAATTGGCTTGCCGATGGGGTGGTCTTTATAAAAATTGCTCGAGAAAATTTCGTGCAGAAGGTACTCGGGATTGTCCACCTCCATCTTCAGCTCCTCGAGGATGACACCCTTTTCCTTCTCAATATCCTCGTCGCGAAACAACGGATTCAGAACCATGTCGGCCAGGACATCGAAAGCCAACGGCAAGTGCTCGTCCAGGACCTTGGTGTTGTAGCTCACCATTTCTTTGGCAGTAAATGCGTCCAGGCCGCCACCGATGGAATCCACCGAGCGGGCGATATCCTCGGCCGAGCGCTTGGAGGTTCCCTTGAAAACCATATGCTCGATGAAATGCGAAATCCCGTTTTCATCGGGGGTTTCCGAGCGCGAGCCGGTTCCGATCCACACACCCATCGAAACGGACCGGACATGCGCCATGTGCTCGGTGATCACCCGAACTCCGTTCGGAAGAGTTGTAGTCTCGATGTCGCGGACCTTGTCGGATACCGTTTCAGTTAGCAGTTCCACTAACTCCATTTTATCGCGGTTCGGAAGGTAGCGGTGATATACTGAAAAAGTGGCGCAAACTATTGTAGGGCTTGAAGTTGGGGACCTACAACAGGTCCTGGAGGGCCAACCGGCCTTTCGCGCCCGCCAGATTTACGAGGCGGTGTACCGGCAGAGGGTGTTGGACCTGGTGCAGATCACGGCCCTACCCGTATCTCTAAGAAACGAATTGGCTTCTAAGTTACCCCTGGGCCTTCCAAAGGTTGCCGCGGAGTATAAATCCGTGGACGGCACCCGCCGCTACCTGCTGGCGCTCGAAGACCAGAAAACCATAGAAACGGTGCTGATGCCGGAGGAGGGGCGCGACACAATTTGCATATCGAGCCAGGTGGGGTGTCCGGTAAACTGCCAGTTCTGCCTCACCGCTTTGATGGGATTGGAGCGCAACCTGACGGCGGGAGAAATTGTGGGGCAGGTGCTGTTTGTGATGCAAACGCATCAGCTCTCAACCGGGAGCGACCGGTTGAACATCGTGATGATGGGCATGGGCGAGCCGCTGCTGAACTTGCCCAACGTGATCAAAGCCACTCGGTTGCTGGCGGATCCGCACGGGATCGGATTGTCGCCGCGAAGGATTACTTTATCGACGGCGGGCATCGTTCCGAAGATCGTGGAACTGGGGCGCGAGCCGATCAGGCCGAAGCTCGCGATCTCGCTGAATGCGTCCACGGAAGAACAGCGCCGCGAGCTGATGCCGATCACGCGGAAGTATTCTCTGAAGGATCTGCTGGCGGCATGCAAAGCGTATCCGCTGCGGAAATGGGAAAAGCTGACCTTCGAATATGTGTTGCTGAAGGGCGTGAACGATACGGATGCAGACGCGCGGCGGGTGGTGAAACTGCTGGCGCATTTGAACGCGAAAGTGAACCTGATCGCGCTGAATCCGGGGCCGGGGATTGCGTTTGAGACGCCGGATGCGGCGAGGGTGGACGCGTTTCAATCGATCGTGCGTCGTTCGATGGCGTGCTTTGTACGAAAGCCGAGGGGGCGGGATATTTTTGCGGCTTGCGGACAGTTGAGAAGAGTGGAGAATTCAGAATTCAAGAATTCATGAAGTCTAGGAAGAAGGATTGCGCTTCGCGCCGTCTTCTTTTATTTGGGATTTGGCGTCATGTCTGCGTTCGTCAGGCCCAGGGCCCATTTGATGGCTTCGAAATACATGGTCTGGACGTCTTTGCGATCCCAGCTTTCTTCGCGATGGCCTAGCGTGGAATAGTAGACGCGGCCCTTGCCGTACATCTTGGCCCAGGACACCGGGTAGTTCTTGTCCGCCCGGCGCTCGTCGGAGACTCGTGGATTGCTGAGGTCGAGTTTGCTCGGGTCCATCCGGATGATCACGTGGGTCACGTCGGGGTTGAAGTTTTTCACCTGGTAGATTTCGTCCTTAAACGTGAAAGTTGGCGGGAAGAGCTGCATGCCTGGAAATTTTGGATCTTGGACCACCAGGGGTGCGTCGAAGACTCCCCAGGGATGCTGGTTGAAGTAACCGCCGATCATCTCGCCGTATTCGGGCCATTTATAGAACGTGTCGATGGCGCTATGTATGCCGATGAATCCTTTGCCGTCGTCGTGGACGAATGAAAGCAGATCCTTCTTCTGCTGATCGTCTATGTCCAGTTCGCCGGTGGTGTAGAAAATCACCGCGTCGAAATAGTTCAGGTTCTTGGCGTTGCCGGCTTCGAGTTTTTGTTTGGTCAGAAGCTGGGCGTCGGTGCGAATGTAGGTGTCGTAGACGCCGGATTCCTGGCCTAGACGCTCGATGGTAGCCAGGGCGTGCGAAACGGAATCGTGCTGGAAGCCTTTGACTTCGCCGATAGCGAGGACTTTTTTCTTTTTGGTCTGAGACGGAGCGGAGACCGTTAGCGCGAAACCGAGGAAGAGTGCTAGTGAGAGACGGTGCATGGCAATAGCATACAGGAGGCAGAGGGCAGAAAGCAGAAGGCAGAAGGCAGAAGGCAGAAGGCAGCCCCAGCATCCGACCGCTGCTTTCTGCTTTCTGCCTTCTGCCTGCCGTCTTCTACATTCGCTGCATTCTGCGGAGCGTGAACGCTTCCGGGTGAACGTTCGCGTCTTTCAGCTTTTTCCAGTCATCGCTGATGTGGATCAGTTTTCCGCTGATGTGGTTGGATTGTTCGGAGGCCAGGAACAGGGCGAGCTGCATTTGTTTTTCGGGTGCGCCGCCGCCGGTCCGGCGGATCTCAAGCGCGTCTTCGGTTTCCTTCCAACCAGCTTTTTCGCCGGCGCGCAAAATTTCATCTGTCATGTGGGTGTAGGTGCCACCCGGGCTCATGCAGTTGATCTGGACGTTGTGATCGCGCACCTCGTCGGCAATGGTTTCCACCAGCCGCACCACAGCTGCTTTGGAGGCGGCGTAGGCGGAGAAATTGGGGCGGGCGCTGGCGGCGCCTCCTCCGCTGAGTACGATAATTTTGCCGGAGCGGTGCTCGATCATGTGAGGCAGGACCGCCTTGCACGCGTTCATCACGCCCAGAAGATTGATGTTAATTGTTTCGGCCCAAGCCTTCGGCGATTGTTCCACGAAAGGTCCAATGGGCCCCTGGACGGCTGCCGCGCACACCAGAACGTGGACTCCTCCGTAGTCGCGGCGCATGCGGTCGACAGCGGCGTTGAGCTGCTCGAAATCCGTTACGTCGGTGCGAATACGCAGTGCATTGCCGCCGGCATGCTCAATCTCGAGATGCGCCAGATCCAGCTCGCCTTTGCTGCGCGAAAGCAGTCCCACCTTGGCTCCGGCAGCCGCGAATCCAAGGGCCAGCCGTTTGCCGATGCCACGGCCAGCGCCAGTGACCAGAACACCCGCGTTCGTCAGAGAATGCAAAAGCGGAATCCTTCCAATTAACGGTAGTACAAAAAAAGGGGGCTGGGGGCTGGGGACTGGTTGCTGGTTTCTGGTTGCTGAGGGCTGTGGCTCGGGCTAGAACCAGAAACCAGGAACCAGAAACTAGAAACGTGGCGTTTTTTGGCGGTACATGCCTTCGTCGGCGCGCTGGAAGACTTGTTCGGCGGTTTCTCCGGCTCCCCGTTCAGAGACGCCGAATGAAACACCGATATTGACGGTGGTTTCCTGACCTTCAACAACCACTTTGTAGGCGCCGCTCAGCAGCCGCGAAATTTCCTCGGCGCGCACTTCGGCGTTCGCGATGGAACATTCAAGAATGACGACAAATTCATCCCCGCCCCACCGGCACACGAAATCGCGTGGGCGGACCTGGTTACTGAGCCGATTCCCCAATTGCTTGAGAATCTCGTCTCCACAGAGGTGCCCATGATCGTAGTTGACCCGCTGGAATGTATTGAGGTCAAACAAGAGGATGCAGAATTCGCGATTGGCCGCGACGCGCGCCGCCAACTGGCGATCGAATTCCCGGCGGTTCGGGACCCCGGTCAACGGATCGATGGACGCCAGGAATTCCACTTCACGGAGCTTATCCTGGAACTCGGCCAGCTTTGCTTGCAAATGGGCATTGGCATCGCGGCCGTCCTGTTCCATGGATTCCACGAATCCACGCAGCTCGACCGCTTGTCCGGCCGCCAGCGCCCGGTCGCCCGATCGCGCCACTTGCTCCATCTGGTCCACAAACCGCGCAAGCCGCTCGATGTACTTCTCATTACGGACTGCCACCGCGCTTTCACTCTGCGCGAGCAAGGCCAGAGCCTTGGCCACATCCTCGGCTAGAACATTGTTGTACTGACGAGCCTTGTTCGAGAAGTCGATGAGTTCGGAATGAAGAGCAGTGCGGCTTTCTTCGAGCGTCTGAACGCTGGCGCGGTAGGCCACCCGGCTTCGCAAACGGACCAACTGATCGTGACAGGACGCGCCGATTTCTCCGCACAGGCTAGCCACGGTTTCAGCGATATCCAGAATCGATGCCAGATAACAATCCAGCGCGGCGTCGGATTCAGATTGTGGTTGCCTTTCCGGCGAGCTCATCGGCAGAATCCCTTAAGGTTTGGGGGCCGGTTTGGGAGCTTCCGGCGGAGCTTTCCGGTCGAAGCCTTCCTGATAGGCCTCCACGCCTCGGGCTGGAACCGCGATCTTGATCACTTTGCGGTTGTCATCCACCCAAAAATCAAGAACGAGGGGCTGGGCATTGGGTTGGCTATCCGGCGGGGTTCCGCTGATGGTCAGATGGTTCAGCTCGACAGTTTTGCCGGCGAACTCCACTTTCTCGCGGCCTTTGAAAACCACGGTTCCGGGGACCTCGGCTTGGCCGAGTATGTAGATCGGCATTTGTTGCGGATCTTGATTTTTCAATTCGGCGCGCAGCGCGAGCAGGCTCCAGGGATAAAGCGGGAAATTCGCGCTGACTACCAGGGCGTCGGCCGACACTTTATCCTCCTTGCTTTGGGGACCCTGCCCGGAATCCATCTCGTTCTTGGCTTTGCCATCCGCGAACGTTGTTTTGACGTTCATCTGCACCTGGCCCAACTTGCCTTTAGCCACGGCATCCAACGCATGGAACTTTTCGTCGGTGACCACCTTGAATTGTTCGATGTCAATTTTGATCGGTCCAATGGCTGCGTTGGCTGAGCCGTCCACTTCGATTTTGCCGTCCGCTTTCTGGACCGTGTAGGTCTCGATCGCGATCGGTTTGCCGGTCATATACAAAGTCAACTTGCCGCCGTTACCGGGCGATGCCGCGGAGGGGGGCGCGGACTGGACTGCAGCTCGAGCCGGTTTGTTTAGCAGAGCCTTGATGTCGTCCGGCATATCAAACCGGTCTTTGGGCATGTCCACATTGAATTCCAGGCTCTGGACGGTAATCTGAATCTCTTGACCGGCGACTTTGTTGGTGATCTTGTGCGCCGCCAGGATGTCGCCCTCCTTGCGGTAGTCGTCGGCGATTACCTCGGCGGTGACGTCTCCCATTTGCACAGAGCGCGTAGTGGTGGTCTTGATAAGCAAGCCGGATTTCTTGTCATAGAAGCGCGTGGCCGGATTGCCTTGTTGGGGTGTCAGCACCACTTTGTAGCATTCGTGGTCTTGCACAGTTTCGACGCCGGTGGTCTCAGCCTTCGCGTACAGTTTGCGCCACTGGATGTCGGCGTTGAACGTGGCGTCGCGGAAGGCGTCCGTTTTCTCGATACCCTGTTTGATCCGAGGACCTTGGATCGCGGAATTCTCCCAGGCCACATCGCCGGTGGTTCCGGAATCGATTTTTCCGACGCCTGCGATATCAACGATGACGCGGATCTGGTCCGGCTCAGTCTGGTAAACCGTGATAGTTCCCTTCACCCCCCGGCCTACAACTTCAATATTGCCGTGCATGACCTCGTTATGGTGTTTATCAAAGACGGCTTTGCCGCCCGCGACTTCGATGAATCTATCCAGGATGGTGTCGGCCTTGGGCAGTTCGTCGGCTGCTGCAAAAAAGGGCCCGGCGGTGACAAGAAGGGCGAGCGCAAGCTTGTTCATTGAGTTCCTCGGCTGAACCTTAAGTTTGGCACAGACGAGCTGGCAAGTCGGAGACTTGCCCCACGCTGAACTATTTGTCGCTGCTGCAGGTTTCGCCGACCCACTTGGCGGTGAAGGACGAATTGATGTCCATGTTTCCACTGTCGCTGGTCATGCTCATCTTGACAGTGCCTTTGACGTGTTCGGAGTCCAGGGCCTCGAAACGCAGTGTTCCGCTCGATTTTCTGTTGTTCCGGTTGCATTCCACATGGATCTCCTGCATGCTCCCGGTGGAAGTGACCAAGGTATTGGTGCAGGCTTTATCGTTATTTCCAAAGGTGAGCGGTTGATCCAGCTTTTCCTTTTTCACGCAGCTCTTATGAAGTATGGTACGGCCGCTGAGAGACTTGGTCTGCTCCTCGAGCCGGGCACGCTGCTCCGGCGTCATTCTGGCGAGCGCCTCCACTGGTATTGGTGGAGCACCGTTCATAGCCACGGTCATGCTGGCCTCCCATTCGCCAGTCTTGACGTCAAGCGGGTGGAACGATTCGGCCGCCCAGCCAATGGTGCAGCAGGCTCCCAGCGCTAACCCAAGTGCAATTTTTGTTATCAAACGAACCTCCGTATATTTATTATGGACGAACGGAGTCGCGAGACGGTGCAAGGCAATCCCATGAGCGGACATACGGAAATACCTTACGGCGGCGAACTCAAACAAACCACGGCGTGGTGGGCTGGCAGGTGAGTTGCTCCACCCCAGTGGGCAGGAGTGTCGAGACATTCAGGAGGCTAATATGCCAAGAGTGGAACGCATGCGCGATTTCTTGTCCGGCCCGCTAACGCCGGCCTACATGGACATAAAGGCTGGAGAAGGCTGGAAGCCGGTGGTGGTGATCTGGGAGCGCCAGGTGGAAGGCGGAAAACCGGAGCCGGCGAACATCACCGAGCAGGTGCCCTACGGTTTGAAGATTTCTGAGGATTGCCTGCAACTGGAACAGGACATCCAGGAGAAGGAAGCGCTAGTGGTGATGCTGGAAATGATCATCCAGGAGAAGCCGCTCACCGAGATTGCCGAATCGTTGAACCAGCGTGGTTTTCGAACCCGCTACAACAACACGTGGACTCCTGGGGCGGTTTTCGACATGTTGCCGCGCCTGATTGAAGTGGGTCCTAGGGTATTCACAAGTGAGGAGTGGGTGGAGCGGAGAGGAAGGTTAATGAACGCGGTCTAACGCCGTTGTTCTGGTGCGCGAACCGAGGAACCGATTAACTGAAGAACCGAAGAACCGCGCGCTTCGCGCGTTGCGCTGCGCTTTATGCCCCTGATTTGGGTGAAGATTCTCTCTGCTCTATTGTTTCCATCATCATCTTGAAGAAATCCTGGTGGGTATCGGCGTGCAGTAATTCTGTCCCAGCGAGTAATTGAGGAGCTGGTTGTGGTCGTCGCACGTAGTCCTGCCTGGCGCCTGATCAGCCGTTCTTGGCGTCGTGTTGTCACGCGAGAACGAATTCAACATTTCAATCACCACCGATAAACGGACTGTGTCTACTGAGTCCCGCCTGACGGCCTAACTTCGACGGGAGGATCGTCGGCGTTGCGGCCGCTAGTTCTACCACCGCCGCAAATCAAGCCTTATGGAAGGGGTGCGGCTGAAATGGCTGCCAACCGGGGAACCGGGAAACGGGATTTCGATGAGTTGGAACGCAGGAGACTACAAGCGGCGAAGCTGCTTAAACAGGGACTGAGCCAGGCGGAAGTGGCTCGCCGATTAAAGGTCAGTCGCGAAAGTGTGCGGCGCTGGTCGAATCGTATTGAGGCTGGAAGCCCGCGTCTCGAGCTGAGCAAAGCTGGGCGGGCTGGCCGCAAGCCGAAGCTTGGACCGGCAGAACTGAAGAGGCTTAAGGCAATTCTAAAGGGCGGCCCGGCCAAGTCCGGGTTCGCAACCGGGGCGTGGAGCCTCGGGTGCGTCGCGAGCGTGATTCGCAAAGAGTTTGAGGTCAAATATCACCCCCGGCATGTTTCCTGGATCTTGCGCAAGAAACTGGGCGTCTCCCTTAGCGCGCGTTCGCGCGGATAAGTTCGGCTGCACGGCTGCAATTGCCGAATTGTCACCGTTTAGTGCTTGTTTAATCTGTCACTCTATTATATGATCATAGTCAGCATCACTAAGCCGCCGGAGTTCCCTCGGGGAGCAATTCGCGGGCGCTGTCCACGCGAAGCGGCTTGGTAGGGTGCACGAGCCAGTCCGGCCGAAGCCACATCACCATGCTAACGATCCGGTTCGGAAGCCAACTGTCGCCAAGCGCGAACTGAAGAACCGACTAACGGAAGAACCGGAGAACGGCGCCAGGCACCTCGCGCTGCGCCCTATCGTGGTAGCGGCTGGGCGTGGTTCCCAACTCGCGGCGGAACATGGAAATGAACGCGCTGGTGCTGTCGTAGCCGGTTTCGAGTGCGACGTTCGTCACGGACTCTCCGGCCGCGAGTAATCGCAACGCGTGGAGCAGGCGCAGGCGTTGCCTCCATTTTGCGAATCCCATATTGGTTTCCGAACGGAACAAGCGCTCGATGGTTCGCGGACTTGCGCCAGCCTGCCTTGCGATCTCCTCCAGCGATGCTGGCTCGGCCGGATTCGCTTTCAACAAATCAGCGACTTTGGATGCGCGGGCATCGCGGGGCATGGGTAGCTGCAACGGCGCCGCAGGCAGCGCCTGGATCTGGTCCAGCATCACGCCGATCAGGCGCGCTTCGGACGGAATGCTGCACTGGAGTGTTTGGCGAGCGACCGCATCCAGGATCAGTTCGCGCAGGAGCGGTGGGACGTTCACCGTGCAGCACTCCTTGGGCAGAGCCTTCGAAACAGCCGGTAGCAGGTAGAGCGTCCGCATGGATACCGCGCCGGACATCTGCACGCTATGTTCGACATTGGCTGGGATCCAGACTGCGCGATGCGGAGGAACCACCCAGGAGCCGCTCGCGGTGTGGATGGTCATCACGCCTTCGGAGGCGTAGAGCAGTTGATGCCAATCGTGCGAATGCGGAGGAATGACGTGGCCGGGCGAGTAAGTGGCGGCGAGAGTACGGATAACGACATCGACCTCTTGACGTGTTCGCGACACCAACTGGCAGTTTATCGCAAGATCGCCAGCCCGTTGCCAGCTACCATGTCATAGATGGCCAATAACATTCGACATTTTTCGATCAACGCCGATGACCTGCCGCGTGCCCGCAAGTTTTACGAAGAGGTTTTCGGATGGAAGTTCGAGCCGTGGGGACCGCCGGGTTTCTTTCTGATCCATACCGGGGATGAGAAAGACCCGGGGATACAAGGTTCGCTGCAAGGCCGGCGCGAGTTGGTCCCGGGGCAGAGAATGACAGGATTCGAATGCAGCGTCTCGGTGGATGATGTGGACGTGATCGCGAAAGCAGTGGTGGCGAATGGCGGAAAGGTGATTATGCAGAAGGTGACCATTCCGACGGTCGGCCGC
>PMOK01000043.1:0-13843 GCA_003162425.1 Bryobacterales bacterium | reverse complement strand
GCGAACAACTGGGCCGGGATGATGTAGGGGATCGGCGTGAAGAGCTCGTCGAGCGGGACCGGGATCGAGACGGCCCGCCCATTGAGGCTGACAGCTTCTTGATTGCTCGGGTCGCTGATGATTAGCGTTTCGGCCTTGAGGTTGGCGAGTTTTTCGATCATTTCGCGGATGCCTGGCCACGTGACACCGCCGGGAGCGAAGAGGAACGCGGGGAACGAGGCTTCCACCATCGCGATGGGCCCGTGCAGCAGGTCGGCGCTCGAGAATCGCTCAGCCACGACATAGCAGGTCTCCATCAGCTTGAGAGCGAACTCGAAGGCATTGGCGTAGTTCAACCCGCGGCCTACTACCAGCGCGTGATCCATGAAGCGGTATCGTTCGGCGCGGCGCGCGATTTCCGGTTCGAGTCCGAGGGCGGCCTGGGCCCACTCCGGAATGCGCGTCAGATCGTCCAGGGCGATGTTAGCTCCCAGCGCGTGCGCCAACATGTAAAGCACCAGCAACTGGCCGGTGTATGTCTTGGTGGCCGCGACGCTTTTTTCCCGGCCCGCATGTACCAGAAAAACGTGCTCCGCGAGGCGCGCTAACGTGCTATCCGCTTCGTTGGTGATACCGATGGTGCGAGTGCCTTGTTCGCGGGCGCGTTCCAGGACCAGGTTGGTATCGGTGGATTCGCCGGACTGCGAAATGGCGATCACCAGGACGCCATCGAAATTGAACTTGGCCTGGTAGAGCGTAAAAATGGATGGCGCGGCCAACGTTACCGGGATACCGGTCGCGACCTCCAGCAGATAACGGCCGAATTGCGCGGCGTTATCGGATGTGCCGCGCGCCACCAGCATAATCAAGCGCGGCTTCTCGCGCTCGAGCAGCGAGCGCAGTTTCTCGATTGGTTTGCGTTCCGCCTGCAGTGTCCGCTCCAAGGCGGCCGGCTGCTCGCGGATCTCGTCCAACATTTTCGACATCGCTTGAGGATAGCAATACGCGTCGTTGGACAAGCCTCTGGCTTGTCCTGGCAAGCCGGAGGCTTGCCCTACGGGGAAACTAGAAACTTGACGCCCAGCGGGTCTCGGTTCCCGACCATGCGCGCCAGGTTGGAAATTCCGTGGGCGGAAGAATCAAGAGATGCGGTTTCAAAACGATCAGGGTCGCGCCGTCTTCTTTACTGACGGTGTTGCCTCTCAGGAAGGGAATAAGGCTGAGGCCGGGCATCCCCGTGATGGTGATCGCTTCCGTTTTGGTCATCAAGCCCGACAGCACGGCCCACTCGCCGGTCCGGAGCCGCACCTTGGATGTGTACTTGGTGTTGGAGATGATGGGGATGCCATCCACATTGCCCGCGCCCAGCAGCTTAAACTCAGCGTCAACTTCGAGCGACACTTCGTCCAGTCCATGGATCCAGGGTGTGACCTTGAGCACCAGCCCAAGATCCTCGAAGGTGAATGTCGGAGGAGGAGTGTAGACTTGCCCGCTCGAAGCGGTAGTGGGGGAGCCCCCAATGTATGTATTGGTCACTAGCGGGTATTTGTCGCCGATATGCAGGGTGGCCGGCTGGCCGTTCAGCGCCACCACTTCCGAACTCAGCACCGTCTCGGAGCTGGATTTGGAGACATTCGCGAAAAGCTGCGCGCTGGTGACGCCCAACCCAAGCAGAGACGCGCCGCCGCCGAACGCGAGGAAAGTGGGAAAGCCGGCAGGAATCGCGCTGGTCAGATAATTCCGGGCCACGAAACTGACCAGGGGAAAGGCCGTCGGTACGTTCAGGCCGTAGCTCAGGTTCGAAGTTACATCCGTGGTAAGAATATCGACATCAATGGCCACTTGGGCGTGGGGCCGCAGCAGATCCTCCAGGATTTTCTCCGCCAGACGGACCTTGGTGACGCGGTCGCGCATCAGAATCAAATGGCGCTGGGTGTCGACCATTATTTTTTGCATATCCAGGGTGCCGCGCACGGCGGTAGCCACCTCCTGGAGTTCCTGAACTGAAACGGTCTCAGAGAATGGAATAACCACGGCCACGTTGGCGTCGAATTCTGTGCGCTTTTGAGTACTGTCGTTGGCGACGAAAATCAGGCGTTCGCTGACCGGCGTCAGGAAGGAGTTGGTGGCAGCCTCAAGCGCGATCAGCGTCTCGCGATAGTCCGCGTCGTTGAGTTGAAAATGGATGGTCTTGGTGGGCTGATATTGCGTGTCGAACAA
This sequence comes from Bryobacterales bacterium, assembly GCA_003162425.1. Taxonomy (GTDB): domain Bacteria; phylum Acidobacteriota; class Terriglobia; order Bryobacterales; family Bryobacteraceae; genus Palsa-89. Next base: position 11,644 of record PMOK01000043.1, on the reverse strand, counting down.
CACCAAGAGATGGAGGGCGCTAGCCACCTGCTCCCAGAGCGATTTGGAATCGCCGCGCAGGTCGAAATCGTGGGGTCCGACCGCGACCTTCAATTGAGGGGGAGGGAGCGGCTTCCGAGCCCGATCCACGTCCTGATCGGCGATGCTCCCAAACAGCGTTCGATCGATCTTGTCGGCCGGGAGGCCGGTGGCGGGGTGTTCGGAGTCCTTTAAGAGGCTCGCAGTGGGACGCAAGGCCTGAGCTCGCTCCCAGTAGGTGAAATTGCTGGGATCCGCCGCCGCAGCTTCCGCATAGAGAACATAGGCGCGTAGGATTTGCCCTGCGCGCTCCGCCTTTTGGGCATCCTTGAAAAGCTGTTCCGCGGGGACCGGGGCGGCCCAGGCCATACTACACAAGGAGATCCCACAAACCAGCAGGCGGCAGACCTTCACAGGAGATTTGACGGATTGAGGCTCCGGAGCGTGTATAAACAATTGACAAGTAATGGCCGATTAGATGACCGAGGATCTTTTTATCCATGGCTGCCCTGCTTGTGCCGATGCGAACCGGATTTGCCCCGAGTGTCCCGCAAACCTTTGAGGAATTAGGGATATCCCAGACGCTAGTGCTGGACCTGGTGTTGCGCCGGCTGCTGCTCGAAGGCTACAGCACTCTGCAGAGCCTGAGTACGACACTCCGAGTGTCGGTGCCCATTCTGAACATCGTCTTCGCTCACATGCGCCAGCAGCAGATGGTGGAGATCAAGGGGATGATCGGTAACGACTATCACTTCACGCTCTCCCAGGCGGGCAAAATGCTGGCGGCCGAGCGGTTCCAGATCACGCAGTATGCGGGCGCCGCGCCGGTATCCTTAAAGGACTATCACAGCGCGATCAAAGCGCAGGCCGCGCAGGTGAAAATCGACCGCAAATCTCTGCGGTCGGCTTTCTCCGATCTGGTAATCAACGACATACTGCTGGACCAGCTGGGTCCGGCTCTGATTTCCCAAAATTCGATCTTCATTTATGGGCCTACGGGAAACGGCAAGACCAGCTTGGCGGAAAGGATGCTGCGCGTTTATACGGACGCGGTCCTGCTGCCTTACGCGGTAGAAGTGGATAACCAGATCATCAGCTTGTACGATCCGGTAGTGCACCAGAAGCTGGATTCGGACGATCATGACATCGATCCACGCTGGGTACTGTGCCGGAGGCCCTGCATCGTAGTAGGCGGCGAGCTGATTCCCAGCATGCTGGAACTCCGGTTGGATGAATCGTCGGGAATTTATGCCGCGCCGCTGCAGATGAAGGCCAACAACGGAATTTTCATCATCGACGACTTTGGCCGGCAGTTGATGTCGCCGCGCGACCTGCTGAACCGCTGGATTGTGCCTCTGGATCGCCGCGTGGATTACCTGATGCTTCGCTACGGCGTGAAATTCCAGATCCCGTTCGAGCTGATGGTGGTTTTCTCCACCAACCTGGAGCCCAGCGACCTGGCTGACGAAGCCTTCCTGCGCCGCATACACAACAAGATTTTCGTAGACGCCGTGGACGAAAAAGCTTTCGACCAGATTTTCCATCGCGTGGTGTCGCGCTTCAACATCCCGTTTGAATCCGACAGCTCGGAATACCTGCGCAAGTTGTGTCTGCGGGAAGGCCGCACCGAGTTGCGCGCGTGCTATCCGGCCGACATTTGCAACATCCTAATTTCCATCGGGAAGTACGAGGGCCGTCCGCCGTATATGAGCAAATCGGAGCTGGAGCGCGCGTCGGCTTTGTATTTCGCGAAGGGGTAGTGGGGCAGGGCCATGCCCTGCCGCTGGAGTTTCGTAGGGTTGTAGGCTGTAGGCATGCCCGCCGCCACAGATCCAGAACTTCGTCAGCTTCTCACGCAGGTCTCATCCATCAAGCATTACGGATTCCAGCTTCATTCTTTCTCTGATAGCGAGTGCACCATCCTGGTGCCTTTTCACAAGGACCTGGAGCGGCCGGGCGGAATAGTGGGTGGGCAGGTTTTCATGGCTGCGTCCGACGTTGCGATGTGGCTCGCCATCATCACGCGCCTGGGCCCGCGTGACGGATCGGTTACCGCAGAGATGAAAACGAATTTCCTCAGCGGTGCGCGCGAAGAGGACATTTTCTGTCATGCGCGGGTCCTGAAACTTGGCCGGCGTTTGATTTACGGAGTCGGCGAGTGCAGGAATGGCGACGGGAAGCTGCTCACGCACAGCACCATTACGTACATCCGAGCGGATTGAGCCAGTCCCCTTGCTTACGCGCGGGGCTACCTGAGCTCGTATTGTAGCCCCGCGCGTAGGCAAGGGGACCAAATTAGACTAGTCTGGATAGGGAGGCTCGTATGTTCCGGCTGGTCGGCATGACCGTTTTCCTATTGGCAGTCGCGGGAGCGCTGCTCGCAGATGATGACGATCGGCACCCAACTCTCGCAATCGGTTCCGCGGCGCCGGATTTTGCGCTACCCGGCATCGACGGCCAGATTCACAAATTGAGCAACTATTCGGACGCGCCAGTGCTGGCCATCGTCTTCACGTGCAATCACTGCCCCACCGCGCAACTCTACGAGAGCCGCATCAAGAAGCTGGCTGATGATTATCGCGGCCGGGGCGTCACGCTGGTGGCGATTGAGCCCAATGATCCGGAGGCGGTGTGGTTGAGCGAGCTCGGTTATACGGATGTCAGCGATAGCTTCGAAGAGATGAAGATTCGCGCGGCGTACCGGAATTTCAACTTCCCGTACCTGTACGACGGTGAAACGCAATCTGTCGCGCGCGCATACGGTCCCAAAGCCACGCCGCATGTCTTTGTGTTCGATGCGGAACGCAAGCTGCGTTATGAGGGACGCGTCGACAATAGCCAGCGCGAATCCTTGGTGAAAACGCAGGATGCCCGGAACGCCATTGACGCGCTTCTGGCGCACCAGCCGGTGAAGGTGCCACACACCGGAGTATTCGGCTGTTCAACAAAGTGGAAATCAAAGCATGAGGGCCGAGTGGCTGAGTTGGCGAAGATTGAAGCGGAGCCGGTGAAGCTGGAAGCCGCTACGGCCGAGGCTCTGAAGAAACTGCGGTCCAATCCGACCGATAAAGTTCTGCTAATCAATTTCTGGGCCACGTGGTGCGGTCCGTGCATGAAAGAATTTCCCGATCTTGAAACCACATATCGTATGTTTCGGGGACGCGATTTCGATTTGGTAATGGTTTCCACCAATTATCCGGACGAGCGGGCCGGTGTGATGAAGGCGCTCGAAAAGCAGCACGCTTCCAGCCGCAATCTTCAATTTGCCTCCGACGATACTTACGCCATGCAGGCGGCTTTCGATGCGAAATGGGAATCCGGGCTGCCTTACACGGTTGTAATTGCGCCAGGCGGGAAGCTGCTGTACGAGAAAACCGGCGAGGTGGATATTTTGGAGCTGCGTCGAGTGATTTTAGGAAATCTGCCGGATCCGGATTACATTGGGCATCGGGCGTATTGGGCGGCGAAGTGAGTCGGATCTTATTCGTGTCCATCTGTGGCTAATTCTCCGTAGAACCTTTCCAACCTTTGCCGATAAAGTGGGCCGGCCGTCTCCAGGATGTCGTTATGGCCTGCGCCTTCCACCACCCAGAATTCCTTTGGGGATTGTGCGGCCGCGTAGAGCGCTTGGCCCAGGCGCGGCGGGATGATCTCGTCGTGGTCACCTTGCATGAATAGCTTGGGCGCTTGAATGCGGCGGATCTTCGGGACTGAATTGTAGCTGTGGACCAGCAGCGGGCCCAGGATGGGGAGCACGCTTCCAGCGACGTCGTTCGCGGAAGTGAACGGAGCTTCGAGGATCAGAGCTGCGCAGGGCTGGCGGGATGCCAAGTCTACAGCGACGGCAGTTCCGAGCGATTCGCCGTGCACAATGATCTGGTTTGCGCGATAGCCCATTCCAAGCAAGTGCGCGAAGGCAGCTTCGCTGTCGATATAGAGTCCCTTCTCGGTGGGCCGCCCACTGCTCTTGCCGTAGCCGCGGTAATCCAGTATGAGAATTGACGATCCGGCCGCGACGATTTCCTGGATGTGCGGCAGCCGGTGCGTGATGTTGCCGGCGTTGCCATGCAGGTAGAGCGTGACCCAGCGCGCCCCTTCGCGGGCAACAAACCAGGCATGCAATCGCACGCCATCCTGCGTGTCGATCCAGACATCGGTCGCGTGCACCTGGTGTTGCATGTCCCAGAATCCTTGCGGATATTTGTAGGGGTAGTAGATGGAGCGGTTGGCGAAGTAATAAAGGGCGCCGCACGTGAAGACTGCTAGGATGGGCCAGGCGATGGAGCCGGGAACTCGCAACACGAGGTTACTTTAACACCTGCTATCTTCAACTTGTTGCCACCTCCACTTACAGGCGTTCGGGTGCTGGATCTGAGCACGGTTGTGGCTGGCCCTACTGCCACCATGATCCTGGCTGATCTCGGTGCGGACATCATCAAAGTGGAGCGAATTGACGGCGGCGATGATGCCCGCAACATGGGGCCGCATCGCGGGGAGTGGGGCGCGTATTTCGTGCCCATCAATCGCGGCAAGCGGTCCATCGCGGTCGATATCACGACGCCCGCGGGGCGCGAGATTGTGTTCCGGCTGGCCTCACGCTGCGAAGTTTTTATCGAGAACTTTCGCGGAGGCAAGGCGGAGAAGCTGGGCTTGAATGAACCGGCCATTCGCGCGCGCAATCCGGATATTATTTATGCTTCGCTTTCGGCCTATGGGCAGCGTGGTCCGGATTATTTGAAGCCTGGCTACGACGCAATTCTGCAGGCGCGCACCGGCATCGTAAGCGTGACGGGGCCGAATGCCGAGACTCCGATTCGCGCGGGCGTTTCCATTCTCGACATGGGGGCTGGAGTGTGGATGGCGCTCGGAATTCTGGCCGCGCTGTTCGAGAAGCAGCGCACCGGTCGCGGCCAGCGCGTGGATGCATCGCTATTCGAGACCGGAGTGATGCTGATGTGTTATCACCTGCTGTACCAACAGTTCACCGGCGTCAGTCCGGGACCGGAGGGCTCGCGGCACAACGCGATGGCTCCTTACGGCGCATTTGCGACTTCGGATGGCGCGATCATGATCGGTATATCGAACGACCGGCTGTTTCGGCGTTTGTGCGCGGCGATCGAACGCGAAGATTGGTTAGCGGATCCTCGGTTCTCGACGAATGCGTCTCGAGTGCGCAATCGCGCGGATCTGGAGGGTCCGATCGCTGACCTTGTGTGTAAGAAGCCGACCGAGCATTGGCTGGCGCTATTCAAGCAGCACGACGTCCCCGGCGACGCAGTACAGAACGCGGAACAAGTGATGGATGACCAACAGGCTGCGGCGCTCGATCAACTTGCCGAAGTGGTGTTGGATGGCGAAGGATCAGCGAAAATTCCGCGGCTGCCGATTGGGCTGTCGCTGACTCCGCCGGTGGTTGCAGGTCCACCGCCCAAACTCGGCGAACACGGGCGCGCGATATTACTGGAAGCCGGTTACAGCGAAGCGGAAATCGATGAACTGGTCCGCTCGCGTGCTTGCGCCATCGGATCTTGATATGGGCTACGGCAGTTATTTCGAGGAACTGGAAACGGGGCGGCATTTTCGTCACTGGCCCGGCCGGACGATCACCGAATTCGACGATACGCTCTTCAGCCTGATGAGTATGAATCAGCATCCCCTGCACATCGACGAGCATTACGCCGCCGGTACGCAGCACGGACGGCGCCTGGTGGCGGGTCCGTTCGTGATCAGCCTGGTGATCGGGATGAGCCAGGCGGACATCGGAGGGCGCGCGCTCGAGACGCTGGATTATTCCAATGTCCGGCATCTTGGGCCGGTCTTTCACGGCGATTCCATTTATGCGGAGTCGACAGTGGTTATGCGAGAGGAACTGCCCAATGAGCGCGGCCTTGTGATTGTCGCGACGCGCGGACTCAACCAGCGCGAAGAGACCATTCTGACGCTGGAGCGCAAGATCGTGGTGCCGAAGCGGCCTGAGGGAGAAACGACGTGAGAAAGCTGACCTCGGAACAGGAGCTGATGGTCGCGACCGTGCGCCAGTTCGTCGACAAAGAAGTGGTTCCGGTGGCTTCCGCGATGGAGCATCGCAACGAATATCCACATGCGCTGGTGGGCGAGATGCGGAAGATGGGTCTGTTTGGACTGAATGTTCCCGAAGTTTACGGCGGCGCGGAGATCGATTTCACAACCTTCGCGATGATCTTCGAGGAACTTTCGCGGGGCTGGCTCGGGTTGGCGGGCGTGATCGGGACTCATTCGGTGCTGTGCGACGTGCTGATTCGTTTTGGAACCGAGGAACAGAAGCGGCGATTCTTGCCGGGATTGGCATCGGGCGAGCGGCGCGGAGGGATTTGTCTTTCCGAGCCGAACGCCGGCACGGATCTGCAGAACATCAGCACCACTGCCATGCGTGACGGGGATGTTTACCGGATCAACGGATCGAAGATGTGGGTTACTAACGGGCGCTTCGGAAATACATTCTTGTTGCTGGCTCGTACTGGGCCGCGCATGGCGCCGCCCCACAATTACAAGGGGATGGGTGCATTCGTGATCGAAAAGGGTGCTCCGGGGCTGACCGTGAGCCGCGACATCGACAAGCTGGGCTACAAGAGCGTGGAAACCTGCGAGCTGCACTTCCAGGATTTTCCGGCGCCGGCTGAGAACCTGATCGGTGGTGTGGAGAATGAAGGATTCAAGCAGGTGATGACAGGTCTTGAAGCGGAGCGCATCAACGTTGCGGCGCGGGGCCTGGGGATTGCACGCGCGGCCTTCGAGGAAGCAATTCGCTATGCGCAGCGGCGCACTACGTTCGGGAAACCGATCGCCGAGCACCAAACCATTCAGATCAAGCTGGCCGATATGGCCACACGGATTGAAGCCTCGCGGTTGCTGATTTATTCCGCCGCTGAGAAGAAGGATCGTGGCGAGCGGTGTGACCTGGAAGCAGGGATGGCCAAGCTGTTTGCTACCGAAACCGCGGCTGAGGTGTCGCTGGAGGCGATGCGGATTCTGGGCGGGAACGGATATTCCAAGGATTTTCCGGTGGAGCGCTACTATCGGGACGCGCCACTGGTGGTGATCGGCGGGGGGACCAATGAGCTGCAGAGGTTGATCATCGCGCGGAATTTACTCAAGAAATACAAGGAGGGTGAATAGTGATGTGGCGCACGCACATTTGCGTGCCGTGTTCGCACTCTTGCGAACACATTAGGAAGAAGAATTATCCTCAGAGCGTTCACACGAGTGTGAACGCGGCACGCCGGGGGCGTGCGCCACATTAGGTGGAGAACCCATGAGCTTTGGGCGCTATTACGAAGAGTTTGAAACCGGGGCGATTTATAAGCACTGGCCGGGGCGCACCATTACCGAAAACGATAACACCTGGTTCGCGCTGCTGACCATGAACCAGAATCCCTTGTTCATCGATCGGCACCACGCCGGTCGATGCCCGGTGATCGACACGCTGGTCTTCAGCCTGACGGTCGGCATGAGCGTGGCTGATACTAGCGGCCAGACGATCGCCAATCTCGGATATGAAAGCGTAACTTTCGAGCGGCCGCTCTTCCCCGGCGATTCGTTGTACGCGGAATCGGAAGTGCTGGAGAAGCGGGAGTCGGCGAGCAAGCCCGATCGCGGAATCGTGGCCATCGAAACTCGCGGCTTCAACCAGGATCGCGAGCGGATTGTCGTGCTGCGCCGCAGTTTTCTCGCGCCGAAGCGAGGCCCGGAATGAACGAAACGCGGGAACTGGTTGAGTTTCTCGCCGGGCTCCGCCCCAAGGATCTGCCGGCGGAAGTTTTCGACCGAACGCGCTATCTTCTGCTCGATTATTTAGGCGTGGCTCTGCGCGGATCACGCGAAGAATCGTCCGCGCCGGTGTACAGGATGATCGAGCGGCTGAATGCTCGCACGCTGCCGGGCTACGCGGCGCTCGCGAACGGAACGGCGGCGCACGCCATCGAAATGGATGATACGCACAATGCCGGATCGATCCATTTGGGCGTGGTGATGTTCTCCGCCGCTCTGGCGCTCGCCGAAACACTGCCCGACGTCTCTGTGGAACGATTCACTGCGGCGGTGGTGGCCGGATACGAGGCGGCTGCGCGCATCGCCATGGCGCTGCAACCGAAAGAGCATTACTGGCTGGGCTTCCACCCCACGGCCACTTGCGGCGCGTTCGGAGCAGCGGTGACGGCGTCGAAGCTATTGAACCTGACGGCGGACCAGATGCTTTCCGTCTTCGGCATCGCGGGCAGCATGGCCGCGGGGTCAATGGAATTCTTGGCAGAGGGCGCGTGGACCAAGCGGCTGCATCCGGGTCTCGCGGCGCAGAACGGCATCCAGGCAGCGATGCTGGCCGCAGAAGGCTTTCGCGGACCCTCCACGATTCTGGAGGGCCGCGACGGATTCTTGAGGGCGTACTCGAGAAAACCGCTGCCCGAATTGATCACGGAGGATCTCGGCGAGTCCTTCGAGATTATGCGAACGTCCGTGAAGCCGCACGCCTGCTGCCGCTATATGCAAGGACCGATCGACGGGATTCTCGCGCTCGTACGCGAGCACGACCTTCAACCGGATGAGATCCTCCGCATCGAGGTCGCAGTTCTCGAAGCCGGTTGGACGCTGGTGGCTGAGCCTCGTGCGCAGAAATACAATCCGCAGTCGATTGTTGAAGCGCAGTTCTCCATGCCATTTGGCGCGGCCGTGGCGGCGATGTACCGCGCTGCGGGAATCGATCAGTTCACGGAAGAAAATGTGAGGTCTAAGAGCATCCGGCGGATGATGGGAAGGGTAGTGGTGCAGAAAGACATCCGGATCGAGAAGAACTTCCCCGAAGAATGGCCCGCTCGAGTCGCGATCGATCTCGCCGACGGGAGACACTTGGAGACAGTAATCCGGCATCCTAAGGGCGACCCGAAAAATCCGTTAAGCTGGGACGAATCGATTGCGAAATTCAAGTCGCTGGCCGCACCGGTGGTGGGCCTCGATCGCTGTGACGAACTGGTAGCGCTGATCCGGGGAACGGGGCTGGGGACTCGGGGCTGGGGCCTATTGACGGAGTGCGGTTACCGGGTCGATGCGGGCGGCGCGCCAGGCGGGGATTGCGGCGGCTAGCAGGATGACTGGTGTCACGGCGATCAGCACGGCGACATAGGTGACGGCGTCGGTCGGTTTCAACGCAAACAGCATGCTGGCCATTACGCGGCTGGCGGCGAGCGAGAGTAGCAGACCGATTGCTAGTCCGATGGCGGCCAGCCGTAGAGCGCCGCGCAGCACCAAGCCGACCACGTCCGCGGGCTTCGCGCCCATCGCCACGCGCAGGCCGAACTCGGAGGTTCGCTGAGTGATGACAAAGCTCATCACGCCGTAGACGCCCACCAGCGCGAGGATCAGCGCGAGTGCCGCGAAGGCGCTGATCAGGAACATGCGGAAACGCGGCTTCGAAATGGAGCCGGCCACCATTGCATCCATGGTGGTGAACTTCATCGCGGTTTCAGGATTCATGGCGCGCACCTCGCGGCGGACGGCGCCAGTGAGTGAAGTGGGATCGAGCGCGGTGCGAATCACCACTTGTAGTTCGTTCGCGAAATACGGGTGTTGCTCGAGCGGCATATACATCTCCGGCTCGGGCGCGGAAGCGGGCGAGCTTTGACGAACGTCTCCCACCACGGCGACAATAGTCATCCATTTCCCCACTGAATCCAAACCGCATTGGAGCCGCTGGCCGATGGGGTCCTGATTCGGGAAACTTTCTCGCGCCAGAGCTTCGCTAATGATCGCGACGGGCATCGCGTCGTACAGATCGCGGGATGAGAAATCGCGGCCGCGCGATAGCGGGATTCCCATAGTTCGAAAATAGCCGGGGCTGGCCAAACGAAAGCCGGCGTGAGGAAGTTTCTGGCCTGGCGCGAAGATCTGCTTACCTTCCACGGCGTAGGCGCCGTCGGATCCGTACTGGCCGGTGGGCAATCCCATGGCTGCGGCTACGGACGTGACACCGGGGATGCCAGACAGTTGTCCGAACAGGTTTTCAAACGAACGCCCGACCGCGAGATATTCCGGGAGCGTGCGAGCCGGCGTGTGCGCGTACATCACTAGGATGCCGTCCGTACGGTAGCCGAGCTTTACGCTCGAAAGGGCCGCGAAGCTGCGCAGCAACAGACCCGCGCTGATGGCGAGCACGAACGAGAGCGCGATTTGCGCCACCACCAGCATATTGCGCAGGCGGGGCGATCTCGCTCCCAGCAGTCCGCGTGAACCGCCCTGCTGGAGAGCTTGCTGCGGATCCACACGCGTGGCTTCGAATGCTGGAGCGAGGCCGAAGAGTAGGCAGGATAGTAACGACACCCCGGTAACGAACGCGAGGACCGCGCCATCAATGTGTACTTCATCCAGCCGCGGCAGAGGGATGCGACCCGCGGAGACACGGAGCAGCACATCGGTCCCAAGCTGGGCCAGCAGCAATCCGAGCGACCCGCCCGCAATCGCAAGGATGGCGCTTTCCGCGAGAAGCGGCCGGATGATGTGCCAGCGTCCAGCGCCCAAAGCAGCGCGGACGGCCATTTCACGGGATCTTGCGGTGGCGCGTGCCAGCATCAGGTCCGCAACATTGGTGCATGCGATCAGCAGCACCAGTACGACAGCTCCCATTAGGAAATAGAGAGTGGTTCGGACGGGGCCCACCAGTTGATCGCGCAGAGGAGTGACCGTGAAACTCTTGTTGCGGTTCGAATCCGGGAAAGAAGTGGCAAGGCGCGCGCCGATGGTTTCGAGGTGGGTCTTGGCGCTTTCCAGAGTGACGCCGACTTTAAGTTTCGCGACGGTTGGATAGTTGTAAGCGGTGCGGTTCAAATTTTCAGGCGTTGCCGGAGCTAGCACCCACACATCGGCTTTACTCGGAAATTGGAAACCCGCAGGGAGGATGCCGGCGATCTGGTAGGAGCGATTCTCGATGCTCACCAGCTTGCTCAAGGCGTTCGGACCGGAGCCGAAGTTGCGCTCGGCGAATGGCATGCTGACTAGCGCGGCGCGGTCCCGATCGTTGTTGTCGAGCAGGCGGCCATACGCCGGCTGGGCTCCAAAAATCCTGAAGAAATCGGCGTCGACGAAGAAAGCGCCGGTGAATTCCGCGCGATCGCGAAGTTGGACGCCCATTTCACCGCCGAAGTAGCAGCTCAGCGCTTCGAACGCCTGGCCGTCGCCGCGAATATCCACCAGGTCTCCGCCTGTTAGCCGCGGGGTTTGGTGGCCGGTTTGTTTCGAATAGGTGGAGACGGCCACGATTCGATCCGCGTCGGGATAGCGGAGCGGCGAAAGCAGAACGCTATTGATGATGCTGAAAATTGCGGTGTTCGCGCCGATGCCGAGCGCGAGAGTGAGGATGGCTATTGCGGTGAAGCCGGGGTTCTTTCGGAGGGTTCGGAGGGTGGGGCGCACAAAACCATTATCGGGGGCTGGGGGCTGTCGTGGCTGAATCTTTACTAATGCCGTGCCTCGCCATGAGTGGCGACGCGGCACGCAAAAGTGTTCCCATCACGGCGGACCGTGCAACAATATTGATGAATATAAAGGACTTGCCTGCGGCAGCATCCTTTACATTCGAGGGTGCGTGCGCTACGCGCGTGGC
>PMOK01000308.1:35521-51834 GCA_003162425.1 Bryobacterales bacterium | reverse complement strand
GATTCTGAGGGAGTCGGTGCCTGGATGCGCACGGTACACTAACATCAGTCCCTGATGAAGATCTCGGCTGCTATCATCACATTCAATGAGGAGCGCAACATCGCTCGCGTGATCGAGAGCCTCCGCTGTTGCGACGAAATCGTAGTGGTCGACAGCGGGTCCACCGATCGCACCGTCGAACTGGCCACCAAACTCGGAGCGCGTGTGATAGAAACCGGCTGGCGAGGGTTCGCCGGTCAAAAGAACTATGCGTCCGAGCAATGCGAGAACGACTGGGTCTTGTCGCTGGACGCCGACGAAGCGCTGAGTGAGGCTCTCGAAGGCGAGATCTGGCAGATCAAAAAGAACGGTCCGGACGTGGACGCTTACACCATGCCACGCATGGCGCAGTACTTGGGCCGCTGGATCTTGCATTCGGGATGGTATCCGGACCGCAAAGTGCGCCTGTACGATCGGCGTCTGTCTAAATGGGTTGGGAATTTCGTGCATGAGTCGGTATTCGTCGAAGGCAACATTGGCCATCTGGACGCCAGCATCCTGCACTTCACATGCAGTTCACTTTCCGAGCACCTCAAGACCATGGACCGCTATACGACGCTCGCGGCCGAGCAACTGGTGGATCAGAAGACGCACGTCGGATGGATACAACTGGCGCTCGAACCTCCCTGGACCTTCTTCCGCACCTACGTGATGCAGCGCGGTTTTCTGGATGGCATGGAGGGCCTGGCCATCGCGCACATGGCGGCGCTCTATACGTTCCTGAAATACGCCAAAGCCAAGAACATGAATCCGCGAAGATAGCTGTGTTCATCCTTCACATTGATTCGGGTGTTGAGATGCGCGGAGGGCAATGGCAGGCGCTCTATCTGATGCGAGGGCTGGCCGCCGCGGGACACCAGGTGCGGTTGCTGACGCCGGCGGACTCTCCTTTGATGGAACACGCGCGGGCGGACGGAATAGATGCGCGGCCGCTCGGGATCGCGGCGCTGGCAGGCGCTACTTCAGGCGTCCACCTGATTCATGCCCACGACGCGCGTGCGCACACTCTGGCGTTGCTGGGTGGGAAGCCCGTAGTGGTTTCGCGAAGGGTCGCCTTCCCGGTGCGGCGCGGCATGGGATCGCGCTGGAAATATGGCCGCGCCGCGCATTATATCGCCGTGTCGCAGTGTGTGAAACAGACGCTGCTGGACGCGGGCATCGCACCTGAGCGGATTACAGTGGTGTACGACGGAGTTCCTATCGAGACTCCACCGCCGAAAATGGAAGGCCGCTCAGGAGTGGTTGCGCTCGATTCCGATGATCCCGCAAAAGGCAAGAATATCGTGGAGCAGGCAGGTGGGATCGCTCGAGTCGACGTGCGTTTCTCGAAGAACCTAATAGAGGATCTACGTAGCGCCGCGGTGTTCGTCTATATTACAGAGTTGGAAGGATTGGGATCAGCGGCGCTGCTCGCTATGGCGGCTGGCGCGGTGGTTCTGGCGAGCCGCGTGGGCGGACTGCCGGAGATCGTGGAAGATGGCGTCACCGGGTCGCTGACCACGAATGACGCACGCAATGTAGCCGAAGGGATCGAGCAATTGCTGGGTGATCCAATATTGTTAGCCCGCATTTCCGTCGCGGCGCGCGCTCGCGTGGAGAAGGAATTTACGATCGAACGCATGGTGAACGGAACCATCGCCGTATATGAGAGGATGCTTAATTGATCGAAGCGATTTTAGCCGGACTGTTTGGGCTGCTGATCGGCAGCTTTCTGAACGTATGCATCTTCCGTCTGCCGCGCGATCTTTCCGTGGTGGCGCCCCGGTCATTTTGCCCGGAGTGTGAAGCTCCCATCGCCTGGTTCGACAACATTCCACTGCTCAGCTATTTGGTGCTGCGTGCGCGGTGCCGGAAATGCGGGAAACGAATTCCGCTGCGCTATCCGCTGGTGGAGCTGCTTACGGGCGCAGCGTTCTTTTGCGCGGTGTGGAAATTGGGACTGAGCGCGGGAGCCTTCAAATTCTCTGTGTTTGGCGCGATTGTAATCGCGCTGGTCTTTTCCGACCTTGAGGAACGGATTTTGCCGGATGAGTTCACGCTCGGCGGCACCGCGATTGGGATTCTGTTTGCCGCATGGGTCCCCCAGAGGGACGGCCTCATGCACCTTCTCTTGTTCTCGCTGCGGAACCAGAGGGTACTTTCTGTTGCGGAGGCTGCCTTCGCCGCTGGATTTTTCGCCGGAATGCTATGGTTTGTCGGGGTCCTCTTCAAAATGGTCCGGCATCGCGAAGGGCTAGGCTTCGGCGACGTGAAGATGGTGGCGATGATCGGCGCATTTCTGGGCCTGCAGGGTACCCTTCTGACGATAATCGCCGCGTCGCTGCTGGGAGGGATCGTTGGCCTGTGCTACATCTGGTTCACGGGAAAAGACGCCTCCACCTACGAGCTGCCGTTCGGAACCTTCCTGGGCGCCGCGGCACTGGGCGTCGGGTTTTTCGGTGAGCTTTTCCTGAACTGGTACAACGGGTTGGGCGCCTAGTAGCGTAGCGCAAGCCTCCGGCTTGCGACATTGGGCAAGTCGGAGACTTACCCCACGCTTCCGGTGTAACATAAGAACTTGCGTTCCATGAAAGATCTGTTCGCCGCCCTGAAGCCGGGGAGCAAGGATTGGCGCCTCGCGGAAGCCATCGATCCTGACCGGCTACCGGCCCACATCGCCATCATCATGGACGGCAACGGGCGTTGGGCGCAGAAGCGAAACCTCCCTCGAGTGGTCGGCCATCGGGCGGGAATCGAACCGGTCCGGAGTACGGTCGAGACCTGCAGCCGGCTCGGCATTCAGGCTTTGACGCTATACGCTTTCTCGGTGGAGAACTGGAAACGGCCTCGCGCTGAAGTGGATATGCTGTGGCGCTTGCTGCGCATCTATCTGCGGCGCGAGCTTCCCGAACTGATGCGGAACAGGGTCCGATTCGCGTGCATGGGACACATGGATGGCCTGCCGCCGCAAGTCAGACAGGACCTGGAAACTAGCATCGACGCCACGGCCGGAAACAATGGCTTGCGCCTCAACGTGGCTATCAACTACAGCGGACGCTCCGAACTGGTGGACGCCGTGAACGCCATCGTCGAAGACGCCCGGCTGGAGGGCCGGCTGCGCGACCTGCGTATCGACGAAGAATCCATCGCCGCGCGGCTATACACGGCCGGTTTGCCGGACCCTGACTTGTTGATCCGAACGTCAGGCGAAAAGCGCGTGAGCAATTTCCTGCTCTGGCAGATCGCCTATGCGGAGCTTTACGTCACGGATACACTCTGGCCCGATTTCCGGCGCGCGGACCTGCTGGACGCGATCCTGGACTATCAGAAGCGCGATCGCCGATTCGGCGGCCTGAGCATGGATGCCGAGAGTGCCGCCCTGCAAGAGTGGACTGAACCGGTCGCCACGATTGCGCAATGAAGCGCGTCCTCACGGCGCTGCTTCTCATCCCCACCTTCTGCTACATAATACTGTGGGCCCCGGCGTGGGCCTTTTTGGCGACCGTGGCCGCGGTCGCGATGCTCTGCTTCCGCGAATATGCGGAATTGACGTCTTTACACGCGATTGAAAAGCCGGGAGTGTTCGGCTATGTTGCGGGCCTGCTACTCCTATTTCTGCCAGGAAAAGATTTTGCTTTTCTGGTTTTAGTTGCAATTCTGGCGATGGCTTTGTCGTTGCGGTCGCGCGAACTGGTGGAAGCGCTGCCGGCGGCCGCCACGCTGTTGCTCGGCGTGGTTTACGTTTTCGGGTCACTGCGCTGCGGCATCGACCTGCACGGAATCAGCCCCTATTGGTTGTTCTTCGCGCTATCGCTCAATTGGGCCGGCGACATTGCCGCGCTATACATAGGACGTTTGATTGGCCGCCACAAAATGGCGCCGCGCGTGAGTCCCGGAAAATCGTGGGAAGGCGCCGCGGCCTCGGTCACGGCGTCCGTGGTCTATGGCGCCCTGTACTTCCCCCGGCTGCTGCCATCGGTGCCGCTGCTCGAAGGCTTGGGCCTGGCAGCTCTGGCCAACATTGCCGGCCAGTTCGGGGACCTGTGCGAATCCGGCCTGAAACGCGGAGCTGGAGTAAAGGACAGCGGAACTTTGTTGCCCGGTCATGGTGGATGGCTCGACCGCCTGGATAGCAGCCTCTTCGCGCTGCCAGTAGTATATTTCGTCGTTAGCAATTTTCATTGGTGAGGAAGCTGAAGTGCTAAGACGATGGTTCAAACCGGCGGCTTTTCCGCTTCTGCTGCTGGCTGTAAATCTCTACATCGCTAAGGACCTCTTCTTCCTCGAATACAGCCAGTTCATGGGATCCATAGAGGCTGCTTATATTGCAATCAGCCGCTACATGATCGAGAACTGGACGGATCTGACGTGGTTTCCGCTATGGTACGGCGGGATTCCTTTTCAGAATTCATATCCGCCATTTCTGCATGCCGTGGTGGCTCTAGCGTCGGCGTTGTTCCGAATTTCACCGGCGCATGCGCATCACATTGTGACCGCCGTGTTTTATTGCCTGGGGCCGGTGGCATTGTATGCTCTGGCGCTACGACTCACCGGATCGCGCTGGTCGAGTTTCTGGGTGGGCTGGATCTATTCGATTATTTCACCTTGTCTTTTTTTGATGCCGCTGGCTCGCATGGAGATGGGCGACCTGTTCGCGCCGCGCCGCTTCCAGATCTTAACGGTTTATGGAGAAGGCCCCCACATCACGTCTCTGGCCCTGTTGCCAACGGCGTTGTTGACTCTCGATCTGGCGCTGTCAAAACGAACTTCAATCTGGTATGTCGCGGCGGCCGCGAGCATGGCTGCCGTAGCACTTACTAACTGGTTGGGCGCGCTCGCGCTGACGATCGCGATTCTTGCATACCTGCTGGCGCGGAGCGACAGATTGGGCGCGTGGAAGACATGGGTTACGACGTGTGGTCTGGGCGCGCTGGCCTACGCGCTGGCGTGCTGCTGGATTCCGCCCTCCACGATTCGCGACATAGGTTATAACGCGCGATCCGTGGGCGGCGATTATCAGCACGCGTATGAAACTCTGCCTCTATTCGTCGCAGCCGGAATCCTGGCGGCCGCGCTGCTCAAATATGTAATGCACCGCTTGAAGATCCCCTTTGCGCTGCAATTCTCCTTATTATTCGCTTTGCTGATGGGCGCGATTCCGTTGAGTGTGGCGTGGTTCAAGATCGCGATTGTGCCGCAGCCGGAACGCTATCAGCTCGAAATGGACCTTGCACTTTGCCTGGCAGCAGTTTTTTGGTTGAAGGCATTCGCCGAGAAGATCCCGCGCCGCTTCCAGATTTTCTTCGCCGTCGCGTTAATCGTGCTGTCGCTCTTCCCTGCCCGCCGCGATCGCAGATTCGCAAGGCGCATCGTCAAACCCATCGACATTTCCAAGACCATCGAATACAAAACGGCCAAGTGGTTTGACACGCATGTTCCCGACGGAAGAGTGATGGCGCCGGGCTCAAGTTCCTCCTGGCTGAATGCATTCACCGATACGCCCCAGCTCGACGGCGGGTTCGATCCAGGTGTGGTGAACCAGACTCACAACCTGGTTACGTATCAGATTCTTTCGGCGGACGGCGCCGGCGCCCGTGCAGCACAAATCGCCACACTGTGGCTCCGGGCCTACGGTGTGCAAGCGATCGCCGTGGGTGGACCTAATAGCAGGGAGGTGTATAAGCCGTTCCAGCACCCGGAAGTCTTCGCTAAGGCATTCCCGGAGGCGATGCGCGATGGTGGCGACGCGATCTATTGGGTGCCGGGGCGAAGCGCCTCCTTGGCGCATGTCGTGGCGCGCGAGAGTCTTGTTCGGGATCGGCCCATCCACGGGCTCGACATCGCCCAAACCGAGGTCTACGTGGAATCCTTAAACACGCCGGCGAATTTTCGGTGGACCACCCGCCACTCAGCGCAGATCGAAGCAGCGCTTCGCCCCGACCAGGTGGTCTCCGTTCAGATTACGTATCATCCAGGATGGCGCGCAATGGCGAATGGGAAATCCTGCCGGCTGTTCGGCGACGGATTGGGGCAAATCGTGATCGAGCCGCACTGCGATGGGGCGTGCAAACTGGAACTCATCTACGACGGCGGCTTGGAAATGCGCGCGGCCAAAGTTGTAAGCGCAGCGAGTTGGTTGGGGTGCATTGGTTGGATCCTGTTTTACCGGCGCAAACACTGAAACACATATGAGCGAATCCCGCCGCACTTTCCTCGACTGCGCAATCATCTTTTTCGTCACCTGCCTGCTGATCGCTCCGTTGTTTAAAGCAGATATCCTCATCCAATGGGACTCCATTGAGAGCACCTTTATCGCCGATGCACGCATGCTGCGCGACCATCTTCCGCATCCGGCATGGCAACCCCTGTGGTATTGCGGCACTCGATTTGATTACATCTACCCGCCCGCGTTGCGCTATGGAACTGCCCTGATCTCGCTACTGGCAGGGATATCCACGGCGCGCGCCTATCATCTGTACACCGGCGCCCTTTATGCGCTGGGGATCGTGGGTGTGTACTGGTTGGCTTACACCGGCAGCCGATCGCGGGCGCAGGCGTGGCTGGCGGCCATCTTCACCGCCCTGCTGTCGCCCACCCTTCTGCTCATCCCGATTTTTCGCCTCGACAGCCCGGACTGGGGGCCACAGCGCTTGCATGTGCTGATGCGGTACGGCGAAGGTCCTCACATTTCCGCCTTGTCGATTCTCGGATTTGCTTTGGCATCCTCATACCTGGCGTTGCGCAAGTGGCGGCCGGCGGTTTTTGTGGCTTCCGGCGTGTTGTGCGCCGCTGTTGTTGCGCATAACTTTTATGGCGCGATGGCGCTGGCGATGTTTTTTCCGGTCCTGATCTGGGCCGTGTGGCTGGAGGTTCGGCAGCCGGTGGTCTGGCTGCGAGCTCTGGGAATCGCCGCGCTTGGGTATGGGCTGTGCGCTTTTTGGTTGACGCCCTCCTACATACGCATCACGGCGCTCAACCTGCACTGGGTAGCGGAGCCATCCAAGCCCTCTTCAGTTGCTATCGCAATTTGCGCTGGGGTGGTCTTTTGCAGCGCGACATTTGCGATAGCGAAACGGCAGGCGGTTACGGCCTGGCCCGTGTTCCTGCTGGGCGCGTCTGCGGTCACCTCCATCTTCGTTCTGGGGCGTTATTACCTTGGGCTTGCGATCGTCGGCGACGCCGGCAGGCTGACGCCGGAACTCGATCTGGCGTTGATCCTCCTCGTCGCCTGGGGCATGGTAAAGGCTTGGAAGCAGCGTTGGCTTCGGCCGCTCGTTGTCGTTTTGCTGTGCGCGGCATGTTATCCCGTTGTGCCGTACCTGGCTCACCGGCGATTGCCCTTCCGCCGAGCGCATGACGTCCAGGAACGGCCGGAATTCCAGGTGACCAAATGGTTAGCCGAGAATCTTCCCGGCGCGCGAGCCATGCCGTCCGGTTCCATTCGACTTTGGTATAACGCCTGGTACGACGATGCGCAGAGTGACGGCGGCTCCAGTCAAGGGATGCTCAACCAGCTTCTTCCGATGGCTCACTATCAGATCACCCAAGGCGGCCACGCCGACGTGGCGATTGCATGGCTCGAAGCGCTCGGCGTGGATGCTGTGATTGTTCCCGGCAAGACTTCCAAGGAGATTTATCACGAATACCGTTATCCGGAGAGATTTCAAGGTACGCTGCCCGAGATTTACAACGACCACATGGGCAACATTATTTACCGCGTGCCCCGCCGTTTTCCAGCCATCGCGCGCGTGGTAGAACGAGAATCGCTAATGGCGGCTGAAACTCCCCGCGGCGGCGAGGACCGGGAAAGGCTGATGCGTTATGTATCCGCCGTAGAGAACGGGCCGGATTCGCCGGCTGTGCTCAAGTGGACGGGGTTTGACGATATCGATGTAGAAGCCGCGATCTCGCCCGGACAAGCGCTGCTGGTGCAGGAGACGTTTGATCCGTCTTGGCAAGCGAAAGCAGATGGAAAGGATTTGCCAATCAAGCGCGACGCATTCGGATTCATGCTGATCTCGGCCCCGCTGGGCGCGCACACCATCCATCTCCATTTTGAAACACCACTCGAAAATCGGATGGGTTGGATCGTTACCGGGATCACGTGCCTTGCCGCGGCCATCTTGCTCGCGCGTGCGGCGAAACTACGGTATGCGCTATACTGCTGAACTTAGTGTTTCGGATTCTCGCCATTGCTCTTGGCGCCTGCACGCTCGCCGCACAGTCCAGCGTCGTCACATATCACAACGACAATGCGCGCACCGGACTGTATCCGAACGAGACTCTACTGACACCCGCCAACGTGAAGGCCGGGCAGTTCGGCAGACGCTTCATTCTCCCGGTGGATGGATCAGTATACGCACAACCGTTGTACCTGCCAAGAGTGAAGATTGCTGGGAAAGGTTTGCGCAACGTCCTGTTTGTAGCCACATCGCACGATAGCTTGTATGCATTCGATGCCGATGATGAGTCAGCGTCCGGTTCCGAACCGCTCTGGAAACTGAGCATCCTCGATGAGTCTCCTGGGGCGACAACAGTGCTTCAATCGGACGTCGGTTGCCCGGTGATTCCTGAGCTCGGTATTACTGGCACGCCGGTAATCGATCCCACTTCGGGGAGCATTTACTTGATCGCACTTACCAAGGAGGCTGGGAATCAGTTCGTTTACAGGCTGCACAGCGTCGACGTGACCAGTGGAACCGAGCGGCCCGGTAGCCCAGTTGAAATTCAAGCGCCCGGGTTCGTGCCGCTGGCGCAAAAGCAGCGCGCCGCGCTACTACTAGCAGGCGGCGTCATCTACTCGCCCTGGTCGGGACACTGCGATAACGGAACGTATCACGGGTACATCATGGCGCACGATGCCTCCTCGCTGAAGCCAGTTGGCGTGTTTAACGCCACGCCCACGGACAGCGGCGCCTCGTTCTGGAATGGCGGGGCGGGTCCTGCGGCCGATGCGCAAGGGAACATCTATGCCGTGTCGGCTAATGGCGACTTCGATGGAAACCAGGCCGCGGCCAGATACGATGAATCAGTTCTGCGGTTGGCGCCGGCTCCGCAACTTTCCGTGGTCGATTTATTCACGCCCTTTAACAGAGTGAGCCTGGATGAGGCGGATCTGGATTTAGGATCGAGCGGAGCGCTATTGTTGCCCGATGAGGCCGGGAGCCCGGCCCATCCACAGATTCTGTTCGCGTCCGGAAAAGAAGGACGAATGTATTTGCTGGACCGCCAGTCCCTGGGCGGCGCGCAGGTGAACAGCGATTTGGGCGCACTGGCGTCCCTGCCTGCGCCCGGCTCTAACCAGACTTTCGGAATGGCTGCCTACTTTAACGGTTCCATCTACATTGCGCCTGCGAATTCACCAATGTTCGCTTTCAAGGTAAGCGGCGCATCCCTGGCTTCCTCGCCTTGGGCTGTAACTACGGATACGCACATCTCTCCTGGTGCGACACCGAGCATTTCCTCCAATGCTGCCACGAACGGAATCGTGTGGATCGTTTCAAACGACGACGCCGGAAAGCTTCTAGCATACGACGCCGCGAGTTTGAAGCTACTTTACGACAGCAATGCGCAACCCGCGGATCTTTTTGCCAGCGGCTACGCCGAGTTTATGGTGCCGACCATTACGGACGGAAAAGTATACGCGGCCGGTGCTTCTGGTGTCACCGTTTATGGAGAACTGGCGCCCAATTCTCCGGCTATTTCGGCAGTGACCAACGCGGCCAGCTTCGCGCCAGACGCGATCTCAACCGGGTCGCTCATTTCGTTATTCGGCTCCCACCTCGCGCCGGCCACCTCTCAGGCAAGTTCCACTCCGCTACCTCTCTCGCTGGTCGATACTTCCGTCACCATCAACGGCGTGGTTGCGCCTCTTCTCTTCGTATCCGCGCAGCAGATCAATGCTCAGGTCCCGTACGAAGTTCCGGCCGGGACGGCGACCGTAGTAGTGCGGAGCGGAGGCAAAACCTCAGCAGCGTTCACCATCAAGATTCGGCCCGCCGGGCCTGGTTTGTTCGCGAATGCAGAGGGCCAAGCTGCCGCACTCGATGATGATGGCTCTTCCAATTCCTCGACGGCACCGGCTCCCGGCGGTAGCGTTATCTCCGTGTTCCTCACCGGAATCGGTCCCATCTCGGCTCCGGTTGACGATGGGGCCGCGCCACAGGAGAACCAGACGATCTCCGCCACTTGGCCGGTCTCCGCCACCATTGGCGGCGTTCCAGCCACGGTAGAATTTGCGGGGTTGGCCCCGCTCTACCCTGGAATTGCCCAAATTAATTTGAGGGTTCCCGCAACCGCGAGTGGCGTCTCTCCCTTGGTGATTAGCGTCGGTGCATTTACGAGTAATACCGTGCAGCTAGTAATCTCAACTAATTGAATTACCAGCTTATACGCTAACCACGTTCCTCGATTCGGATTGACGCTTGTCACTTGCCTTTTGGTACAGGAGCAGTCACGTTCAAGGATGGAAAAAGGCCTTTGTAAAAACCTCGATCCCGCGAGAGCAGAGCGGTGGTCTGTGTTTGGGCATGAGCGCCAATCAGAAAGTCAGCCAAAATTCGCGTGCGCTGGCCGCCCCGCTTGCGGTAGATCCTCCACACTCGACTCGCCAGGAAGAGAGCCTCCCTGCTCAATGCCTCGACGCGAATCTCGTTCGCTCTTAGAAACGCATCGCATTCGCGCTGCGTGGCGAAATGCACGCAGAGTTCAGCGTAGACAAGATCACAAATCACCAGCGCGCCAAAATTCGCGGCGTCTTCCACAGCTTGAGCCGAAGCCTCGTAGAATGCTTCGTTCGGTAGAAGGATATCAAGGAAAATATTCGTGTCGATCGCAGTGATCATCGCCCTCGTACGTCGTCGATGAACTTGTCAACGGACGAATATCCCAAGGCAGCGAAGCTCGCTTTAGAATGTCCCTTCCACTTCTGGAGATTAAGTTTCTTGGAAGCTTTCTTGAGAAGGATAGAACCTCTGACGACACGGAACTCCACTTCCGTCTCCGGCGCAAGGCCGAATCTCTCGCGAATGTCTTTTGGGATGGTTACTTGGCCTCGTTCGCCGACTTTCATACTTTTGAGTATGAATCAGAAGTCATATCGACGCAAGCCTCATAGATCAATGCACCGTACGCGTCTTCCGGTTCATGTAATCCATCAACAAATATTGGCCCAGATTGTACGGTGTGGTGAAATACGCCTTACCGCGACACAGCTCGGTGACCTTCTGAACGAAGTTCACCAATCCAAAATCGCTTGCCAGCATGAAGGTGTTGATCAAAATGCCCTGCTTCTTGCAGCGGCTGACCTCTTCCAGAGTCCGGCTGATCACCAGTGGGTCCAGGCCAAAAGCGTTTCGATACATGCGGCCGTCTTCCAGCGTTAACGCCGAAGGTTTTCCGTCGGTGATCATGATGATCTGCTTCATGTCCTTCTTTTCCTGGTTCAGCAAACGCTGTGCCAGGATGAGGCCGTCCCGGGTGTTGGTGTAATACGGGCCAACCTGCACGCGCGCCAGATCGGATAGCCGCAACTCCTCGGCGGAATCGTGGAAGAGAACGCAGCGCAGGCTATCGCCCGGATACTGGGTTCGGATGAGATGCGCCAGCGCAAGAGCAACTTTCTTCGCGGGCGTGAAGCGATCCTCTCCGTACAGGATCATGCTGTGGCTGCAATCCAGCATCAATACGGTGGCGCACGAGCTTTGATATTCGGATTGGTGAACGTGCAGATCGGAATATTCAAGCTGAATCGGAACCTTGAGGCCCTCGCGCTGGATGGCCGAAAACAAAGTCTGGCTAATATCCAGGTTGAACGTGTCGCCGAATTCGTAAAGCTTGGCTGCACCGCTGGTTTCAACGCCTGTAGACAAATCGCGCGTGTCGTGCGCGCCGAAGCTGGACTTACCCAGCGATCCCAGCAGATCTTTGAGCGTCTTGAATCCAAGAAAATCGATGGATTTATCGGTAATCTCGACGTTCAACTTTCGATCGGCATTGCCTGCTCCGGCCTGACCTGCTTCGTTGGCCTGTTGCTGTTCGGTGCTGATGTAGCCTTCGTCCACCAGCTTCTGGACCAGGCGGTCCAGCATCTGATCCATCTGCTCCGGCGACATGCTCTGGAGCGCTTCCTGTATCTTCTCGGCCTGACTGGGATCGAACATCTCGCCTTGCTCAAGCGCCCGCTGGATGGCGTTCTTCAAGTCTTCGAGCGAGTGCTGGTTCCACTCGCTGAAGCCCATGTACTGGTTCTGAAAACCGCTCTGCAGAAAGAAATCCGAAAGCGCCTTCAGCAGGTCTTCAGCGCTGAGGCCGAAGTCGTCACCGGTGTATTTGGAATAGCTGATCCACTTCATAACTTCTTCTTAGCCACAGATACACACGGATAAACACGGATAATTATTTTTTAAATCCGTGTGCATCCGTGTGTATCCGGGGCTCATTTCAGTTAAACTGCCTGCGCGGCGGGCGCGGTCGACCTTCCTCCCGCTCGCCCGCTGCCGGCTCCCGCTTGCGCTCGCCCACCGTGAAGCCAATTTCCTCGTTGCGGCTGATGCGCCGATGCGCATAGAGACCTTCCAGGATGAACTCGGCCGCTGAGGCGCGCAACGCGTCCGGCTCACTCGGGCCCAGACCCAAAGCTCCGGTCTTCTCCATCAGCCCCTGAATATTCGCGAGCTGTTGCGCCATCGCGCTCGAATCCAGGGTCTCATCCAGCTTCAGCGATCCGCCCAGCTCAAACCACTGCACAATCTGTGAGACATTCACGCCGTCGAAATGGCTGGTGTACACTTTTCCCACCGCCATTCGGATCAGCTCCCGAGCAACGTTATCGCCGCCCTTCAATTCGCCCTCATACTCCAGCTCCAGCTTGCCCGTAATGGAAGGCAAGGCCGAGTAAATATCCAGGACGCGTGGAACAGCCACGGTCTCCCCCGCCCGCAGTGCTCGCCGCTCGGCATTCGAGACCACGTTTTCGAGCACCGAGATTGGCAGCCTCTGCGAGACGCCCGATCGTTTGTCTACTTTCTTATCTTCACGCGCCAGAAATGCCACTTGCTCCACGATTTCCCGAATATAATTGGGAACCTCCAGTCGAGCGGGCGAATTGCGGTCCGTCCAGGATTCCTGCCTGGTAATGGAGAGGCCGTGATCCACAGTGATGGGGTAATGGGTGCGAATCTCGCTGCCGATGCGGTCCTTCAAAGGCGTGATAATTTTTCCGCGCGCCGTGTAGTCTTCCGGATTGGCGGTGAATACCAGCATGATATCCAGAGGAAGCCGCACCGGGTAGCCTTTGATCTGGACGTCGCCTTCCTGCATGATGTTGAAGAGACCCACCTGAATTTTCCCGGCAAGGTCGGGAAGTTCGTTGATGGCGAAGATGCCGCGATTGGCGCGAGGAAGCAGGCCGTAGTGAACCGTGAACTCGCTCGAGAGTTCGTGGCCGCCGCGCGCGGCCTTGATGGGATCGATGTCGCCGATGAGGTCGGCAATGGTTACGTCTGGCGTGGCGAGTTTTTCCACGTAGCGGTGGTCAGGGGTGAGATAAGAAATGGGAGCGGCATCGCCGAGGCGCGCAACTTCTTCGCGGCAACGGCGGCAGATGGGAGCGTAGGGATTGTCGCGAATCTCGCAGCCGGCGAGGTAGGGCATGTCGGGATCGAGCAGCGTCGTAAGGGCGCGCAGGATGCGGCTTTTGGCCTGCCCGCGCAGGCCGAGCAGAATGAAATTGTGGCGCGAGAGGATGGCGTTCACGATTTGCGGCACCACCGTGTCGTCGTAGCCGACGATGCCGGGAAAGATGCTGGCATCGTCGTGTTGCCGCAAGCGGGCGATGAGGTTGTCGCGGAGTTCGTCTTTCACGCGGCGGGTGCGCAAACGTTCTTCGGAAAATGAACTGCGGCGCAATTCGCCGAGCGTGCGAGGAAGACTCATGAAGAACCCCCGGGGAAAATACTTTCCTGGATTATACGCGGAAGCGCGGGCGTTCGGGCTTCGGCAATCGGGCTTNNGGATCGATGTCGCCGATCATGTCGGCGATGGTGACATCGGGAGTCGCCAACTTTTCGACGTAGCGACCCTCTCGGTCGAGCCAGGCGATGGGTGTCGCGTCGCCTTGTTCGTCCACCAGCTCCCGGCATCGGCGGCAGATGGGTTGATACGGGTTGTCGCGGATCTCGCAGCCGGCGATATAGGGCAGGCGCTCGTCCAGCAAACCTGTCAGCATGCGGATAATTTTTGTCTTGGCCTGGCCCCGCAGGCCGAGCAAGATGAAATTGTGCTTCGACAAAACCGCATTGACAATCTGCGGTATAACGGTTTCCTCGTAGCCAACCACGCCGGGAAACAGATCGTCACCTCGCTGCAGCTTGCAGATGAGGTTCTGGCGCAATTCGTCTTTCACACTGCGTCCGGCCAGCCGTTCCTCGGAGAAGTTGCTGTTCTTGAGAGCGCCGAGAGTAACAGGTAAGTCTTGCATAACTGGAAGGTCTACCCGCGATTCTAACAGCAAATCGCTCCGCCCATTTGGTATGCTCGAAACCAAAGCATGACCACGGATCTTCCAGAGACCGATTTTCAGCGGTTCTGGCGCAGGTTGCAGCAACTGGGCCTGAATGCTTACGAGGCGCGCTCGTACCTTGTTCTGATAGGGCATCCACGCTTCAAAGCGTTGGAATTGGCTGCGCGGGCGCATGTTCCCCGGCAGAAGATCTATGAAGTGCTGGATAGCCTGGTGGAGAAGGGTTTTGCGCAGGTAGTGCAAGAAAAGACCAAGCTCTTCTCAGCCGTAGAACCGAGCCTGGCTGTACCCAGTTACCTAGTGCGGCGCGTGCAGACGTTGCAACGCGAGCTGACCGATCAAACCCGCATGGCCGACGGCCTGGTGAGCGACCTTGCGGTTGCGTATTCAGAGGGCCGCGGCGAGCGCGGCACGTTGGACTACCTTCGGATCGTCAGCGATACGGAACAAACCGCCGTGCAATACCGCAAAATGCTTTCCGACGTCCGAGCCGAGTACCTGGAGTTTTCGCGGCCGCCCTATGCTGTCGATCCGCTCGACGAACAACTGGTGAAACAAGCGCGTCAGCGCGGCGTCAGCTGCCGGTTACTGATTGAATCGGGAACTCTGGATGACGCGCACCGCCAGCGCCTGGAAGATTACGCTGCGGCGGGGGTTGAGATTGGACAAGCTGAGTCGCTTCCCATGAAACTGGCGGTGTTCGATGGGCAATGCGGCTTGGTGGCGCTGCTCGATCCCGTGATCACGCGCCCCACCTGGACGGCCGTGGTGTTTGAACATGGCGGCATGGGCGAAGCCATGAAGGGCCTGTTCGAGAATTATTGGCGGCGAAAGATTGCGAACAGCGAATTCGCCAGCGCGCCATCGTCATCATCGTCTTCTTCTTCGTAGGACAAGCCTCCGGCTTGTCAATTGGGCAAGTCGGAGACTTGCCCTACGCTGGCGCCACTGGCTCACGCCGGCACCGGATCTCGCGCACCGCATAAATCCGCCGGCCCTGGCTTTCGAAATAGGTCCGCATCAGCACTTCGCCCAGCAAGCCGGTGCTGAACATCATCAGGCCTCCGAGCAGCAGCAAGCCTCCCAGCACCATCAGCGGACCATGTTCGGCCAGCATGTCATGCTCCCAGCCCCACAGCTTTTGAATCCCCAGCGCTCCCAGAATCAGCGACCCTAGAACAAATCCAACCAGCCCCAATCGCCCGAAAAAGTGCATGGGCCGCGTGAAATATTTCAGCAAAAATTTGATGGTCAAAATATCGAACAAAACGTTGAAGGTCCGGCCTAATCCATAATGCGATCCGCCCGCCAACCGGGGAGTGTTCCGAATAGGAACCTCCGCGATGCGCGCGCCGTAAAAACTCGCGAGTGCGGGAATGAATCGATGCAGTTCACCGTACAAGTTTATTTCCTTGAGCACCTCGGCCCGGTAGGCTTTGAAAGTCGTACCAAAGTCTCGCAGCTCAACGCCTGAGAGCTTGGCCATTAGCCAGTTCGCGATGCGCGATGGAAACTTGCGCGTTAGCGCGTTGTCCACGCGGTCCTTACGCCAGCCGCTCGCAATATCGTAGCCTTCGTCGATCTTCGCCAGCAGCGCCGGGATGTCTTCGGGCGCGTGCTGCAGATCGCCATCCAGAGAAACGATGACATTGCCCTGCGCCTCGTCAAAGCCCGCGGAAAGTGCCGCCGTCTGTCCGAAATTGCGGCGCAAGCGAATCACCTTCAACCGTTGGTCTGTTTCGACAAGGTTGGCCAAAAGATCGAAGCTGCGGTC
>PMOK01000308.1:0-35443 GCA_003162425.1 Bryobacterales bacterium | reverse complement strand
TATGTTACACTCCGTAACGTTACAGGTAGTAGCCGATTAAAATGAAGCCAAAAAACATCAGCGAACTGGAACAGGTAGTGATGGACTTTGTCTGGGCTCATGGACCTGCTACCGCTGAAGCCTGCCGCGAGGGTCTGGCAGCTCGCCACCCTTTGAAGGACTCCACCATTCGCACGCTCTTGCGGCGTCTGGAAGCCAAGGGTTACCTGCGGCACGAAGTGGATGGCCGGACATATCTATACCGCCCGGTGGAGCCCCAGCAGACCGTGGCCGCTCGGGCCGTGAAGCAAATCATCGACAAGTTGTGCGGCGGATCGGTGGAGCAGTTGCTGGTGGGCATGGTGGATCACGAGGTTCTGGATCGAAAACAACTTCAGCACCTGGCGCAGAAAATTGCGTCTAAGAAAGCGAGAACTCGATGATTTCCCTTCTGGTTGAATCAACAATTCGTTCGCTCGCCTTTGCGGGCGCAATCGGCTTGGCGCTCGAGATAGGCCGTGTCCGGGATGTCGGAACACGTTTGGCGGCGTGGACGTGTGTGCTGTATGGCGCGCTGCTGCTTCCGTTGGCCGTCCCCTTTCTGCCGCCGTTGCCGGTCCACATGCCGAGTCACGCGGCGAATCAGAAAGTGATCGTGCTACCCGTCGCCACTCAGCGGGCGTATCACACTGCGATCTCCATGGAAGCTCCACGAGTTCCCTTCGATTGGCGCACTGCGGGCGTGGATCTCTACCTGGCCATCGCGGTGGGGCTTCTCGTCCGGCTCGCCTTTGGACTGTATGCCACTCGCCGTCTGCGCCGGAATTCGCAGCTCGTGAGCGATGCCCGCCTTCAGTCCATTCTCAGCGAACACACCCTCCGAGCGGGAATCAAGAAGCTTCCCGAGCTCGCCGAGTCCAGCGCTTTGGCCGTGCCGATTACTCTCGGCTGGGTACGACCATCCATCATCCTTCCCGATTCCTGGCGGGAATGGTCTTGCGAGAAGACGGAAGCCGTGTTAGCGCATGAACTGTCGCATGTGGGCCGTGGCGACTACGCTACGTTGCTCGCGGCCTCGCTCTATCGGTGCGTGTTCTGGTTCAGCCCACTGGCTTGGTGGCTGGATAGACAATTGCGGGAACTGGCCGAGCAGGCCAGCGACGATTCAGCGCTCCGAGTAACCACGGATCGGACACACTACGCCGAAGTCCTGCTGGGCTTTTTCGAAGCGCCTCAAAACGGTCGCGGGCGAATCCGCTGGCACGGCGTTGCGATGGCGCGAGGCGTGCGTGCGGGCCGCCGGATCGATCGCATTCTGGCTGAAGACCGCAAGCTCTCGACGCCGGCACGCTGGCCGGTGATGGCCGCATTGGCGGCGCTGACTATCCCTTTGTTGTATCTCTCGGGAGCTTTTCAACCCGTGGCGATGGCTCAGCCCACTCCGGCTACCCAATCCAGCAGCAAGTCGCTGGACAGCTACATCATCGTCTCCGGAGACGAAACAACCATGAGCGGTTCCAACGGCGACTTCGATCGTGCCTTAGGTTTCCGCTATAAAATCGGTGACGAATACATCTGGTTCCGGCGAGACGGCAAGGCTTACGTGATCCGGGACGCTGGAATTCTGAAAGCTGCCCACAAGCTGTTCGAGCCGCAGCACGAACTCGGCAGGCGCCAAGGCGAACTAGGTGAACAACAGGGCAAACTGGGTGAACTTCAGGCCAAACTGGGTGATTTGCAAAGCAGCGTTCGCACCACGCCGCCCGATCTCACGCGCGATATCGAAAAGCTCAAAGAGAAATTGAAGAAGGCAGGCACGGCCGAAGACCTCGGGGATGTGCAAGCGATGCTCGGCGAGCTACAAGCCAAGGTCGCCGAACAACAGGCGCGCTTAGGCAATGAGCAAGCGAAGTTCGGTGAAGAGCAAGCCAGACTGGGCCGGCAGCAGGCCGAACTTGGAGAGAAGCAGGCGAAGCTGGGCGAAGAACAAGCAAAACGCGCCGAGGAGGCCAGCCGCCAACTAAAGGTGCTGATCGATGAAGCGTTCAAGAAAGGCCTCGTAGAACCCGAGCCGCACTAGTTTACATTCGAGGAGTGAAACAAGTTACTGGCATCGGCGGAGTTTTCTTCAAAGCGGAAGATCCGGACGAGCTTTACGAGTGTACGAGAAGCACCTGGGGTTGAAACGCGAACCGCACGGCCAGGGCGTGTCGCTGCATTGGCGCGATCCCGATGGCATGACGGCTTGGGCGCTCTTCAAGAAAGACACCAAGTATTTCAATCCCAGCCAGTCCAGCTTCATGATCAACTATCGCGTGGACGATCTGGACGCGCTACTGGCCGCGTTGAAAGAAGAGGGCGTGGAAATCGATCCGAAGCGCGAAGATTACGACTACGGCCGCTTCGCCTGGATCATGGATCCGGAAGGCAACCGGATCGAGCTGTGGGAGCCGCCCAATGGCGCGCAGCATGAAACGAAAACCAGTGCGCGAGAAAAACATCGATAAGGCATCCGAACGAAAAGAAGCCTTGCTGTCGGCAGCTGGCCTCTGGAAAGGCAGAACCGACCTTCCGGACATGGCGGCCTACATTCGCGAGCTACGAAATGGCGATCGCCTAAAGCGTCTGCTCAGGTAACACGCGACGCCGGTCTGCACGCAGCCTACGAGCGACGTCCATGAGCCGTCGCATACAATTGTGAGAGCGATGCGATTGCGCCAGGTGCACCTGAAGAACATCCTCTCCTTTCGGGACGCCGTGCTCACCGAAATTGGCCCTGTCAACTTATTGATCGGCCCGAACGCTTCTGGAAAGTCGAACTTTCTGGATGCACTCAGCTTGTTCCAATACGCCCCGAGGGGCATCGCAACACAGATCGCGCGAGGTGGCGGAATTCGGGAATGGATTTGGAGGGGCGGTGATGCTCTATTTGGAATCGGCAAAATCGAATGTATCGTGGAGATCGAGGAAAGTGAATTCCCGCTTCATTATCTACTTTCTATCCAAGAGGCGAATCACTCATTTACAATCCACGAGGAACGTCTGGAGGCCCAGCGACAGGTTAAAGGTTCAAACCCTCCGTTGTTTGATCGCGAAGAGGGCAACGTTGTTGTTCGCGGTTCGCTTGCTGGCCAATTGCTCCGAAACGGCAACCGCATAGCCAAGATCGCCACAACAGAGTCGGTGTTAAACGCCTTTCGGGATCCCACAGAAATGCGAGAGCTAACTGCGCTCGGCAAGGGCTTCGATGGAATCCGAATCTATCGGAATTTTGATACGTCGAACGGGCCAAACGCCGGAGCTCGACACGGCGTGTCCACTAGCTATCCGCCATCAGACACACTCGCGGAGGACGGCTACAATCTTGCCCTGGTATTGAGCGGGATGCGACTGAACGGCACAATCAAGAAGGTCGAATCTTACCTGGCGGATTTTTCGGCGAGATTTGGAGAGATAAATGTCGATCCTTTCGGAGGGATCGCCCGGGTCTTGATCGAAGAACAGGGTCTACAGAGACCCACTCCAGCTGGACGCCTTTCGGACGGGACGCTGAAGTTTCTGTGCCTGCTGACCGTCCTATGCAACACAGAATCGACTCCAGGACTAGTTTGCATCGATGAGCCTGAGACAGGACTGCATCCGGACGCAGTACGTCTGCTGGCGCGAGTCATCCGCGAAGCGTCAAAAAGGACTCAGTTCGTAATTGCGACCCATTCCGAAGCTTTGGTTGATGAGTTCTCCGATACGCCGGAGGCAGTTGTTGTTTGTGAGACCAATGCTCAGGAGGGCACGCAGTTCCAGCGGTTGTCACGCAAGAAACTCAAAGCGTGGCTCAAGGACTACGGCCTTGGAGAACTCTGGAGAAAGGGCACTATAGGGGGAAATCCCTGGTGAGGCTAGTCCGGGTTTTCGTTGAAGGCAATTCATCACTGAAACTGCCTATCCGCCAGTTTATTGAGAAGGCAGTCCCGGAGTCGCATGGCTGTATCAGGATACAACTGGGCAAGAATAAGGATGAAACAATCAAGGACTTTCTTCGGACTCTTCGCGAGAATCCCGGTGCCAATGTTGTGCTTCTTGTTGATAGCGACGCTCCTTATGACGGAAGACTTCTGGAGAATCTGAGGCAGGGGGCCACATGGCAAAATCATGCTCCCAAGCGCGTCTCGCCTACGCGCATTCATTGGATGGTGCAGGTCATGGAGAGCTGGTTCCTGGCCGATGGCGCAGCACTGAAGGCATACTACGGAAAGGGATTCCAGGCTTCAGCGTTGCCGACCCGCCGCAATGTTGAGGAGATTCTCAAAAAGGACGTATTTCATGCACTCAACCGAGTCGGAAAGGCGGGTTACGACAAGGCCGCCCATGCACCAAAGATACTCGAGTTGCTGTGTCCAGAAACAGTTCAGGCGCGAGCACCTAACTGTAAGCGCTTCTTGACGGCCCTACGCGCGTTGATTTCCTGACAAAAAAGCCGCCCGAGTCGCCCCGGACGGCTTCTTCTCCTCTGGCTGTCTGGTAGATTAATCCCCGAACGATCCAACTTCTTCGCGAGACTCCGTGGCGGCGGCAGCCTTCGCCGCTGGCGCAATTGGCTTCAACTGGATCAACTCCGGCCCAGGCTCTTCTTTCAGCACATGCTGGCGATACAGTTTCGCCATACGCTCGTTTTCCTGCGTCTCGTGCAGCTTCTGATCGCGCGCGCGTTTCTTTTCCTCACGCGCCGTCTTTGCGATTCCCAGCTTATCCAAATCGGTCTGCTTGGCATGCTGCACGTCTTCAGCGCGCAGCACCAGCGAATGGTCGATGCTTTCGAGGCCGACTTTCTTACCGCCGGCGAAGATCTCGTGCTTGCCATTCTCCTCGTACCACTTGGTGAGCGTAGCGGTCATATGCATTTTTTCGATGATGTTCCGCCAGCCGACGCCGGTATTGTAAGCACAGAAGGAGATTTCGCCTTCCTGCGTTGCATAGGGAATAATGCACTGCTCGGTACGCCGGAAATCGTAATTGAACAGGTCCTGGAACCACATGCCGGCGACAAACAGGAAGTTCCAACGGTCCTTCCGGCGCTTCTCGATGTCGTCCAGGGTGCGATCGCCAGTCACCTTGCCGTAGCCGCCCGATAGCGCCTTCTTCGACATTCCGAAGCACTTGTCGAATTTGGCAATCATATCGCTTAGCTTGAAGTGGGTCGGCGCCGTGAACGGATTGTAGTTGCGCAGAAGTGCCAGCGTTACGCCGACTACCGAAAGGAACCGGCCGCGCGCAGCATCGTTGATCCGCGCGATGTCTTTCGCCAGGCGGTCCGCGTTCAGGAACGCAGTCACCGGAACGGCTTCCTTGGTTTCCTTATCGCACATCACCGCCATGCCAATGCCGCAGTTGGGGTGGCACCCACAGCTAATCTGGCCCCAGTCCGCTTCCGGTCCATGTACCAGATCCGCGAAGTCGGAGAAAGTGCTCATGAACGAAATTGGGAACCAGTCGCGAACGGGCTCGCCGATGCCGGTCTGGTCCTTCACATCATGCGCCAGGTGCGATAGCGTGTAGCGCTGGGCTTGCCGGCGTTCGTCCGTAACTGCTTCGTCGCGTCCGGTAAAGGAAACCGGCTGGAAGCTGAGGAACGGGATCTTCTTCGGATTGTCGAGTGCGAAGCGCACCACGGCGCCCACTTGCTCATTGTTAATGCCATTGATGATGGTGATCACCGGAACAATATCGACTCCGGAGCTCCACAGGTTCTCGATGGCGCGCAACTTCACATCGAAGAGGTTGCCAACCGCGCGATGCGAATTGGCGTCATTGCCGATTCCGTCGAATTGCAGATACGCATACCGGAGCCCCGCTTCGGCGGCCTGCTTGCAGAAGTCCTTGTTCTTTGCGAATTCGATGCCGTTGGTGGCCGCCTGAACGCTGTTGTAACCAACCTTGCGCGCATAACGGACCGCATCCAGAAAGTACGGCGAAATTGTTGGCTCGCCGCCCGAGAATTGCACCGACATCTGCCGGCGCGGCTTGATCGAGATCGCATTGTCGAGCAGCTTCTGGATATCTTCCCAGCTCAGCTCATGCACGAAGCCCACCTGATTGGCGTCCATGAAACACGGATCGCACATCATGTTGCAGCGGTTGGTGAGGTCGATGGTCAGTACTGAGCCGCGGCCGTGTTTGATGGTGCTGGTGCCGTGGTTGTGCAGCTTTTCGTCGTTGTGCGCGCGAATGTCGCGGCCCGGGAAAACGTCTTCAAGATGCTTGAAGAAATCCGTATCGATTGCCATCACGTCTTCAAAGTGGCCGTGCTTGGGGCAATCCTTCACCATCAGGATCTTGCCATCGCGCTCGATGATGGTGGCTTTGATTTCGCCGACCTTCTCGTTCAGCAGAATCTCGTGCGGCAACTTGCCGTCCACTATCTGCTGCCGGATCTCAGGGACGCAGCGCGGGCACAAAGAATCGGTCTCGCGAGGCCAGCCTAGTGGCGGCTTCTGCTTCTCGTAGCTCTTCAGCAGCGGCTTTTCCGACCACTTGGGTATGAAGGACGGGTTCTGACTGATTTGATTGAGTTTATCGAAGACAACCCAGGCCGCGCCGGCCGCTTTGGTTACTACTTTTTCGGCGTACTTTATGGGCTTGTGCATTGAAGAAAGTATAAGCCAAACTTCATTAACGAGGCTACACGATTGCGTTAAACTGCCCGTTTTCTTCACTCGACGGGGATATCGCCCATCGAACGGAGCGTTACAATTCCCCGGTCACGATTGAAAACGTTAGGCTTATGTCATGATGATAGCGTGCAAGCGGACCAGGTCCGACAGTTAGCGCGCGATTGTGGCTTTGAACTAGCCGGCATCGCTCGCGCGCTCCCGCTGGCCGATGATACCGCCCGGTATCTTGACTGGGTGCAACAAGGGATGGCAGGCGCCATGGGATATTTGACGGACTACCGCGCCAACATTCGGGCTGATCCCAGGCTTCTACTTCCAACCGCCCGATCCATTATCTCGGTCGGGAAGCTCTACAACGGGCCCGAGCCCCGCTCCACGGAACTGAACGATCCCGAGTCGGCGTGGATTTCCCGTTACGCCTGGGGCGAGGATTACCACCAGGTGGTCCGCGCAGGTCTCGAAAAGCTGGTGGAGAAACTGGGCGCTAGCCACGAATGGAAAATTTGCGTAGACACGGCGCCGCTGCTGGAGCGCTCCTATGCTCGTGAGGCCGGGCTAGGATGGATCGGCAAAAATACCTGCCTGATCAATCAGGAAATGGGCTCGTGGTTCTTTCTAGGCGAGATCCTGACCTCGCTCGAGATCGACCCGGATTGCCCGCCGCCTGATCGTTGCGGCACCTGCACGCGCTGCATCGATGCCTGCCCGACGCAGGCGATCCCGAGGGAAGGCTACCAGGTGGATGCGCGGCGCTGCATTCCTTATTTCACCATTGAGCTGCATGGTTCGGTGCCGGAAGACATGCGATCTGGCATTGGCCGGCATATTTTCGGCTGCGACATCTGCCAGGATGTGTGTCCTTGGAATCGGCAGGCGCCCGTAGCCCGCGAGCCTGCATTTGAGCCGCGCCATTTCGCGCCGGCGCTGGAAGATCTTGGCCGTTTGAGCGAAGACGAATTTCGCGAGGTTTTCCGCGCGAGCCCGGTGCAGCGCGCCAAGTATGCTGGATTCCTGCGCAACGTCGCCATCGCGATGGGCAACAGTGGCCGCGTAAAATTCCGTGAGCCGCTGGAAGAGCTGGTCCGGTTCCCGAACGAAATGGTGGCCGAACACGCCCGCTGGGCGCTGGAACAACTGGGAGGCGACCCATGATTCTCAGCTTTCGCTCATCTTCGGAGTTTCGAAAATGGCTGGCCGCGAATCATGACGCTTCAGAGGGCATCTGGCTCCGCATTTTCAAGAAGAACTCAGACACTGCGTCCATCACGTATGCGGAAGCGCTGGATGAGGCGATTTGTTTTGGATGGATCGATGGCCAAAAGCAGAAGCACGATGCCCGGTCCTGGCTTCAGAAATTCACTCGCCGTCGAGCTAAGAGCGGTTGGTCCAGGATCAATACCGGACACGCGGAACGATTGATGCGTGAAGGCCGGATGAAGCCGTCCGGCCAAGCCGAAGTGGATGCCGCGAAAAAAGACGGCCGCTGGAAAGCTGCCTACGATTCGCCGAGCAACGCGGCCATTCCCGATGACTTTCTGGCCGCTTTAAGCAAAGATGCGAAGGCAAAAGCGTTCTTCGATTCACTCAACAAAGCGAACCTCTACGCCATTTCGTATCGATTGCAAACTGCAAAGAAGGCGGAAACCAGGCAGAGGCGCATGGAGATGATTCTCGGAATGTTGGCCAGAGGCGAAGCATTTCATTAGGATTCAAGGTCTCGACACGAGNNGAGTGTCGAGACGGCACGCAAGAGTGCGTGCGCCACAAAACGCTACTCAGCGTTGAAACCTGGCTTGTTGACCGATACTTCCGTGACCTTGGGTGCGTACTTCGCCGCCACCTGCCGGATCTTCGCGGCGTTGCCTAACAATACGAACGTCAGATGATCCGGCTTGTAATATTTCCGCGCGGTAGCGTTGATGTCTTCCAGGCCAGCCGAGTCGATGCGGGAGAAAAAGTCGTCTATTTCATCTTTGCCCAGGCCATACAGCTCGATATCCGCTAGAACATTGGACAGTTGATCGGTGGTCTCGAGTTGCTGAGTCGGGAATGTACCCTTGATGTAGGCCTTGACCGAAGCCAACTGCTCAGCCGTAATTCCCTTCTCCGAAAGTTGTTTCAGAACATCCAGCGCCATGTCGATGGCTCTTTCAGTGGTCTCCGTTTTGGTGTAGGTGGTAATTATGATCCCGCCCGGCAACCGCACGCGCTGCAGCAGGCAATTGGCGCCGTAGGAAAGACCGCTGTTCACGCGCAACGCTTCGTTCAGCATAGATGTGAATCGGCCGCCGAATAGCGTATTGATGAGCAGCAGCTTGACGCGATCGGGATTCTTGCGGTCGATGCCTGGCTGAGCGATGTAAAAATAGGTCTGCGTGGCATCGGGTTTATCGATCAACAGCAAATTGGATGGCGCATTGGCCCGAGCGGTCTTGGTCCATTCAAATGCCTGGCCGGGCGGCACACCCGCGAAGGCTTCCCGGATCTTTCCGGCCGCGCTCTCGGGATCAAAATCGCCGGTAACAATAACGACC
This sequence comes from Bryobacterales bacterium, assembly GCA_003162425.1. Lineage (GTDB taxonomy): Bacteria > Acidobacteriota > Terriglobia > Bryobacterales > Bryobacteraceae > Palsa-89. The sequence continues at coordinate 26,262 of PMOK01000308.1, read as the reverse complement.
ATGTTCTTGCCGCAGTAAACGCGGTCATGAAGGTCGACAATCTGCTGGCGTTGGATGCGGCCTAGCGTAATCTCATCAGGCGGATGTCCGTAAGGATGATTTGGTCCGAAGAAATAGGCGGCGAAATAGGCGCCAATCGCTCCCTGCGGATTGTCTTTCATGGCCTTGGCCGCGTCCACGCGCTGCGACAGCGCTTTGTGCACCTCAGGTTCAGGAAACGTCGAGTGTAGCACCGCGTCCGTCATCAGATCCAGACCACGATCGAAATCTTTTTTCAAAAACTCGCCTGAAATAGTCGTGACCGACGACTGTGGCGAATCGCCGCTTTGGAACGTTCCGCCCAAAAAGTCCAGCTCCTCGGAGAACTGATCCGCGGATCGTTTGCTGGTGCCTTTGCGCAGCAGTTGCGCAGTCACACTGGCGAGTCCGGCCAGGTTAGCAGGCTCCGCTTCCACGCCGCCTTTCACCAGAATCCGGAACCCCACCAGCGGCACGCCGGTTCGGGGCAGCAGATCCACCACCACCCCGTTCGGCAGCACGGTCCTCGAATAAGGCGGCAGCTTGAGCTGGCCGAACAAGCTCGCGCACGAAACCAGCGCGATTAGACTCCATCGCGCCATCATTACTGTTTCTCCTTGGTCCGAGCTTCGGGAATCAACGTGGCCACGGTTCGGTTCTTCTCCGTGAGATACTGGCGCGCAACGCGTTGGATGTCGGCTGGAGTCACTGCTTCGTAGGTTTGTTCCACCGAGTANNTTCTTGGCTTTGCGCAACTCCTGATCCGGCACCGGCTGGCTGCTCAAGCGGTTCAATTCTTCAAATAGGACTTTTTCCGCGCGCGCTGGCTCAACGCCGCTGCGTGGTTGCATGACGAATATCAGCAAACCCGGATCGAACGTGGTCTGGCGATTCGCATTCACCGAAAGAACCAGCTGTTCCTTATCCACCATGCGGCTGTACAGTCGGGAACTCTGGCCGCGGCTGAGGATAGTTTCCAGCACATCCAACACCGCGTCATCCGGATTGTTCGCCTCCGGAACATGGTACGCCACCATCTCGATTGGCAACTGTGCGGGCTTCACCACGGTGACGCGCCGCTCACCGATCTGTTCGGGTTCCTTGGTGCGCACCTTCGGAGGCGGATCCTGGCTCGCTATCGGCTCGATGTATTTCTTCGCGAGCGAAATCACTTTCGGCGTCGAGACATCGCCTACCACTACCATCACGCAGTTGTTGGGCGCATAGCCCATGCGGAAATGGCTCTTGAGATCATCCATGGTCCAGGACTCGATATCGGATGGCCAACCCACGACGGGCCAATGATACGGGTGCGCAGTGTACGCCGCCGCGTGGAGCTGCTCGAAGAGGATGCCGAAATTGCTGTTGTCCACCGAGCTGCGGCGTTCCGAATAAACCACGCCACGCTCGGACTCGATAATTTTGGGATCGAAGGCCAGGTCGCGGATGCGGTCCGCCTCCATTTCCATCATCAGCTCAAGCGCGGTGCGCGGAAACCAATCTGTGTAGACGGTGTCGTCCTCGGTGGTGTAGGCGTTGTTATTGCCGCCGTTCTTTTCCATTTGGAAATCGAACTGGCCCGGCCCGTATTTCTTCGCACCGTTGAACATCATGTGCTCAAAGAAGTGGGAGAGTCCGGTGGTGCCGGGATGCTCGTTGCGCGACCCGATTTTATAGAAGAAATACATCGCGACGTTGGGGATGTTGTGATCCTCTTGAATGAGGATCTTCATGCCGTTCGAAAGCGTGTAGGTCTTAACGTCGGACGGTTGCGCTAGAGCGAGAGCCGAGGCCGCCAGACCCACCAGGAGCAATCTCATGGGATAACGATAGCAAAATCCGGTGTTCCGGGCCTTATTTAAAGTAATGATCCGCCAATGCCGATCTATTTTTCACGGCCTATGATTGTCACTCGGCTTTTCAAGCTTGGTATCCGCTTTGCTGCATGGGTCACGCCCCAGGTCAAGGAATGGCACCGGAAACGCAATCTGAATCTGACAGAGGCCGAGCGGCACCTGGCAGCGCGGAATTGGGTGGATGCGGAACAGCATCTGGTTCTGGCGCTCGCCGAGCGGCGTCACACATCCGGAAAGCAGCTCGATCTTTTGCTCCAGCTTGTGAACGCGCAATACCATCAAGCGAAGTGGGAGCAGACGGAACAGAACGTTCAAGTGGCGATCGGCTTGGCGGGCAACGATCCTTCCATGCGATCGCGTGCCTTGGCGACCTTGGTGGATCTTCAACTGGAGCAGAAGAAATATAGCGAGGTCGAACAGACCATTCGAGCCATTGAGGCCATCGAAACCGCTCAAAGCTCTCCGGACCGTGCGCGTCTAGCGGAGTGCTCGCGCAAGCTTGGGACTGCTCTTCTAAACTGCGGACGCACGGCCGAAGCCTTTTCAGCTTTCCAGCAGGCCGCCGCTCTTTCCGAGCAAGCCTTTGGCCCCAATCATCAGCACACTGCGCAGAGCCTGGCTCAATTGGGCATGCTTTCCCGCCAGAACGGCGAACACGCAGAAGCACAGCGATGTCTTCGAAGAGCGCTCGATATTCACAGGGTTAACTCCGGGCCGGACTCACACGAATCCACCCAGGCTCTGTATTATCTGGCCGCGTCACTGGAAGAGTCGGGCGATGTCGAAGGCGCCGTTGGTGAATACGAACGGGTGCTGAAGCTCAAGGAACGCCAGGTGGGAGGCAATCGCCAGGAAGCGGTGGATGCGCAAGTTCGCTTGGCGGCTCTGTATGTAAAGGCAGGCCGCATTGGCGCCGCGCGCGAGCTCTTGACGCAGGCTATCGGCGCTATGGAGCGCAAGGGTGGGCCGCAACTCGCGCAGGCATTCGAAATCCTCGCCGAAGTGGAAGATCACATGGGCAATCCCGCGGACGCGCGGCAATGGCGCGAGCGCGCGTCGGAAATCACCGCCGCCCGCGTTTAAGGTACGACAGGCAACCACCAAGCTGTGAATGAATCGGCCCAAGCACCGACTCCCTCACGGTCGCGGTTCAGTAACGTACGCATCTATCCGAACCGCGACCGTGAGGGAGTCGGTACCTTGCGCTACGGCTGAAAACGCTTATCATAGAGTGCATGTCCGTAGAAGAAGAACTTCAAGAGCACGCCGAGCACGCCCATAACCCGTTCGACAAGCACGTGGCGGCAACCATGGCGATCATCGCGGCCGCACTGGCTGTGGTTTCGGTGCTGGGTCACATCAAGACTACTGAGGAACTGCTCAATCAGCAAAAGGCCTCGGATCAATGGTCGTACTATCAGGCCAAATCCATCCGCCGCTATGTTTCCGAAGTGGCGCGCGATACTTTCGCCACCATGAAGGACCCCAAACAGAGCGAGCAATACGCAAAGAACGCCGAGAAGTATCGGAAAGATGATGAGGAGATCACCAAGGAAGCTAAAGCGCTGGAGAACGAAAGCCACGTAATGGGACGCCAAGCCTTGCGTCTGCACTTCGGCGAGGTGTTCCTGGAAGTGTCTATCGTCTTCGCCTCGCTCGCGATTCTGAGCAAGCGGCCGCTGCTTTGGTACGCGGCCATCGCCGGGGGGATCGTAGGGGCGGGGATTGCGGCTTCAACTTTGATGGTCAACTAGCGCAAAATAATAACTGGATGGTCGAAAACATCAGTCCGGGCGCATCTGCCCAAAACGCCCGAGTCGTACTCTTTGACTTCGATGGGACTCTCTCGCTGATCCGCTCGGGTTGGATGAAGGTGATGGTCCCGATGATGGTGGAGATCCTGCTGGATCTCAAGACCGGCGAGTCAGAAGCCGAATTGCAATCCGTGGTCGAGAATTTCGTCTGGCGGCTCACGGGCAAGGAAACCATCTATCAGATGATCGCGCTGGCGGAAGCAATGGAAGCGCGCGGGGGCAAACCGCTGGAGCCGCTGGTCTACAAAAAAATGTACCTGGACCTGCTGTGGCAGAAGATCGCGTCGCGCGTGGAAGCTCTGCGCAAGGGTGATGCCGATCCCGAAAAGTACCTGGTGCCTGGATCGCGCGCGCTGCTCGAACAATTAAAGGAGCGCGGCCTGACTATGTACCTGGCCAGCGGGACGGATGAAATCTATATGAAGGAAGAGGCCCGGCTGCTCGGCATCACGCAGTACTTCGACGGCGGAGTGTATGGCGCGCTGGACGACTATAAAAGCTTTTCGAAAGCTATCCTGATCCAGCGCATTCTGGCGTCCGCGGATTTTCAAGGCGATCAGTTCCTGGGCTTCGGCGACGGCTACGTGGAAATCGAGGAGGTAAAGAACGTGGGTGGCGTGGCGGTGGGAGTAGCCAGCGAAGAGCCGGCTTGCACCGAAGTGGACCAATGGAAAAGACTGCGATTGATCGGCGTGGGCGCCGACTATATCGTCCCCAACTTCCTCTGCCGCGAGGAACTGGTGTCCAGGCTGTTCCCTGCCTGATGGGCTCTAAGTATCCGCTCTTCGACCGGTCGCGCCTGCGCGTGAAACCGTTGTCGGAGCGCGTGAACGATTTGCAGTTGGATCAATGGCTCGGCCTCGATGATCCCACTCCGGAATTCCAGCATGCGGATCTAGAGAAGGTGGCCGCTCGAATCATCCGCGCGCAAGCGTCGGGCGGGGCGCGGGTAATGATCATCGGCGCGCATGTGATTCGAGCCGGCGTGAACCGGCACGTGATCGATTTGATGGAGCGCGGATTCATCAATCACATCGCGATGAACGGCGCGGGTTCGATTCACGATTTCGAGCTGGCCCTCCAGGGTGCCACCACCGAAAGCGTGAGCCGATACATACAGTCCGGCGAATTCGGCCTGTGGCGCGAAACCGGCGAGCTGAACGATTGGGCTTCGGAAGCGGAACGGCTCACATTGGGACTGGGTGAAAACATCGGCCGCCGTATTCTGGAGAGCAGCTATCCGCACCGCGCTTTGAGTATTCTGGCCGCAGCTTGTAGGTTATCTATCCCAGCCACCGTTCATACCGGCATCGGTTACGACATCGTTTATGAACATCCGAATTGCGACGGCGCCGCGTATGGAGCAACCAGCTATCGTGACTTCCTGATTTTCACCCATACGCTGGAGCGCCTGGAGGGCGGCGTCGTGCTAAGCTTCGGATCGGCCGTTATGGCGCCCGAAATTTATCTGAAAGCGCTGGCGATGGTGAGAAACGTGGCCCATCAGCAAGGCGGCGCCATACAACATTTCACGACTGCCGTGTTCGATATCTGTCCGATACAAGGCGATTATCGCAAGGAGCTCGCCAAGAGCGATCCGGGGTATTTCTTCCGTCCTCACAAGACCATGCTGGTTCGTACCGTGGCGGACGGCGGTGAAAGTTTCTATATTCGAGGCGAGCACCGCGCCACCGTGCCGGCGCTTCGCCGTGCGCTACTCAAAACAGAATGACGACGGCGCAAATTCTTGCGGCTTTTCCACGCTACTCGGCTCTGATTGTTGGCGACATCTGCCTGGACCGCCGCTGCATCTATGATCCCGCGGCGGCCGAACTGTCGCGTGAGACCAAGATTGCCCGTTTGGGAGTGGTGTCGAGCGAGGTATCGCCCGGCGGCGGTGGCACCGTGGGAAATAATCTTGCGTCGCTTGGAATTACGCGGCTGGCTGTATTGGGCGCGATTGGCGAAGACGGTTTTGCCTGGGAGCTAACGCGTTCGCTGAACTCGCGGGGCATCTCTACCGACCTTTTGGTGCGCGCCAGCGAGGTTCCTACGTTTACCTACACCAAGTTGATCAATGCGACCACCGGCGAGGAAGATCAACCGCGCGTGGATTACATCAACGCCCGGCCTCTACCGGCTTCGGTTGAAAAGCAGGTTCTCGTCCACCTGGACAACTTCGCCGAAACCTTCGATGTTCTTTTCGTTTCTGACCAGGCCGAGACTAAACAGGGTGGGGTGGTGACGCCCGCGGTACGCGAACGGCTGTTCAGAATCGCGGAAAGCAATCCCGACAAAGTGATTTGGGTGGACTCGCGGGTCCGAGTGGAGCGCTTTCAGAAAATGACCCTCAAACCGAATGAGCAGGAGGCTGACGCCGCCTCAATCGGTCTTTTCGGCGACGTCGATTACCAGCGTCTTCGCGCTCACGCCGGGTCGCGCTTGATGTTCGTCACCAAGGGGGCGCAAGGTGTGTTGGTAGTGGAAGACACCGGCGAGACAATGGTGGCGGCGCGAACAGCGGAACACCCCGTAGACATCTGCGGCGCCGGTGACAGCTTCTCCGCTGGCGCCGCCATGGCATTGGCGATCACTGGATCGGCCACCGAGGCCGCACGCTTCGGGAATTTGATCGCTTCCATCACCATCATGAAGCACGGGACCGGCACGGCCAGTCCGGCCGAAGTGTTGGCCGCCGCTCGCGAATGAGCACGCTCGCAATCGATATCGGTGGGACCAAGTTCAGCATGGCGGTTTTTGACGGCCCCCGCATGCTGGAACGCGCCTCGCGCGCGACGGATCGCGAGGGCGGCCGCGAATGGATGCTCGATCAAATCGCGGCTATTGTCCGGGTTTGGTCGAGCCGCTATCAGTTCGAGCGCTGCGGTATCGGATTCGGCGGGCCAGTGGAGTTCTCCCGGCAGCGCATCGCGCTTTCAACGCACGTCGGCGGATGGAGCGATTTCGATCTGCCACGGCACTTGGAAAAGACGCTGGGGCTCGCGCCGGTGATGGATAACGACGCCAACGTCGGCGCTTTGGGAGAAGCGATCTACGGAGCCGGCCGCGGCTTTCGCCCGTTGTTCTACATGACGCTTTCGACTGGAATTGGCGGCGGCATCATTCCGAGCGGCGAGATCATTTACCGCGGCGCGGATTCTTACGCCGGCGAGCTGGGGCACATTGTGATCCGGCCTGACGGTCCTGAATGCCTGTGCGGATGGCATGGCTGCTTCGAACGGATGTGCGGCGGGCTGTGGCTGGAACGCGATTATGGCCGCCCGGCCGAGGAGTTGCTGCGCGATCCGGAGTTTGTGAAGCGCTACGTGGTGGACCTTGCAATGGGCCTCAAGGCGGCGATCATGTTGCTCAATCCGGCGCGGATCGTTATCGGGGGCGGCATCAGCAAAGCTGGCGATGCGCTATTCGTTCCGATGCGCGAGGAGCTGCGGAGGCAGATCACCACTTGGTCGCGCGCGCGAATCGACGTAGTGCCGGCTGAACTGGGCGACGACAGCGTCCTGTATGGAGCCATGGCGCTGGCGGAGATGTGGGGCGGACCCCCTGGTCCGCGCGGGTCCCCCTGGACCCGCATTTCGTCTGAGGAGGCCAACGAGGGCGTCGGCCGCGGACCAGGGGGTCCGCCCCACGGTGAGTATAGGGTCACCGGATTTTATCCGGTGCTGGATCTGGAGGTACTCGCGCGGCGCGGGCTCCCGGTGGTCCAAGCCGCGGAAGCAATTCTCGAAGCCGGGGCGCGCATCCTTCAGTTTCGCCACAAAGGGTTCTTCTCGCGCGATGTTTTCGAAGACGCCCAACGCATCGCCGGGCTCTGCCGCGCCGCACACGCCCTCTTCGTCATCAATGACCGCGCTGATATCGCCATGCTGCTCGGAGCCGGCGTGCACCTCGGCCAGGACGATCTCGCGCCAGCCGATGCCCGCAGAATGACCGACGCCATCATTGGCTTTTCAACACACAACCAACAGCAGCTACGCGCGGGCGATCGGGAACCCGTCGACTACCTGGCGATCGGACCCATTTTTCCAACCGGTTCGAAGCTGAATCCGGATCCCTTAGTTGGCATCGATCAATTGCGTACCTTGCGCGCAATCACCCGCAAACCGCTGGTCGCCATCGGCGGCATCAGTCGCGAAACTGGTCCTGCGGTCCTGGACGCAGGCGCGGATTCGATCGCTGTAATTGGCGATCTGTATCCCGAGGCCTGCACGAAAGCATCGCTGCGAACGCGGGCCGAAGAATGGCTGGCTATTTGTTCGTCGCATACGTCACCGCGACCGTAGTGTTGCTGCGGTCCCCACCAATAGCCACGGTAACTGTGCGTGTCTTCGCATCATCCTCAGCCACCAACATGCTACCGGACCCGCTAGTTGTCACGTTGCTGGTAATCTTCAGACCGGAGCTAGGAAGCTGGTCCTGGTAGAACTTGGTCACCTTCTCCGAAGGGTCCCGTGTCTTGAACGTGAAAGTCCCGCTGTCGCCATCTTGGCCTTGCGCGGAAAACGCGGATTGCGGATCGGAACCTGGATACTCGGGAACCCACGCAGGCGCCTTCGCTTTGCCGCCCATGGTAAACGTGGCTCGGCCGTTGCCGCCCTTCATGCTGATTTTACCGTTCTTGACATCGTCGAAGGTGATGTTATAACTCTCGCCGGTTTTCTTGTCCCGAAGCGTAATTTGCTGGCTGCCCTTATTCACCGAGACTACTTCGACGTTGGGATTCGCCGCGGTGATCATCTTCGACATCACCAGCGTTGGATTCCGGGCGACGTATGCAATCCCTCCAACCACAACCAGCGCGATTAGCAGAAAAAAGCCGCCTATGCCAACCAGAACCCACAACAATGCGTTGCTCTTCTTGGGTGGCAGAGGCGGCTGAGAAGTAGTGGCCATGATTCTCCTTCCTTCGAAGCATACAGGAAGAAGAAGTCAGAATGTGTACCAGCTAATGCCGTTAGGTAGCGCTGACTTTCTTTGCGACGAACTCGCGCGCCGGACGGTCGGAGCCTTCGCTCTGCACTTTGAACTTGATACCTTCCCCAGTTACCGTGCCGGTGTACTTCATAACCATCTTGTTTCCGTTGATCTCACGAACCACCGAGAACGATACCGTGTCGCCATCGATCTTGCCGTCGGAAATCTCGGTCTCGCCGCCGCGTCCGGAGACGGTACCGGTGAGTGTGCTGCCATCGGCCTTCAGGTTAATGGTTCCGGTCATCGCGCCGTTGCGACCCTGCATTTCATAGGTCCATTTGCCAGTGACGTCGGCAGCGAAAGCCGCGAGCGCCAGGGCACAGGAAAGCAATATTAAACGAAACTTCATTCTTTTCTCCTTGTTAGGACCTCTCGATCCTACTCTAGAGATGGTACCCCGGCTAGCGAGGTTACACGCCAAGCGTGTAAAGAACGGTAAGTTGGCTCGTCCCCTTGCTGACGCGCGGAGCTACCTGAATGGATTCATGGTACACAGCATGGTCAGCGTGTTGTAGCCCCGCGCGTCAGCAAGGGGACAAAATCAAGCGCCAAGTCAGTGTCCGTGTTCGTGGTGATGCGTAGTGGCTACGATGGAGCACGGGGTGTCAGAGAGCGCGCACTTGGTGTGCTCAAACTGGATTGTGCAGTGATGGATGTGGAATTTGCGGAGCAGTTCATTCACGCGTTGGAGGATGGCATTGCTCTCCGATGGCGGCATGTCTTCGATCAACACGTGACAACTCAGCGCATGGGCGTTCGATCCGAGGCTCCAGATATGAACGTCATGGACTTCGATTACGCCGTCGATTTGACGCATCGAAGCGCACACTTCGCTGAGTTCCAACCCACGCGGAAGGCCTTCCAGCAGCACGTTCAGGGACTCCTGGATGATATCCCAAGCCGTCCAAATGATCAGTACGCCGATCAATACCGATAGCACCGGGTCGATAATTTCGAGTCCAGTGAAATGAATGGCCACAGCGCCGATCATGATGGCGAGGGAACTGACCGCGTCGCCCAACATGTGCATGAATGCAGCGCGAATGTTCAAGTCGTGGTCTTTGTCGCGGTGGAGGCCCCACATAATGGCGCCGTTCAATACCAGGCCACCCGCGGCGACACCCAGCATGGTCCATTCGGCAACGGCTTGCGGATGCAAAAAGCGCTGCCAGGCTTCGTAGAAGATAAATAGCGCGATTCCGATCAGCGTCAATGCATTCGCGAACGCGGTGAGAACGCCGGCGCGATGATAGCCATAGGTCTTCACGCTATCGGCGGGTTTGGACTGGAGACGGAAGCCAAGCGCAGCCAGAGCGATGGCCAGGGCGTCCGTGAAATTATGGCCGGCGTCGGAAACCAGCGCCAAGCTGCTGGCGCGAATCCCGGCGAACAGTTCAATCACCGAGAACAGAAGGGTCGCGTAGAAAGACCACTTCAGAATTTGTCCCGTTCCGTGATGATGATGGTGCAGACTCTCTCCCTGTGCTTCTATTTTAACTCAGCGCATCTGTGAGTAACACAATCCTCACATTACCAGCGTCTGAAACAACGAGCCACTTCAACGAGTCTGATAAGTATGCACTCTTACCAAATATGCCCCAAGTGCCACTGGAGTTGTGTACGTCGAGCGACCCGGCGAACATCTTTGGATTGGCTCCTAACTCTAGCTTTCTTATATCCCTTCCGCTGTCGCTCTTGCCATCATCGCTTCTATCGGCTTTACGCGCCTGTGAAAGCCTAATCTCACCACACGCACCCACCGCGCTATCCTGTCTGATTAGTGCGAAAAGTCATTACCGAGGCCGATGTTCCCGAAACCGGCGAGTTCAAGATCGCGGCCGGCTCTATCATTACGCCCTCAGCTCGCGACCTCGCCAAAGACCGTGGCGTCAAGCTGCTGGAAGTCCCCGCGGACCAACTCGACTCCAGCGCTTCCCCGGCTCAAACCATCGCGCTCGGTTCAGATCACGGCGGCTTCGCGCTCAAGGAAAAACTGAAGCCAATCTTCAAAGAGCTGGCACTCGACATCCATGATGTCGGAGTTCATGAGGAGAAGCCAGCCGACTACCCCGACATCGCGCGTCAAGTGGCTGAAATTGTCGCACGGGGCGAGGCGGCGCGCGGCGTGATTATCGACGGGGCGGGTATCGGCTCTGCCATCGTCGCCAACAAATTTCCAGGCATCCGCGCGGCCCTGTGCTATGATAAAGCTTCTGCTCGAAATAGTCGGGAACATAATGATTCCAATGTACTTACGCTTGGTGGCCGGGTATTGACTGCGAGCCTTGCCGAAGACGTCTTGCGAGTCTGGCTCACCACTCCATTCGCGGGCGGACGCCATGCCGCCAGAATACAGAAGATCACAGAAATCGAGAAGGCCGTAAAAAATTGGACGCCGCTGATTTAGATCGATTAGTCGAGCAGATTGGCGAGGAAATCCTCGCGCGCACCAGCAGTCCGGCGAGTATCGCGGCTAGTGACACACTCACCGGAATCGATCCTTCGATCGCCGCTCTCATAGATCACACGCTGCTCCGGGCCGATGCCACGCGGGATGACATTATCAAAGTTTGCCGCGAAGCGCGCAAATACAATTTCGCCAGCGTGTGCATCAATCCATATTGGGTTCCGCTAGTGGCCGCTGAGCTGGCCGGATCGCCTGTAAAGGTGTGCACCGTTGTTGGCTTCCCGCTGGGCGCCACCTCCACCGAAGCCAAAGTCGCCGAGACAGAAGCAGCGTTGCGCGTGGGCGCGCAAGAAATCGACATGGTGCAAAATGTGGGAGCCCTCCGCGGAGGCGATTACGACGCCGTGAGATCGGACATCGCCGCAGTAGTGGGCGTGGCTCATCGCGCCGGCGCGATCGTCAAGGTGATTCTCGAAACGGCCTTGCTCGATGACAATCAAAAAGTGATGGCCAGCACGCTGGCCAAAATGGCTGGGGCGGATTTTGTGAAAACATCCACCGGTTTTGGCCCTTCTGGCGCAACTGCGCACGATGTGGAGCTGATGCGCCTGGCTGTGGGCCCTGAGATGGGCGTGAAAGCCTCGGGTGGCATTCGCACGCTCGACGATCTGAAAAAAATGGCCGCCGCCGGAGCCACCCGCATCGGAGCCAGCGCCAGCGTAAAAATCGTGGAAGCGACGGCCGGAAGCACAGACGGGGTAGGTGCAGGCTATTAACATGCGACGTAAATCCATCGTGGCGCACGCACTCTTGCGTGCCGCGTCGGCACTCATGCCGACGCCAGTTTGCCGCGGATATTTTAAAAGGTCTGTTCTATTAGCAGAAAAGCAAAATGACAAACCAAGCGTCGGCATGAGTGCCGACGCGGCACGCNNAATAACTAATGGCCACCCTCGCCCGCAAATCCACTGTCCGATTCCAGGAGCGCGCCGAGCTGCTGGATTTCCTGCTGGAAGTTTCCACCGCAACCGCGGAAACTCTCGACTTGGACCGCATCATGGCGAACGTAGCCACCATCGTCAAAGAGGTGATCCCTTACGACCTGTTCGCCATTCTTCTTTACAGCGAGCGCCAGCGCACTTTGAGCATCCGGCACGCCATTGGACACCGCGAAGAGGTAGTCAAGAACCTGGTGCTGCCGATCGGCGAAGGGATTACCGGCGCTGCCGCAGCCACTCGCCAGCCGGTCCTGGTGGGCGATGTCCGTAAGGACCCGCGCTATCTGCCGGCTCTCGACGCCGTCCAAGCCGAGCTGGCTGTTCCCATGATCGCGCGCGGAAAATTGGTGGGCGTCATCGACCTGCAATCCACGCGTCTCGACACTTATCGCGAGCAGGACCGCGCGCTGCTTCAGTTGATCGCCGCACGCGTTGCGGTTTCCATCGATAACGCGCGGCTCTATCGCAGAGTGGATCGCCAGAACCGTACCCTCAAGACGCTGGCCAACCTGTCGCAAGAGTTCAGCTCCATTCTGGATCTGAATGAGCTGCTCGGCAAGATCGCGGTAACCATTCACGCGCTGGTGGCCTTTGATGCCTTTAGCATTCTCCTGCTGGACGCCGAGCGCAAGGTCCTTACGCATCGTTTCAGCGAGCGCTACGATCAACGTGTCGCCATCGACAATATTCCACTCGGCAAAGGCATCACCGGCGCCGCAGCGGTATCGCGCGAGATTGTTCGCGCAGCCGATACGGCGGCTGATCCGCGTTATATCGCATCGCACCCCGATATGCGATCGGAAATCGCGGTGCCGCTCATCGTTCAGGATCGCGTGGTGGGTGTGATGGATCTTGAAGCCGAACGGGTGGGCTATTTCACGGAGGATCATTCGCGGCTGCTGGCTTTGCTCGCGCCACAAATTGCCAGTTCGGTGGAGAATGCCAGGTTGTATCAGGAACTGGCCAAGCGCGAACAGAGTTTGGATTACGATCTGAAAGCCGCACGAAATCTTCAGTCCGTGTTGCTGCTGCGGGAAGCGCCGAAGATCAAGGGATTGGACATCGCCATCCGATTGAAGCCCGCGCGCGAGATCACCGGCGACGTTTACGATGTCTTCGAACATGGCTCCGACTACGCCGTGTTTACTTTCGGCGATGTAAGCGGCAAAGGCGCTGCCGCGGCGCTTTACGGAGCCATGGTCAGCGGGCTGCTGCGTACGCTTTCCTACCGCCTGCGAAGTCCGGCGGCGCTGCTGAAACTTCTCAACAATGTCCTGCGCGAACGCAAAGTGGAAGCGCAATACGTTACGCTCACCGTGCTGGTCTGGGAGCGGAAGAATCGGCGCTTCGTGATGGCCAACGCAGGCGGCGCGCCGCCCATGATTTGCCGCAAAGGTGAAATCATCAAGCCCAAGGTCGGTGGTGTTCCAGCCGGATTGATGGACAATCGCGAGTACGAGGAGGTTACCTTTGATACTCAGCCCGGGGACGTAATCGTGCTCTACTCAGACGGCATCACCGATCAACCCAACGCGCGCGAGGAAGACTTTGGCCGGCACAACGTGGCTCATTCGCTGTTGCAGCGGTGCGGCAAGGATCCGGAAGCGGTAGCCGACGGTATACTGGAGGACCTTCAAAAATTCACAGGCGACATGCCGATGCATGACGATCAAACGCTGATCGTATTGAGGGTCAGATGAAGAGAGCACTGGTGGGGCGGACCCCCGGGTCCGCGGCCGACGCCCACGTCGGCCTGTTGATCCGACGCTCGAAATGCGGGTCCTGGGGGGTCCGCCTCACGATTCTGTGATGCAATATCGCGACCAAACCCTATACCTCGAGGACGTCCCGCTGGCTGATATCGCCAAGCGCCACGGCACACCTTGTTATGTCTACACGAGCGCATCAATTCTCGGCAAGTTCCAAGCCTATGAACAAGCCTTCGGCAGTGTCCCGCATCAAATTTGCTACGCAGCAAAGGCCAATGGCAACCTGGCCATTTTGAAACTTCTGGCCGAAGCGGGCGCCGGCTTCGACATCGTTTCCGGTGGCGAGCTGTTCCGCGTCCTCAAGGCCGGCGGTGATCCCGCTAAAGTTATCTTCTCCGGCGTCGGAAAAACCGCCGCTGAGTTGGACTATGCGCTCGAACAAAACATCCGAGGCTTCAATTGCGAGTCGGAACCCGAACTGGCTTTGATCGATTCGCTGGCCGCACGGCGCGGAGTCAAAGCACGTATCGCCCTGCGCGTGAACCCGGATGTGGACGCATCCACGCATCCTTACATCTCCACCGGGCTGCGGAAACACAAATTCGGCATCGACATCTCGGAAGCGGAATCAGTCTACGGGAGGGCCAGAACTTTTCAAAATCTGGTTCCCGAAGGAGTAAGCTGCCACATCGGTTCGCAGATTCTGGATATCCAGCCAATGCTCGAAGTCTTCGACAAAATGGTGGCTCTCGCCGTGCGCCTACGCGCACAGAGCCTTCCGATCCGGAGCCTGGACTTGGGCGGCGGCCTGGGCGTTCCTTACCATAAAGGTGAAACAGCCCCGCCGATCGCTGACTACATCCATGCCATGTGCCAGAAAGTTGCGGGGCACGAACTTGAAATTCTCATCGAGCCCGGACGATCCATCGTGGCCGAAGCCGGACTTCTAGTCACTCGCGTGCTCTACCGCAAGACCAACGGCAAAAAAGAATTCGTGATTGTGGACGCTGCGATGAATGATTTGATCCGGCCGGCGCTCTACCATTCGCATCATCACATCGTGCCCTTGCGCCAGACGGATGCCGACAAGATTGTCGCCGACGTGGTGGGGCCAATCTGCGAAACCGGTGATTTTCTGGCGCGCGAGCGGGAAATGCCCAATGTGTTCCCCGGCGATCTGCTGGCAATCTGCACGGCAGGCGCGTACGGATTTGTAGCCGCCTCAAACTATAACGCGCGTCCGCGCCCACCCGAAATCCTGGTGGAAGGCGACCGTCATCGCGTCATCCGCAAACGCGAAACGTATGAGGACCTCATCCGGGGAGAATAATTTGGCCACGGATTCACACGGATAGACACGGATACGAACTTCGCCAGGGCTTATCCGTGTTCATCCGTGTGCATCCGTGGCTAAGCGGTTTAGATACAATGCTGATATATGCGTTCTGTCTCGCTCGCCGCACTGTGCCTGGCTCTCTTGGCCGGGCAGGAGAAACCCAAACCCGGCGTCGATAAAGTTGCTCTGGAGGCCTACGTCCGGCACCTGCTGGCGGTGATTCCGGAAGTGCAAGTCAAAATCGACGACCCGAAACCCTCGCCGGTCCCCAATCTGGAACAAGTGGATGTGCACTTCATCTACGGCGCCAGGACTCAAGACGAGACCTTTTACGTCACTAAGGACGGGCACAGGATCATTCGCGGTTATATATACGACCTGGCACAGAATCCCTTCAAAGAAGATCTCGACAAACTGAAGACCAGCCTGTCTCCCAGCTTCGGCGCGGCGGGAGCGCCTGTGGTGCTGGTCCTGTTCAGCGATTTCGAGTGCCCGAATTGCAAAGAGGAAGCCAAGACCCTACGGCAGAATCTTCCGGTCGCTTTTCCAAAAGATGTCCGGGTGTATTTCAAGGATTTTCCCATCGAGCAGATTCACCCTTGGGCGAAGCCCGCGGCCATGGCGGGACAGTGCGTCTTCCGCGAGAATCCGGCCGCCTTCTGGCAGTTTCATGATTGGATTTACGAACATCAGAGCGAGATCACTCCCGACAACCTGAAGGCGAAAGTTTTGGAGTTCGCGCAAACCGTGAAGGATCTGGACGGAATGCAATTGGGACGTTGCATCGACAGCAAGGCAACCCAAGCCGACGTCGACGCTTCGATCGCACAGGGAAAATCACTCAAGATTGACGCCACGCCCACCATGTTCTTGAACGGACGGCGCTTGATTGGCAATTATCCCTGGCAAAACTTGCAACAGATCATCAACGGCGAGTTGAACTACCAGAAGACCGCCAAAAACGCGGGCGAGAAATGTTGCGAATTGAAAATCCCCAACCCGCTTGACAAATAGATGCGGATCCCCCTTTTCCTTGCGTTAGCTGGCGGATTGTTTGCCGCCGAGCTGAGCCCCACCGAATATCTTGGCTACGTCAAATACCTGGCATCGCCCGAAATGCGTGGCCGCGCCACCGGATCGCCGGAGCTGGAGAAAGCGGCATCGTTCATCCGCGATCAGTTTCACTCCATGAATCTGAAGCCGCTCGACGGCGCGAGCTACTATCAGGATTTCGAAGTCACCACCAGCGCGCGTCTGGGCCCGCGCAACCAATTAAAGTATTCGAACGGCCGCGAGAAGCAGACGCTCAAGAGCCAGCAGGATTTCGTGCCGCTGAATCTCTCCTCGGAGGGCAAGGTCAGTGGCGAGTTGGTCTTCGCCGGATACGGCATCACGGCCCCCGAGTACAACTACGACGATTATGCCGGCTTGGATGCCAAGGACAAAATCGTTCTCGTACTTCGTCACGAACCGCAGGAATTCGATGACAAGAGTGTCTTCGAGGGCAAGAGCTACACCGCCCACTCCCAAACGGTGAACAAGGCTGTGAACGCCAAGATGCATGGCGCCAAGGCCGTGCTGCTAGTCAACGATATGGCCGCGCATCCGAACGATGCCGACCAATTGGAGAAGTTCGGCACCACCGTCGGGCCAGGCAACGCGAGCATCGAATTCGCACAAGTGAAGGCGGATCTCGCCGCCAAATGGCTGGCGCTCTCTGGTAAGAAGCTGGAAACGATTGAGGCTTCGATCGACAAGGACCTTCATCCGCAGTCTTTCGCCTTGCCCGCCACATTGCACCTCGAAATGGACATCGACATCCAACGCGAAGTGAAGACTGTGCACAACGTGGGAGCCTACCTGCCCGGCGAGACCTCCGAATACGTGATCGTCGGAGCGCACTACGATCATCTGGGCCTGGGAGAACAGTTTTCCATGGCGCCGTCCATGGCGGGCACGGTACATCCGGGCGCCGACGACAATGCTTCCGGAACGGCCGGCGTGATGGAACTGGCGCACTGGTTCTCGCGCGAGCCCAAACATGCGCGCGGTATCCTGTTTCTGACTTTCGCCGGCGAAGAGCTCGGATTACTAGGATCGAATTACTATGCCAACCATCCGGTGCTGCCTCTCGAACAAGCCGTCGCCATGATCAACATGGACATGATCGGACGCATCCGCGATCACAAAGTCTACGTCGGCGGCGTGGGTACCGGAACCACCTTCGCCGGCCTGCTCAAGGAAGTGGGCCCCCACCACGATTTCGAGACGGATGTGACCGAGCGCTCTGGATATGGATCGAGCGACCATACCTCGTTCACCGCCAAACAAGTCCCGATTCTCTTCTTTTTCTCGGGGCTCCATGCCGACTATCACAAGCCCAGCGACACCTGGGACAAGATCGACGCTCCCGCCGCGGTGCGCCTGCTGGACCTTGTGGCCGACGTGATGGATCATCTGCGGGACGCTCCAGGGCGGCCGCAATTCGTACGTGTAGCCGAGACTCAACCGCCGGCCGATCCGGCTGCATCGCACACGGGCAAAGCATCCGGATATGGCCCGGATTTCGGAAGCATCCCGGATTTCACGGAGCTTCCCAATGGCGTCCGGTTCGCCGATATCAGGCCCGGATCGCCCGCGGCCAAGGCAGGCCTTCGCGCCGGCGACATCCTTACGGAATTCGACGGCAAGCGCATCCAGAACCTGTACGATTTCACATACGCGCTACGGGCCAAACAGCCTGGCCAGGAAGTACTCGTAAAGGTACTACGAGGGGACCAGACAATTGAAGCCAAGGTACTACTGACCGCACGCAAGTAAACTCGCATACTGGGTCCAGACGATATGACGCCCAGATTATCCTTCGATGCGTCGCTGGTCCCGCAAAATAGGCCAGCCTGTACGTTACCGCCCCTGATTCTTCATCCGTTCGCGGACGCCTCCGGCCCCGGCAAACTGGTGGAGAGCTCGCGCGCGAGTCTGAAGCTACAAGGCCTGTTGCCATCCGGTGAGTCCTCGCGCGAAGACCTGGATCGCGCGCTTTTGGACGGTCGCTTCTCCGAATTGCGCATGTTGTTCTACGTAGGCAAGGATCTGGCGCGATGGATCGAACAGTCCCTGGAGTTTGCGGAACGAAATCGTGAGTTTCTGCCGGCCGGTACCTCTTACCAGAGCTTCGCGGCAATGCTGGTGAAGGACGCACCCCCGAACGTGCAATCCAAGCTGCGCAAATGGGGCGTTGCGGATTACAAGGCCATCTTTACCCGCGCCCTGGGACTGCATTGCCTTTTTGCTAACGCGCCCACGCGCGAGGTTCTCTCGGATGAGTTTGTAAGAAGTTATTACCGCTACGCAGATCAGATATTCGCCGTCAAACAGGGCGAGTGCGACTTCGCGCCCGTCTCCTCCGCCGCTTGCCACTTCGAGCTGTATTCTTCCGGTGAGTATTCCAGAATGCTGGAACGATCCTGGGAAGAGTCGGCAAACTGACGTTACCGAACCGCGACCGTAAGGGAGCCGGCGCCTTCTAGTATGTGCGCAGGATCGGCTCAACGCCGGAGGATTTGATCAGACTGCGGGTTTCCTCCAGCGCGGTGGAATTCGGGAATGGACCCACCAGAATCCGGTAGATGTTGTCAACCGGACCCGGCGTCACCACCGGGTGTAGACCCTGTCCTTCCAAAGTCTTGAGGAATCCGTCCAGCGCGCGTGGACCGAACGCGGCAATCTGCAGATACTTTTCGCCCGCCCGGGGACTCGCATCGTGCCTTTTATATGGCTGCGGAGGGGAATCCTTCCGCTTGGTTACAGGTTGCTGGTGGACGATGGCTGGTTGCTTAGGGGTTTCGATCTTAGTGGCGACTGGTTTCGCAATGGGAGCAACCGGAGCGATCGGGCCTGGAAGCGCAGCCGGCCTCGATTCCACGGGCGGCGGAGTTGGCTGAGGAGCAACGACGGGGATTGGCTTGGATTCCGGCGCCATCGTCGGCACTACCGCCGTCGGGACTACCGCCGTCGGTACTACCGCTTTCACAATTGGCACTGGGGCCGGTGGCGTGGCCTCACGCGCGGCGAAAATGCGGTATCCAACGTACCAGCCCGCCAGCGCCAGACCCAGAACAACCATCGCTCCGAACTGCACGAAAACCTTCTTGCGGACCTCCGCCTCGGAATCCGCTGGCGGCGCAGCATTCTTCACCGGTTGCGCGGATTT
The DNA here is from genome assembly GCA_003162425.1 of Bryobacterales bacterium. Taxonomy (GTDB): domain Bacteria; phylum Acidobacteriota; class Terriglobia; order Bryobacterales; family Bryobacteraceae; genus Palsa-89. The sequence goes on along the minus strand of PMOK01000308.1, from coordinate 6,916 downwards.
GGGACCTTCCAAGTACTCTGCGAGAGGCATACGACTTGTCCGACAGGGGTCGGACAGGCTATTTATCGGTAAATCCGAGGAAGGACAGGAGGGGTTAGGGCGGTCCTTTAAACCTTACTCCTTCGCCATCTACGGGCTAGGGCCGCCGCCAGGATCATGGTTAGAGGAACCCAGAGTTGGCCCCAGGCCGGCTCCGGAATAGTTGTTTCAGAGAAGCTGAGGATGTCCTGGTTCTGAAATGCATTTTGAGTCCCCGCCGTGAATCCAAGATAGGCGTCCGGTCCACCGACCTCGGCGGCGAGATCGATGTAGGCCGCAAGGACCAGTTTAGAATCAAGGTAGATGTCGAGAACGCTACCCGTGTAGACGACTTCTAAGTCGTACACGTCGCCGTTGTCCATATCCACTTTGAGCGCAGGGAACCCCACGACCCCGGGCATTGAGCCCTTGGGGCCCTTTCCGGTAACGAAGCTGGTCATGGCCAGCGTGGGGTCCGCCGTACAATAAGGAGAAAAGAGGTCGCTGGGCAAATCGTCGCTCGCCGTTAGCTCATACGCTCCGGTCTTCTTGAGTTTAGTGCAGAAATGCTGGGGAACATTGAAACTGGAACCTCGAGTGTTTATTGCGATGTAGTTGTTGCTGGGATCGCCATAATAGGGCGGTGAAGCGTTCTGATACGTGTCGAGCATCACGGCGACGCTATCTGGAATGCCCAGAAATCCCATGCCGCCTGCCCCCACACCGATCGCCGAGGTTCCTTGCGGGCTATTCTGAATCAGGAACGCGATGCCGTCACCACCGTGTCCATTGTCGTTAGCGCACGGCGGATTTCCCGTCAATCCATTGAGGCAGGGATCCGTGAATTGGAATTGGAAATTCGCTGAGAAGGGAGCGGCGACGTTATATTGGGTTGGAGTCCATGCCGCGCCAGCTGGTGAGGGCGGCCCCGTAACGACTGTGTTGTTCGTAAGGCGCAGCGTTCCGGTTCCGTTCTTGAGGAAGGTGGAGGTGCCTACCAAGTCGAGCGTGCTCAGAAGAGTCGTATCTGCGAAGGCTGGCGTCGTGAACGCCAAGCCCACTAAGGCAACTGCCGATATGAATACAATGTGAATCCGCACGTACTAAGTATACGCCCCTACGTACTGATCCAATGCAGTACGAGCGCAACGAAAGTACTAAGAGGAACGTACTATAAGTATGGTACAAGTCATTAGAAAGGCTGGCGATGAGCAAACTGTTCACGGTAAACCGGCGCGAGTTCCTGGTGGCGGCGGCCATACCACTGTATGCTGCCGGGCCCCTTCAAACATTCTCCCGGGACGAAGCGCGCCTGGTGGAGGCTCTTTGCGACCAGGTGATTCCTGCCGACGACCTACCGGGCGCGAAGCAGGCGGGCGTTCTGTACTATATTGATCGCCAACTGGCCGGTCCGCTCCGCCGCTTTCAAGCGGCCTATCACGATGGCCTTTCGAAGCTCCGCGACGCGTGCCAGAGCCGAACCGGCCGGGATTTCGTGGATCTGCCCTTCCCCGACCAGACGAAATTCCTTCAGGATGTGGAGGCAGGCCGCATAGAAAAGCTGGATTCGTTTTGGAGGTTGGTGATTGATCACACGATGCAGGGTTTCTACGGCAGCCCGGCGCATGGCGGCAATCGGGATGAAGTGAGTTGGGACATGCTCGGGATTCGGGACGTGATGGAGGGTCATACACATTGAAACTTCCATCTGTCGATATCGTGGTAGTGGGAGCTGGCGCCGCTGGCGGAATTGTGGCCGAACAACTTGCATTGGGCGGCCTGCGGGTGGTGCTGCTCGAACGCGGCCGCTGGCAGAAGTTCTCCGAGACTCGGCATGACGAACTGCGGAGCCAGCGGACCACTGTTCTGGGCAATGCCTTCGGCCCGGATGACGAGCATCATGTCCGGCTGGCGCAAATGCCGGACGGCAGCTTCCAAAAGGTATTGCCGAGCGAAGGATCGTACAACAACATTGCGGCCTGCGTCGGAGGCGGAACCTTCAGCTACGGCGCCATGGCGTGGCGCTACATGGAGCGCGATTTCCGAATGCGTTCCGTGTACGGCGCCCCCGAAGGCAGCTCGCTGGAGGATTGGCCGCTCACTTATCAGGATTTGGAGCCGTTCTATACCAAAGCTGAGTGGGAGATCGGTGTATCCGGGAGGGCGGGCGCAAATCCATTCGAGAGTCCGCGCCAAAAACCATATCCGATGCCGCCATTGCCGTTCAATCTCGAGGCTGGCGTGCTTGCGGCCGCAGCCAAGAGAATCGGCTGGCATTCATTTCCCATCCCCATGGCCATCAATTCCGTTCCTTATCAGGGACGCCCGGCTTGCATCTTCTGTCCGCACTGCGTGGGCTTTGCCTGTGAAGTGAACGCCAAAAACTCGACGGCGGTTACCACCATTCCGCGCGCCATCGCCACCAAACGGTGTGAGCTTCGCACCGGATGCGTGGCCAGCCGCATCGTCATGGATGCTGGAAGCAAGGCGTCCGGGATCGAATATTTTCAAGACGACAAATTGTACGAGCAACCGTGCCGCGCGGTGGTGGTTTCGTGTTCCGCAACCGAGAGCCCGCGCCTTCTGTTTAATTCCGCAACGAAGCTTTTCCCGCGCGGCCTGGGAAACAATAACGACTGGGTAGGAAGAAATCTGCAAGGACACGCGTATTCCGGCGCGTCAGGAATATTTGAGAAGGATCTTTTCGATGGCCTGGGTCCAGCCGCGCGCGTGGCCTGCTGCGATTTCAATCATGGGCTCCCGAACGGCCTCAAAGGCGGAGCCATGATTGCCAACGAGTTTATTTGTCTACCCTACTTGTACTCCCGAACGGTTCCTCCGCAAGTTCCGCGCTGGGGCATCCAGCACAAGCGTTTCGTCCGCGAGAACTACACGCGCACGGTGGGAGTGAAGGGGCCCGTGCAGGAGATGCCTGTGTTTGAGAGCCGCGTGGAACTGGCGCCGGATTTGAAAGACCACTGGGGCATTCCCAGCCTACGCATTAGTGGTCATCGGCATTCGCATGATATTGAAGTGGGAAAATTCATCGCGACGAAGTGCGAGGAGTGGCTCAAGGAAGCGGGTGCGGTGTCCACCTGGAAGTCGGTGGCCGGAAGAGGTCTCAGCGGAGGCCAACACCAGGCGGGAACATGCCGCATGGGTTCTGATCCAAAAATATCGGTAGTGGATCGCTCTTGCAGAATCCACGATCTCGACAACGTGTACGTGGTGGACGGCAGCGTGCATGTGAACAACGGCGGATTCAATCCGTCGTTAACGATTCAGGCCATCGCGTATTGGGCGTCTGCGCACATGGTGAAGGAGCTGCGCAGGGGTTTGACAGATATCGTCATTCGAGTTACTATATGACTAGTCAGACTAGTTTGTCCGAGGAGACAGTCAATGCCTACCACCGGCACAAAAACAGCGCGAGTCGATTGGCAGGTCCAAACCGCGAAGGCCAAATTCAGTGAAGTATTCCGATTGGCTCGGACCGAGGGGCCGCAACATATTACGCGGCAGGGCAAGGAGGGCGTTGTGATGATTTCCGATGAACAATACGATCGGCTGGTGGCCAAATCGCGTCAACCGAAGAGCATCGTACAGTTCTTCCGAGAGTCACCATTGGTCGGCGTCGAGATCGATTTCGAACGGGACAAGGATACTGGGCGCGACATCGAGCTATGAGCGGGTTCCTGCTCGACACGAATTGTATTTCCGAGCTGGTTCGTCCGAAGCCGGAGCCGCGTGTTTTGGAGTGGATGGAAGCGGCTGATGAAACCCTGCTGTATCTGAGCGTGCTGACCATCGGCGAGATCCGCAAAGGTTTGGCGGGGCTAGCTCAGGGCAAACGCAGGACCCGGCTGGAAACATGGCTGGAAGTTGAACTGCACGCTCGGTTCTCCGGAAGGATCGTCCCGATTGACAGTGGCGTTGCCGATCGCTGGGGCCTTCTGACCGCCGAAGCGAAGCGCAAAGGAAATCCTTTGTCGATCATCGACGGCTTGTTGGCGGCTACCGCGCTGCACCACAATCTTACAGTGGTATCACGCAACACCAGCGACTTCGCCCACACGCATGTGCCGGTTCTGAATCCCTGGGAAGCGTGAAGCCGAGCCGCAAGCACTCCCGCCCGAGGTTTCGTATAGTATGCACTTGACGGAATAGTTATTTAAGTGCATAATGAATTAGGTGCAGTGGGAAGTTGACTTACATAATGACTTCGTCCCCGAGGACCGCGCCCTGCATAAAGACGTGCAGGACGAATTGCTGGCCCACGTCGCACTGCTTGAGCAGTTCGGCCCGCAGTTAGGGCGGCCTCGGGTCGATACCCTCAACGGCTCACGTCACTTGGAACATGAAGGAATTGAGATTTGACGCCGCTGATGGTGTCTGGCGGGTGGCCTTCGCTTTCGATCCGAACCGCAAGGCCATTCTTCTCGTAGCGGGCGACAAGTCCGGCGGCAGCGAGAAACGGTTTTACCGTCAATTGATCGAAACGGCCGACGAGCGTTTTGACGTACACGTGGCCCGAATCAAAGGGCAGAAGGAAAAGGAGCAGAAGGAAAGGAAGTGACGACCATGACGAACCTGGAACAGATAAGGAAGGAATTGAGCCCCGCTCGACGCAAGAAAGTCGAGGCGCGCGCCGCTGAGCTCATTGCCGAGGAAATGACGCTGCAGGAGCTTCGGCGCGCCCGCAAGCTAACCCAGGTCCGCATGGCCAAGAAGCTTGGCGTTAGCCAGGACGGTATCTCCAAACTGGAAAAAAGGTCCGACCTTCTGCTGTCAACGCTGCGGAAGACCGTCGAGGCCATGGGCGGCCGCCTGTCGTTGGTAGCTGAATTTCCCGACCGCAATCCTGTCGTGCTCTGCGGCATCGCTGAAGATGAACCGAGAGCCCGCAGGCGCTAGCGCGCTCACGCCCGCGCTTAGCCTGCCAGTTAGCCGATACTTGCCGACCGGTAGCCTTTTCCGTTACGTACTTTGGAATCTTTGGTGCGGATGAGAGGACTTGAACCTCCACTCCCTTGCGAGAACTAGAACCTGAATCTAGCGCGTCTGCCAATTCCGCCACATCCGCTTGAGGGGGGGAACGCTTCTATTGTCGGGGAGTGCGGCGGCGAGTGTCAACTCTCGCGCCTGCGGCCGGGACCGCCGGCTTCGCCGCGCGCACTTTCAGGATTAGACGCATCACGCGCTGTTCAATCTGATCGCGCACCTCGCGGTACACCTCTTCGCTCTCGCCGATCGGATCGCGGACCGTCCAGGTCTCCACCTTCGCATCAGTTCTCCCCGGAAGCGAATGTCCGGACATATTGATGATCAGGTCGGCGTCGCTCGGCGACGTCATTTCCAGGCTCTTGGGAAATTCCTGGCCGATATCGATATTTTTTTCGAGCATCACCTGGTGGGTCAGCGATGAAACCGTCATGGCCGGCGCCAAACCGGCGCTCTGGACACTCAGGACATCGGAGCCGTAGGTACGAGCGAAGCCCGCTGCCATCTGGCTGCGGCATGAATTACCAATGCACAAGAAAACTACACGAATTGAAGGCACTTATTCTCAGTTTAGCGAAGTGAGGATCATCAACGGCAGACTACGATACTTTATCCAGGAACATAAGGTGAACGCGGGTATCGCTGCTGAGCTCGGGATGGAAGGTGGCCACCAAATGGCGCCCTTGCTCAACCAACACCGGATTGCCCTGATAGCTAGCCAGCACTTTTGCGTCTCCGCCCACGCGCCGGATGATGGGAGCGCGAATGAACACGGCTTCGAGATCGCCATTGAGACCCTCCGGCTGCAGGGTTGCGATACGGCTCTCCAGCTGGCGCCCGTAAGCGTTGCGCTCAACATCGATGTCCATCAGACCGAGCGAAGGCTGATGCGGATTCGACACGTCTGAAGCCAGCAAAATAGCGCCGGCGCAGGTTCCAAAGATGGGCCGGCGCAGTCCGAACTCGCGCAACGGCTCCAACAGATTCTCTTCTTCGAGCAGCTTCCACATGGTGGTGCTTTCGCCGCCGGGGATCACTAATCCGTCCACGTTCTGAAGATCCTCGGCGGACCGCACCTCCACGGCTTCTGCACCGGCGCGCGCCAAGGCTTTTCCGTGGGCTTCGAAATCGCCCTGTAGCGCGAGCACACCGATTTTCTTCTTGGCGGAACCTTCCGCCGCCATTACCAGCCCCGCGTCTGCAGCAGTTCGGATTGGTCCAGCTTAGCGATATCGATTCCAAACATCGCGACGCCCAGCTCTTCACTCGCTTCCAGGAGCTTCGCGGGATCGTTGAAATAGGTAGCTGCTTTCACGATGGCGCGGGCGCGCACTTCCGGGTCGGCCGATTTGAAAATGCCCGATCCGACGAACACAGCCTCGGCGCCCAGTTGCATCACCAGGGCGGCGTCCGCCGGAGTGGAGATACCGCCTGCGGAAAAATTCGGGACCGGCAGCTTGCCGTTCTTCGCGACATATTGGATCAGCTCGAGTGGCGCTTGGTGCGTCTTCGAGGCCGCCACCAGCTCCTCGGGGCCCAGCACGGTGAGCTGCTTCATCTCTTTGACGATGGTCCGAATGTGGCGCACGGCTTCCACAATGTTGCCGGATCCGGCTTCGCCCTTGGTGCGGATCATGGCCGCGCCTTCAGCGATGCGCCGCAGAGCTTCCCCGAGATTGCGCGCGCCGCACACGAACGGGACTTTGTAATTGCGTTTGTCGATGTGGTGTTCCTCATCGGCCGGAGTCAGCACTTCGCTCTCGTCGATGTAGTCCACTTCCAGCGCTTCCAGTATCCGCGCCTCCATGAAATGGCCGATGCGAGCCTTGGCCATCACCGGAATGCTGACTTCGTGCATGATTTCCCGGATCTTGCTGATGGGCGCCATACGCGCCAC
>PMOK01000230.1 GCA_003162425.1 Bryobacterales bacterium | reverse complement strand
CGCACTCCTGCGAACGCATGGGAGTTGGGCTATTTGAGGCGATTGCGAAGTTGGCTGAGTGCGTGGACCGCGGCGGATAAGAATTTGTGGAATCGGCGATCCAGTGGGCCAGCCCAGGCGAGTTGGTCGAGAGCTTTCGTCAGTTGTTGCGTCTGCGTCGTGCGGGTTTGTAGTTGGCGATCGAGCTCGAGGGCCCAGGCGGTTCGCTCTTCGAATTGTGCGTTAAGTTGGTCCAACTCTTCTTGAAGCTTCAGCGCCCAGGCAGTCCGTTGCTCCAGTTCTTCGTTCAACTTCTGCAGATGCAGATCCAGGCCCGTCCAGTCGTCAATCTCCCTCTTCAGCCGCAACGCCCAGTGAGTTCGTTCCTCAACTTCCAGCATTAGTTTCTCCACCATCTCGCCTCGCTGGTCGACCTGATCCTCGGCTTCTTTCAGCTTTCGATAGGCGACGTCGAGTCTTTGGCAGGCAATCTCGAGTTCGGTTTGCGGGTTGTGAGGCCAGGTATGCCATTCGTAGGGATTTGGCAACCCGTCCGGCTCCGCGATTACCTGTTGAGTGTGGCGAACGCAGAACTCGGGAGTCAGGGGCGGATGCCACAAGGTTGGGACGTTCGGATTTTTTCCGAGGACGGCCAGGATGTGCGTGGGCTTGAGTCGGCCGGCGGCGAATTCTCGCTCATCGCGTTGGTGCACGGCGTCAATAAAGCTGCAGTCCCAGGGCGCTTGTGCGTCGAAATTATAGCCGAAAGCCCGATCGACAAAGGGCTCGATCACGTTGGCGAACGCAGCGAAAACCTGGAAGTGAAAATTCTGGATTAGCAGCGGCAGGATGTCCTGAGATCGAATGGCCTCGAATCCATCAGCGGAACAATCGTAGTTCAGGTACATTTCCTCATAGCGATGAAGCTTCTGGTTGAACCGGTACGATGGAGGCAGCTTTCTCCAAAACTCGTGCACAATACTGAGTGCTTCGGGCCAGCGCTGGTGTCCATTGCGCCCCACCACTTCGGAGACGACCAAAGTCCCGCCGGGTTTGAGCGAGCTCTTGATCTGTGCGAATAGATCCTCCAGCTTGAGGACATGGTGCAGAGCCTGATTCGCAATCACGGCGTCGTATTCATGTTCGGGAATCCATTGATTGAAATCCGCCTGAACGAAGTTCACATGGGCGATTACTTCGCGCTCGGCTGCGGAAGCTCGGCCCCGCTCCAGCATGGATTGATTCAAGTCGACGCAATCGATGACGAAATCGGAGTGTCCCTGGGCGCGTAGGTCCAACGCCAGGTCGATTTCCATATTGCAATTGCCGGAACCGAAGCTGACAAACCGCTTGGCCTGGTTCTGATGGCGCTCGAATTGTTCACCAAGATATTTCCGGAACATGGCTTCGGGATTCGAAAATCCGAACGCCTCCAGCTTGGGCCGGACATAGCGGTTCGACCAGTAATGGAAAATGCCGGGAAGACTATGAACGTCGATATCGTCGCGGTAATGGCGCGCTTCGGCGGCAAGCCGCGCTGCGTAATCGTTCATGGTTCCGGCTCGACTTACTTCTACCACAGGCAACTTGGTTTTAACCGAACAACCGAACAACGGAATAACCGATGAACGGGGTATATAGCCATTGACAATATAGCCACAGTGGATATACTGATAGCATGGACAAGCGCCCTGGGCCGGAATCCTTACTGCCCCTTCCCCCCGCGACCTTTCACATTCTGATTGCTCTGGCCGATGAAGACCGGCACGGCTACGCGATCATCCAGGACGTGGCGGCTCGCACCAACGGCGAGCTGAAACTCAGCGCCGGGACGCTCTATCGTTCCATCCCGCGGATGATGGACCAGGGCTTGATTCTAGAAACCAGCACGCGGCCGGCTCCGGAATTGGACGACGAGCGGCGCAGGTACTATCGGATCACGCCGTTTGGCATAGCTGTTGCGCGCGCCGAAGCGCGGCGGCATGCACAGCTTGTCAAGATGGCGCGGGTGCGCGGTCTCGCACCGGAGAAGGCGTGATGCGGCTCTATCGGGCTTTGCTGCATTTTTATCCAGCCTCTTTCCGAGCTGAGTACGGCGAGGAGATGGTTTCCGTGTTCCGCGCACGCAGGCGCGACGCAACCAATCCACTGTCGGTTCTCATGCTGTGGATCGCGGGGTTCTTTGAAATTCTGTTCAACGCGATTGCGGTGCATTGGGACATTTTGCGGCAGGATCTTCGCTACACCACTCGAACGCTGGTGCGCTCGCCGGGTTTCGCGATTACCGCGATTCTGGTGGTAGCGCTCGGCATCGGCGCCAACACGGCGGCCTTTTCGGTAACGGATTTTGTTCTGATTCGCAATTTGCCTTTTCCCCAAGCGGAGCGCTTAGTCAAGATCTGGCAGACCACTGCCGGTTACGATCAGATGGAATTTTCGCCGTTGAATTATCGCGACGTGAAGCGGATGAGCAAATCATTCGAAGCCATGGGGGCGTTTTTGCCGGGCGCGGTCAATCTGGTAGGGCAAGGCGATCCACAGCGGATTCTGGATACCGCCGTCACTTCTGGCGTAATCCCATTGCTGGGCACGCAACCGCTGCTGGGACGGGTTTTCACACCTTTGGACGAGCGCGAAGGCGCGCCTGGAACGCTGCTGCTTAGCTACCAGTTGTGGCAGACACAGTTCGCCGGCGACACCGGAGTGCTGGGAAGAAAGGTGATTCTGGACGACCGGCCGTACCTCGTCATCGGTGTGATGCCCGCGCATTTCCATTTTCCAAGCGCCGAGGTTGCCCTCTGGGTTCCCAAACAATTTGCCCAACAGGAATACGAGGACCGGAACAACAACTATCTCGAAGTTGTAGGCAGGCTCAAGCCGGGCGTATCTCTCGAACAAGCCATAGCGGAGATGGACGTGACGATGCAGCAACTCAAACAGCAGTATCCCGGGGAGAACAAGAATACCGGCGGGTCGGTAATTCTTCTGCGGGATGAGTTGTCTGGGAAGTCGCGCCTGATGCTGTGGGCGCTGCTGGGTGCGTCGGCGTGCGTTTTGCTGATCGCCTGCGCCAATCTGGCGAGTCTACTATTGGCGCGAAGCCTTGGCCGTCAAAAAGAGCTGGCTGTGCGCGCGGCGCTGGGAGCCGGACGTGAGCGGCTGGTGCGTCAATCCATGACCGAGAGCATGGTACTGGCGGCGCTGGGAGGTTGCCTCGGAATATTAGTGGCGGTGAATGCGGTGCCTTTGTTGACCAAGTTGGTTCCGAGCACGCTGCCTATTGCATCGACGCCGGCGGTGGATGTTCGAGTGTTGATTTTCGCCGGATTGCTTACGGTGGTCACCGGAATTGTTTTCGGCGTGCTGCCGGCGTGGCGGGCGTCCGGCAAGGGCGATATGAACGCATTACGGGAAGGGGCACGATCGGGCGGTGGACGCAAAGAACGGCTGCGATCCGCGCTGGTGATCGGTGAAGTGACGGTCTCGGTTGTTCTGCTCATTTCGTCCGGCCTTCTGATTCGGGCGCTTTGGAAGCTGCAGGGTACCGATCCTGGATTTCACGCCGCCGGCGTCCTCACCCTGCAGACCGCGTTGCCGGTCCCCAAGTACAATCGCACGGCGCGGCGGGTGGAATTCTATCGGCGCGTATTGACGGAAGTCCGAGCGCTGCCGGGCGTGTCCAGCGCAGCCTACATTACCTCCGTGCCGATGTTATGGGGCGGCGGCATTTGGCCGGTGGACATCAACGGCCAGGTGGTGGAGCGCACCGCGGCTCATACGGTCAGTATGCGTTACGCCACGCCGGGGTTTTTCTCGACTCTCGAAATTCCACTCATGCTGGGCCGGGACATCAGCGAGTCCGACACGGTCGATCGGCAATTCGTCGCGGTGGTCAGCCAATCCTTCGCACGCCGCTATTGGCCGGACCAGAATCCGTTGGGCCGGCACTTCCAACTCGCCTTTCACGACAGGATGGTAGTGGGTGTAGTGGGCGATGTCCGGGTCCGCGGGCTTGAGGGACCGAGCGAACCCCAGACTTATCTCCCCTACCAACAAGCGGCGGATGGCGCCTGGGTATTTTACGCGCCCAGGAACCTGGCGGTGCGGAGCGCGGGAACACCGGGCTCGCTTGCGCCCGCAATCCGGCGAATCATCCAAAGCGCGGATCGTGAACAGCCCATCTCAGATGTGCAGACTCTGGAGCAGATTGTGGAATTGAAAACGGCCTCCCGAACCGTGCAGGTTCGAGTGCTAGGCGCGTTCGCGGCGATCGCATTTCTGCTGGCGGCTATCGGAATTCATGGGCTGCTCTCGTTTGCGGTATCGCAACGCAATAGAGAGATCGGCGTGCGGATGGCGCTGGGCGCGGCTGCGGGCGATATTTTGCGAATGGTGTTGCGGCAGGGTGTCTGGGTTGCGCTGGCGGGCGTTCTTCCTGGACTGGCACTGGCGTATGGGGCAGCGCGGCTGATGCAAGCGCTTCTCGCAGGAATCCAGCCGGGTGATCTGCCGACATTCTTGAGCGCGGCTGGATTGTGCTTGTTGATGACACTGGTGGGCAGCTTCCTTCCGGCGCTGCGCGCGGTCCGCATTGATCCCATGACGGCCATTCGGACCGAATAGCCCGAAGGCGTACAATAAGGCGTCACAGCCTGAATGTCCTTTCGAATCCCGGAGAATCCCGCGGCATTCCTGCGCTCCGCCCAAGATCTTTGGGTGAAGCTCAAGGACGAAAAGAAGAAGACGCAACTCTCGGAAGGCGACTGGTACCCCTTCGACACGCTCTCGTGTGTACCGACAGTTGCCGAACTCATCTCGCGGGATTTTGACGTCGTGGCTGCTGACATCGCCGGCCGGCCCGTGGCTGACATCGGATGCGCGGACGGCGATCTTGCCATGTTGTTTGCCGGTTGGGGCGCCGACGTTGACGCCATCGACTACGCTCCGAATAACTTCAATCGGATGCTCGGCGTTCGGACACTTAGCCGCGTGCTGGACCTTCCCGTGCCCACTTATGACATCAATTTGGATCACGATTTCAAGTTGCCCCAGGACTCGTACGGTCTGACGCTATTTCTTGGCATTCTCTATCACCTCAAGAACCCGTACGCAGTCCTCGAGCAGTTGGCGTTTCAGACTCGTTGGTGCATCCTGAGCACGCGCATCGCGCAGGTCACGCCGACGGTTCGCGCGCGCGTGGAAAGCGAGCCAATCGCATATCTCGCCGATGGACGCGAAATTGGAAACGACGCTACGAATTACTGGGTGTTCTCCGCCTCCGGGCTCTTTCGAATCCTGCAAAGGACTCGCTGGGCCATTGTTGCCTCCAAAAGGATCGGCTGCCTGGTTGATTCGAGCCCGATCGATCCCCAAGGCGATGAGCGTATGTTCGTGCTGCTGAAAAGCCGCGTACATTTCCCTGAGCTTCACGTTCGTCCCGCGGATGGCTGGCATGCCCCGGAAGGGTCGTTTCGTTGGACGGCGAAGAATTTTGCATTGGAAGTGGTGCTTCCGCTCGAAAAACCATTCGTTGGCTTCTCGCTCCCAATTTTTGTTCCACGGCAGATTGTGCAAGCGGGGCGACCTGTTTCCCTCTCTTGTAGGATTCGGGATCAGCTTGTTGGAACCTCGGAGTACGCCGCCAGCGGCTTCTACGAATTTGAAGGGGAATTGCCTCCCTTCGCCTTGCATGAACCAGTGTTACGCCTCGATTTCACCGTCGAGAGTGAATTTGTCTCCGACGAAAGCGACGGCCGAGAACTGGGAATCTGCATCCCTGCCCATGCTTCTCACGAAGGTGGACTTGGCTTTCGGCTTCGTCCCTAGTGGGCCGTCCGCCCTGAATCTTTACTACTACCGTGCGTCGCCAGGAGTGGCGACGCGGCACGCAAAAGCGCGTGCGCTACGCGCGTGGCGCGAACACTCGTGATGGGGTATCCACTTGACTCAGGTAGCCCCTATTAG
>PMOK01000098.1 GCA_003162425.1 Bryobacterales bacterium | reverse complement strand
TCGTCGGTGCCCACGATGCTCACCACTCGCTCCGTTCCCGCGGCATTGGCATAGCGCACGGTCGCGCCGAAGAATACTCTCGTGGCCGCTTGCCCCGCTCTCGGAGTTTCCGGGTCAACCACTTCCGCGGACTCGATTCGCTTCGTGAGAAAGCGAATCCGCCCATCGATCTGGCGCAGCCGCCGCTTGCCGTACTGATAGTCGGCGTTTTCACTGCGATCGCCGTTGCTCGCAGCCCACGCCACCACCTCCGTCACGGCCGGGCGTTCCCTGGTGAGCAGAAACCGGTGCTCATCTTTGAGGCGCTGCAGGCCGTCTGGCGTTATGTAGTTCTTGCTTGGCGTCGCGGGCTCGTCCCCTTGCGGTTTTCTTGTAAACCCTTTTCGCATATCTTAGTCCTTCCAGCGTGCCACACAGCTCTCAGGATGTGGATAGTGCGATGCCTGTTCATACGTTGTCGCCTCGATTCTGCCCTGAAATTGCTCAAGCACGATCCACAAATGAAATTGGCGCAACGCCCCAAGAGAGCTTGCCGACCACGCGCAGATTTCCTGTAAATGATCTCCGTCTCCTCGAGACTGGATCTTCGCACGCAGGAAGCCGTGAAAGAATTAGAGGCCCCCAATGAACGCGGAGTGAAAACACTGTAGGTTGTCCGAGTTCCTGGGGAGTTCGCCTGCCCTAACTGATTGTTTCACGTCTTCCAATCTCTTATTGATCCGATCCGTCATCTCGGACGAGTGCGGGCGAAGGCATGCTGAGCGCGGAATACTCGCGCAAAGTCGCCTAGCGTTTACCGGCTCCCAGTGGATCACGCGCCACTCGGAGAATGGGCTGGATTCAGCCGCTGCGAATGACCACTCCCGTGAAACGCTATGACTCAATCGAAAGTGCCCCGGCCCCAGCTTTCAACTCTGCCCGGAGTCTCACGCGCCGGGGCACTTCCGATTGAGTCATAGCGTTTCTAGACAGCGAGCAGTGCGAGTCCGAGATACCGACTCGGCATCAAAGGTGGATAGTTGCCGGATTGCAACTGCAAGGGCAGAATCGACCAATAGGCCCGTCACACATGTGCGGCCATGGCGCACGACTCAAGCCTGTCGGTCCTCAATTAAATACCAGATAAGCGCAAGCCGCCGATTTTGGCGTCGGAATTGCAAGCAAATAGCGATGACTAGGTTGGAACGCTGAAAATGTTGGGTTTACACGCGCCGACGCCTCGCCTTAAGGTCGGTTCTGGCGCACCGGCCGTGGCGGTCTGGGCCATCGCGAAACAGGGATCGGTATACCAATGGGCCCGCGAGGTAGGCGCTGGGCGAACCTCCGTGGGTGGTGTGCAAACGCCGGCCGAGGTATCGATCTTCGGAAGGAAGCCATGAAAGCGGCAGTACAAATTCCGATATTCTTATGGCTGTTAGCCGGCAGCCTCCACGCTGCTGGACCGATCTTCTCGGCCATCCTGGGCGGCCTCGGCCAAGAGTACGCTACTTCAGTGACGTCTGACGCGCAAGGCAACGTCTATGTGGTTGGCCTGACCTATTCATCCGACTTTCCGGTCACGACAGGAGCGTTCCAGACCACGTTTGGCGGCACCTGCGACGCATTTATCGCCAAGCTTGGACCGGATGGCAAGCTGATTTGGTCCACCTATCTCGGCGGTATTCTCGACGATTGGGCCACCGGCGTCGCCCTGGATAGCGCCGGCAATGTACTGGTCACCGGATTGACGCGGTCCGCGAATTTTCCCCTCGTCAATCCGATCGAGGGGACGCTGGACAACGGCATCGGGGACGACTTCGATGCCTTCGTGGCGAAATTCGACCCCAACGGCGCCAAACTCTTGTATTCCACTTTTCTGGGAGGCCAGCGTGACGACGGGGCCGCCGGCATCGCGGTTGACTCGGCAGGGAACGCTTACGTCGCGGTGAGTTCAGACTCCGCAACCGGCTTCCCGGGCACACAAAACGGGCCCGATCAAGCCGGTATCTTCGTCAGCAAACTGACTCCGCAAGGCACGCTAGTCTTTTCGTATTTCCACCCCAACAGCGGTGCCGGAGGAATCGCCTTGGATGGCGCGGGCAGCATCTACGTCGCGGGGGCGTCCTCCTCCGCCAATCCCTCCACCGCTACTCAAACCTTTGGACCGCTCGGCAGCGCGTATGCCATCGTTTTCAAGATTTCGCCCGATGGATCGAACAAAATCTACGAAACTGCGCTGGGCGGGAGCGTCCAGGCTGGCGCAACTGGGATCGCCGTGAATAGCGCGGGCGAGGTCTACGTTGCAGGGAACACGTCGTCGGTGGATTTTCCGCTAGTGCGTCCCTTACAGAGTTCGCCGGGCGCGCGGCCGATCTGGAAGAGCACGAATAGCGGAACCAATTGGGCGCCTATGGACGATCTACCGTTCGCGCTTCCGCAGATGTTGGTGGTGGACCCATCCAGTCCCAACACGATCTATGAAGCCACCGGGGATTTGGGCGTCTTCAAAAGCGTGGATGGCGGCGTCACCTGGACCGCGGCCAGCGGCGGCATCGCCGGCACGAACATCCAGGCGCTGGCCATTGATCCGGCGAATCCGCAGACCTTATACGCAGCCGTGTCGCCGGCGGATGCTACAGCTTCGAGCGCGGTCTATAAAACCGTGGATGGCGCGAACAGCTGGACCCCGATTGATTCTCCAGCGTTGGCAATCTCTCAACTCGCAGTGGATGCACAGAACCCCAAGATCGTTTGGGAAATCGGGACCACCCTCCGAAAAAGTAGCGACGCCGGCGCCACCTGGTATTCGGTGCCTTTTCCTCAAAGCCTTCAATCCATGGTGCTCGATCCGCGCGTGAGTGGCCACCTCTTCGCAACCTCGAACGAGCAGTTCTGCGAATGCAGCACCAATCAAAATCCGTACCTCTATCGCAGCGTGGACGGAGGAGCCCATTGGATACTGATCTCTTCGGCGGCGCCCAATCCGCCCTTGATCGTGGACGGGTCCACCAACCCTTCGACGGTCTACGACGGCCTCTGCTTTCGCAGCGTCGATGGCGGCGTCACCTGGTCGCCGATCAATCTGCCGCCAGGTGTGAGTTCGAGTTCCAACGCAATCGCGGTGGATCCCAAGGGAACGCTCTATGTGGCGGCTGGCTTCCATGTCATGTATCTTTCTCGCGACCACGCCCAAACGTGGATCGCCATTGGCTCTTTCATTCCACCGACGGTCATCAGTATTGTTCCGGCCGGCTCCACGGGCACGCTCTACGGCTCCACAAACCAGATCGCGGCCAGCGGCTTCGTCACCAAGCTCAGCGCGGATGGGTCGCGTATCCTATACTCCACCTACCTGCGCGGCCACGCCTCCATGGAATCGGGCATCGACTACCTCGCCGAACCCGGCGTCATCCTGATGCAGAATTGGATCTCTGCCATCGCTCTAGACGCGGCAGGGAACGCGACGGTGGCGGGCGAAACGCGCGCCATCGATTTCCCCATGGTGATGCCCGCGCAAGGCGCCACCGCCGGACTGGCGGACGCCTTTGCGTCGACGATTTCCTCGGATGGCAGCAAGCTGAATTACTCGACGTATTTCGGCGGATCGCAGGACGATGGCGCGCTGGGAGCAACGGTTGACTCCCAAGGCAATGTGATTTTCGTGGGACAAACCTGGTCGGTCGATTTCCCGAATGCTCGCGGGGCGCTGCCCTTTGGGTATGGCAATGTGTTTGTGGTGAAACTTGCGGCGCCGGGACCACCGGCGATTAGTTCCGTGTTGAACGGCGCCAGTTACCAGCCGGGCATTGAAGCCGGGTCCTGGGCGATGATTTCGGGCACCAATCTGGCCAACACGTATCCAGGCCGCACCTGGACCTCCAGCGAATTGGCCGATGGCAAGCTGCCCACCTCGCTCGATGGCGTGAGCGTCACCATCGACGGCAAACCAGCCTTCGTGAATTACATCAGCCCCGTGCAGATCAACGTGCAAGCGCCTTCCGATAGCAGAGTCGGCCCGGTAAAAGTGGTGGTTACGAACAACGGTGCGGTCAGCGCGCCGGCAACGGTCGAACTGCAGAGTGTCGCGCCGGCATTCTTTATGTATCCTGATACGAACTATGCAATCGCTTCGTTGCTGCCCGATTATGCGCTGGTAGGCAACCCATCCGTAGTCCCAGGAACCGTAGCGGCAAAGCCGGGCGACATCATTGTACTGTGGGGCACCGGCTTCGGAGCGACAAAACCTGCGGTCGCTGCGGGCACCGAGGCGGGCGGCGTGCCCGCGGTGGTGAACCTTCCAACGGTGACCGTTGGTGGAGTGGCAACTAAGGTGATCGGCGCGTTTCTCACGGCCGGAAGCGCCGGGTTATACCAGGTGAGCATTCAACTGCCCGCCACAGTACCCAGCGGCGCCGCTGCGGTAATCGCTTCCGTCGGTGGCGTGCAAACACCGCCTGGCGTGCTCCTATTTGTGAGCAAGCCATGAGAACCCTATGGCTGCTTGTGGTCGAAGCTGCTGACGATATCAGTAATGAGCGGTCGCCGAAACACCCAACCCCGCGGATGTGCGCCAGTCGATCCGGGCCAGAAGTCTTAGATCTGTATCAAAAGCGCTCCGGCGCAGCAGCATTGTCCACTTCCACGAAGTGCGCACCGCCGGATCGCTTCTGATACAGATCTAAGACATCACAGGAGTAATGTCCCAGAATTCCGCTTCAGGTCGAGTTCCGGATTGGCACCAACGCGGCATTTGGAGGTTCGGGCTTGAGCGGGAGCGATTTTCGCCAAAGGCGTAGACTTCAGGTAGTCTTAGTCCAGAAGGTGCACACCTAGATGAGCCTGGAGCACCAGCGGTGGGTCGAAGAGCTGTGCCGATTGGCGTTGGAGCGCGACCCAATAGAGCGGAGTGCGTTCCTGACCGAAGCCTGCCACGGTGACGAGGAACTGCGGCGCGAGGTAGACCTGTTGATCAATTCGAGCGCGGCGGAAGGCCGGACGCAGCGCTGGCCAGTGCCGGAGGCCACCGCGGGAATGTTCAACCAGATCGCAGGCAGCGCGGCACTGGGATCACCTGCCATCTCAGTTCCTGGTCAGATAAGTCACTACCGGATCGTTAGCAAGATCGGTGAGGGTGGCATGGGCGTGGTCTACGTTGCCCACGACGAACGCCTGCACCGGTCCGTGGCGATTAAGACGATTCGTGAGGCCACAGAAAGCCCCGAGTCCAGAAGCCGATTCTGGCAGGAGGCGCGATCGCTCGCGCGCATCAATCATCCGCGCATCTGCCAGATCTTCGAGGTGGCTGAAGAGGCCGGCATCCCATTCCTGGTGCTCGAACTGCTCGAAGGATGTTCGCTCGAAGGGCGACTAAAGGCTGGGCCTCTACCATTAGACGAAACGCGCAAGATCGCGATTGAGATGCTGGAGGCACTAGAAGCACTGCACAACCTCAACATCATTCACCGTGATCTAAAGCCGTCCAACGTCTTTTTGACACCTCACGGTGTGAAATTACTCGACTTCGGCCTGGCGCGATTTGCGGGAACGCCCCTGGTTAACGATGCGGATAGCGTCTCTACAGCTACCGTCCTGACTGGGCCGAGAAGCATCGTCGGTACACCCCACTACATGGCGCCTGAGCAGGTTGACGGCTTGCGCGCCGGTCCGGCCGCCGATCTATTCACCGCCGGGTGCGTGATCTACGAAATGATTGCCGGACGACGCGCTTTTGAGGGCGCTTCCGCCATCGATGTCCTATACAGCGTGAAACACAGCGAGCCACCCCGGCTCAGCGGGTCGCCCGCAATCTCAGCGATTTACAATGTGATCTGTCGCGCAATTGAGAAGAGGCCTGAACAACGCTATCAGACCGCCAAGGAAATGATCGAGGCTGTCCGCTCAGCGGACCTTGTTGGTAGCCAAGAGCCGCAAGTGCGGAGCACGCAGGTAACACGGTTCATCGCACTCCCATTTCGAGTACTGCGGCCAGATAACGACACCGATTTCCTGGCTTATTCTCTGCCGGATGCCATCAGCAGTTCGCTTTCAGGAATCGATTCATTGATCGTACGTTCCAGCTTGGTGGCTGCGCGCTTCGACGGTTCGGACGCAAAAAGAATCGGCGATGAAGCGGACGTGAACGTCATCCTCACGGGCACAATGTTGCGCGTGGGAGATCAGCTTAGGGTCAGCAGCCAATTGGTGGAGGCGCCGAGTGGCGCATTGATTTGGTCGGATACAGGTCAATTCGCTCTGGGCGACATCTTCCAGCTCCAGGACAGCCTGACTAAGCGCATTGTGCAATTGCTGGCAGGGCCGTTGACGGATCGCGAACGAAGTACCTTCCAAACTGACGTGCCCGCTGGCGCCAAAGCATACGAGTATTACCTGCGTGCGAATCAAACTGTGCAACATAAGACGACGGACAACGCCAAGCTAGCATGCGACCTGCTCCTCCACTGCCTCCAAGAGGACCCCAGTTACGCACCCGCGTGGGCCCGCCTGGGCAGAGTTTACCGGCTGCTGGAAAAGTTCGGTGAGGAGTCAGAAGAGAATTTTGAGCGTGCGGACGCAGCCTACCGTCGAGCCTTTGCACTCAATCCGGGCCTGAGCATGGCCCACAATTTGTACACTTACATCGAAACGGATCGGGGGCTGGCGCCGAGTGCCATGGTGCGCCTCCTCGAACGTGCCAGGGTCAAACGCAACGATCCGGAGCTGTTTGCTGGTCTGGTACAGTCCTGCCGCTACTGCGGCGAACTGCGAGCTTCTTTGATCGCTCACCAGCGCGCAACCAGCCTCGATCCGCACTCCTCAACCAGCATCGCCCACACGTATTTCCTTCTCTGTGATTTTCAGAAGGTTCTGGACGAGGTTCCGCCCGAAAGAGGTTTTTACCTGGATGCGATTGCGCTGGCGTCTTCGGGCCGGGAGGGGGAGGCACTTAGCAGACTGCGCGAACGCGAGAAGCTTGGCGCGGGTGGCCCACGAAGCCTGATGCGCTCGCTGCGGGCTCTCCTTGAAGGTGACCGTGTTGGCGCAGCGCTAGCCGTTGGCGAACATGAGGCATCGGGTATGAGGGATCCCGAGAGTTTGTTTTATGTCGCGCGCCACATGGCGCGAATCGATGAACTCGACCGCGCGATCGAGATACTCTTTCGAGTTATCGATCAGAATTTTGTCTGCGACTTCTCACTAGCGCACGATCCCTGGCTCAGTTCTCTGCGGAGCCACCCGCAGTACGGCGACTTGCTGCATAGGGCCGCGGAACGACGGCGCGAGGCTCACACAGCCTTCGTCAAAGCCGGCGGCGAACTGCTCCTCCGATCAGACTCGCTGACCAGTTCCTAAGCGCGTTACGTTTCGTGCGGATTTCATAGACCGGTCACGAACTTGCTGCTTCCTGACGGATCACCGCGCATCCGGAATTTATCTTGGCGGCGCTAGAGGGATCGATACATCCCGTGAAACGCCGGTCGCGTTGGCCGGCTCAGGGTACGCCGGTACCATAGGCGTCTAACTTGAGGATCACGACGCATCGGGACGCTATATGCAAATAAGGGACTTGGGGAAAGCAGCCCGCTCCGCGAATCAGTTCCGTCTCTGGGCGTGTGTTCGATTGGTACTTTTGCCAGTACTTCCGGTACCTTCAAATCGTTGCCGACAGTCCATTTCGATTTCGCGAGGCGAATGCGATAAACAATGTAATGGAAGCCACGGCGAAACGACAACGGCGAAGAGGGCACAGAAAACCAGCCGACTCGTCCGTGATTCACGTCGAAATGAAAGACGGCATGGGCAATTCGCGCTCCGTGATTGCCAACCTCGTTGATGTCATCGGCGGAGGATGCGGCCTGGGGTTGATGACCATGCTCAAGCCCGGCTCCACTGTGGTCTTACACGGCAAGTTTTGCGAGAACCGCACGCTGGACTACCTGAAAGCCGGGGTGAAATGGTGCACCGCACAGATCGACGGCACGTTCCGCGCGGGCCTGGAATTTCTAGACCACTGTTCGAATTTTAAATTGGATGAGGAACAGACTGACTGCATAAATCCCGTTGCGCTGGACTGTTATGAAGTAATGCAACTAAGCCCCAATGCCGACGCGGAGACCGTTTCTCGCGTCTACCGAATGCTCGCTTTTCGGTACCATCCCGACAATACCGAAACTGGCAATAGTGAGATGTTCCTACGGCTCTCGGAAGCGCACCAGATCTTGAGCGACCCTGAAAAGCGCGCCAGCTACGATGCGGCCCATCGCGGCGCCAAGCGGCTTCGAGGGAAGAATTTCGGTAAGGCCTCGACGCCCGCCGCGAGCGATCGGGAGAAGCGAAGGTACCTTGAGGTGGTTAAGGCAGCGTACTTGGGAGTCATGTCCCCGGAGTCCACCGTGTGTTTGGAAGGTTGAGCCGCACTGGGCTCGTGCCGCGCCGATTAGATCGCGTGAAAGGCCTTCCACTAAAGTCCCATGAGCGAGAAGTCGCCGACTCGGACTTGTGCACCTTGATCCAGGAGCGAAAAGTCAAGAGAACGAGTCGGGCGCTATGCGTCAACTTGCTCGCCGAATGTCCAACTTTGGAATGGTTCGTAATCCGCGAGTTGAAGTAACAACAGTGCGCCTGCACCAAGTCAGAGCCAGGGCACTATTTCATCAGCCGATAAACGTCAACTCCACCGTTGTAATTGGGCACATAAATCTGGCCTCCATCGATTACGGGCGGGTTGAACTTGTTGAACAGAAACGTAACACCCAAGCGTTGAGAATCCCACAGCACTTTTAGCGACCCATCGGCGGCAAGGTGGACAGGATCGTAAACCAAGAGGCGCCCGTTCACGACTTGCGTATTTGCATCGCCGTAAGGAATGGTGCAGACGAGAACTGCGGAGTTTGGGTCCGCCGCATTGCTCGATCCGGAACAAAAGCCTCCGGGCATTCCTCCCGGAAGTTTCCCGCGCAGGTTATCGCTCGCGAACTCATGGCTTTGGGCCACGTAGGTGAGCGTTCCAGTCGAACTGACCTTCCACTTATGCAGTTGGGCATTTTCGCCCCAGGCGAATATTGTCCACGAATTGAGGAGTGGGTCAAAGAACTGAACGGGCGTCATGTGGAGATGGGCGGTGTAGCCCCACGGGAAAAAATTCAGAGTCATCGGATCATTCGGGCACGGATCCACCGGCCCCGGACTCATGGTCAGCCATACAGGTGGTGCGGCGAGCTTTCCACAGTTCGACTGTGCATTTTTCAGATCCTCGACCGTGGTTCCTCCCAGATTGGCAGTACGAATCGGATATGCGATGCCGTCCTTTCCCGTAGCCACGCAGACGCCGATCGAGAATATGCAAGCCGGACCGGCCGAGCCCCAGTCTTCATCAGACCAATTACCACTGGCCATTTTGGGAAAGATGAGGACCACTCCATCCGCGCTGATTTTTGCGGTTGCGTCATTAAGGTCGCTGCTGTTCATTCCGGCATTCACCGGCCTCAAGGCCTCGCTCGGAGCGCTTTCTCCAGCAACCTTGGTAGCCAATAGTTTCTCTTGCCCGGACCGGACCAAATCCATCCATGGTGTCCAGTGGTCCACCACCTGCAGGCTAGCAGGTGCTCCGGCCGAAGCCGGCGTGTACTTCACTTTGACGAACGACTCGCCCCACTGAGTCTTCCCGTCAAAGTCTCCGTTGCCGGTAGTCGCGTAGAGAAAACCTTGATCGTCGGCTGCCAGCCCCTGTCCGCCCATCCAGATGCCGGCTCCTTCTCCATCCGTCATCGCAAGAGAAGCGGTGATCGAATTGGTTGAACAGTCGAACGCAAAGATCCATCCCGCAGCCCCCTGCTCGGTTTCCATCACAGTGCCCGAAGCCCAGAAGACCGTCTTGCGACCGCCTACTTTGCCGAGGACCAGAGCGCTCCGTTGTTTCCGCATGATGCTGGAATAGGATTGTGTACCGCTGGTTCCGGTTACTAAAACGGGCGCGACCACCTGGCTTCCGTCCTTTACGTTCAAAACGAACACGTAGTGCTTGGCCTTTTGCGGCGTGCCATCGGGAGAGATCCAGGCAACCAGGTATACTCGCTGCGTTTCGGGATCGATGACGCCGGTGCTCAACACGCCCCATTTGTCGTTGATCGCATGACAGTCAATCGTCCGTTGAGCTCCGACGCAGTTGTCGGGCTGAGTCTTGGGGCCCAGCGGAGTGGCGCCAATGATCGGCATTCCGAGATTCGTGCCTAGCGTCACCTGCCACAACCCAGCGCCTGACCGCGCGTCGACGCCGCGCACGATATTCGCCATGGACGGCAGCACCATGACGTCGTGCGTGGAGCCGTTCGGCAGCTTTACCTGCGGCAAAATGAGTGGCTGCGCCTCCATGCCTCGCGCGTCGCCCAAAACCGGAATTATCGTGAAACGGACGATCCCCTTCGTCCCGACGGACGCTTGTGTAAGTTGCGTTTCGTGCGAGTTCCACCCACTTCTTGCGTTATCGGCGGACCGCGTGAGCCAGGGCGCCATCTTCTGAGCACCGAGCGGAAACGTTGTCAGGCATAAAATCGAGAGAACCGACCAACGGATGGCCTGTTGCCGTTGCTTCCGGGCTTGACGGATGGAGCCGGGTTGTGACGGGCTGAGCGTCTCGGTGGGATTGCGGACCCGTTGGCGAGACAAAGCGCATTTCTGATTTGTCATTGTCGTAGTGGCCTCCTGCGCCGCGATTTTGTTGCGGGAGCGATGTAATCAGGACCTGCATCACATCGCTCCCAAAAACAGCGAATTCGCTCAACCCCAGACGGAGGGAGGAACAATGATGTCGTCGGCCGGCACAAGCGTGTTCACCGAGACGTGCGGCCAAGTGAGGCCGGCGAAATTCAGCAGGACCGTCTGCGTGTACTGAATTTGCGTGAAGTGAACCGTAATTTCGCGCGGCGTATCCAGATCGAATGGCGGTGTGACGGAGAATGTCGGCACGCGCTGACCGGGAATGCTCGGTTTGGCTTTGATCGCGAAGGGCGGGCTCCCTACCGTGAATGGCGGCACCAGAATGACCTCTTCGACCGTTTCGATCCAGAAGATCGCCGTCATTTGCGTGGTCTGGGCATTGGGAGCTGTGGCCGCGGGCTGGCCCAGCAGGAAGGCAATATTATCGGCTCCGCCTCCGAAGAGCGGTGGAGGCGGCGGCGGGGCCGTGGAAATGATGAGCGCGATCGTGTTGATGATCTTTTGTTTGCTGATGTGACTGCGCAGCAAACTGTTTGGATCGTCCAAAAGCGCTTGCGTAATGGTGCCGGCGGCGATAAAGCTACTGAGATCTTGCGGAATTCTCGGCGTGTTTGGGTTGCCGGCGGTCTGGCTGGCGAACGTGATCTTGTTGTGAGGCGGTGCCGTTGTGAATGGCGTGATGTCAACAGCGGCTATGATTGGCGGCCCTGGGACGGTGGCAATGATGCCTTGGGCATCGATCGTAGTTCCGTGCGGGATGGAGGCCATGCGCGCGACCGTTTCTTGGGTTATCGGGGGCACGTTCGTCGACGGCACATGAATCCACATTCCAGGCTCGAAGTGAATACCAATCTTTTCGCCGTGGACCGTAATATCGTTGATAGTCTGCACATAGGGCACTCCGTTGAGGAAGATGTCTCCCTGTGGCGTCGTTCCCCGGTTCGGAACCGAGCCCAGGCTCTTTGAAAATGCGAGCTGCTCGGAGGTGAGGTTCAGTTCCAGAATATTGTCGCGAGTGGCCGGGGGAACGGGCGGGGGAACTGGATTCGGCAGCGGTGTCGGCGTGACCGAGTTGTCGGGCCGGAAGATGGTGTTGAAGCCGTTCCCCATCCACTGTCCAACAAATGCGGCAAGGGGGCCAAGGGGCGCGGGCGGCGGGGTTGGGTGGGCCACCTTGTGATCTGGGTGGACTTCCCTGAAAAAGAAATCAATGGGCAGCTTGATGGATCCTCTGGGATCTGCGTCGCTCATTCGTAATCCTCCTTGAGTCTGGAATCTTTACTTTGGAATTCCAAGAACGATTCAGTATATATACCACAGATTCATGCCGAGCAACTGCTATCTACTTCTGAATTGTCAGTGAATATTTCATGACATTGAAGACCCGTTGGCGCCGCAGGACTAAAGTGCTTTGCGATGAGTACTTTGTGCCAACGTACTTGGTATCGGGAGTGTAGGAGTATAGCGGAGGTGTTGAAAAGTGCGGTGTATCCAATCTCGACCGAATCCCAGGCGTTCACAGGAGTGTGAACCCGGCATGCGTGCGCCGCGGGGCGTCTTCATCACGTTTGGTGGCCAGCGATCCCATGGGAACTCGCTCAGAAGCTGTGAAAAAATCGGAATGATCGCCGGGTTGGCAGACGAAAGCGTCTGCGCCACATGACGTGCACGGGTTTACATCCCTGTGGGGCAGGCGCTTTCGTCTCACACTCACACTCACGGTCGCGGTTCGGCAACACGCTGATCCTACCGAAACGAGGCGCTAGACCTGTAGAAGTCTCCATGATTTTGAAACAGTATTATCTGGGCTGTCTCGCCCACGCCTCCTATTTGCTGGGGGACGAGCGAAGTTCGACCGCTATCATCGTCGACCCCCAGCGCGATATTCAGCAATACTTGGCCGACGCCGAGAAATTGGGACTTCAAATCCGCCACGTCTTTCTCACTCATTTCCATGCCGACTTTGTGGCCGGCCATCTGGAACTGCGCGACCGTTGCGGCGCAACCATCCATCTGGGCGCCCGCGCCGAGGCGGAATATGCTTTCGTGGCGATGAAGGATGGCGATCGGCTCGAGTTCCCGGGCCTGGACATCGAAGTGCTTGAGACGCCCGGGCACACCATCGAGTCAATCTCGATCCTGGCGTTCGATCTCGATAAGGACCCGGCCAAACATCCTGCCACACCCTATGCCGTCCTAACGGGCGATACGCTGTTCATCGGGGACGTCGGCCGTCCCGACCTGCGCGCGTCGCTGGGGTGGAGCGCCAACGATCTGGGCGCGCATCTATACGACTCGCTGCACAACAAACTGATGGTGCTTGCTGACGAGACACTGGTTTACCCGGCTCATGGTGCTGGATCGCTCCGCGGGAAGCAGCTTTCCTCCGACACGGTCTCTTCGCTGGGAGATCAACGGCGATTGAACTACGCGTTACAGCCGATGTCGAAAGAGGATTTTATTCGTCTGGTCAGGCGGACCAACCCGACGCTCCCCCCTACTTCACGTACGACGCGATTCTCAACACCCGCGAGCGGCCACTCTCGACAACAATCTGGAACAGGTTCTCCATCCGATCGATCTCGATGAAGTGCTCCGGATGGGAGATACGGGCGCTCAGATTCTGGACGTCCGCGATCCGGCCGAGTATGCCAAGGGTCACATCGCCGGCAGCATCAATATCGGACTTGGCGGCCAATACGCCACATGGGCGGGCACGGTGCTTGACCGCACCCGGCCCATCGTGATTATCGCTGAGCCGGGACGCGAGCAGGAAGCGGCACTGCGGCTGGGCCATATCGGTTTCGATCACGTCAGAGGCTACCTGAACGGAGGCATGGAAGCGCTACCTGCGCGGCCGGACTTGGTGTGGCCGACTGAGCGTATCAGCGCACCGATGGTAGCGGAGGAATTAGCGAGCGGCAATCCGCCGCTGTTGCTGGATATGAGAAATCCGCGTGAGTGGGTGACGAAACATATAGACGGCAGCGTGAATATTCCACTCAACCATTTCGAAGAGCGCATCGGGGAAATCCCGCGCGATCGCCGCATTGCGGTCCATTGCGCGGGTGGCTACCGGTCCTCCATCGCGGCCAGCATCCTTCACCAATATGGGATCACGAATCTGATCGAGATGGCGGGTGGGCTGGCTGCCTGGGATGCGGCACAACTGCCGGTGGTTGTGGAAGGCTAGCGGTGGGGCGGACCCCCTGGTCCGCGCGGGTCCCCCTGGACGCGCTACCTCAAGCATTGACCAATACCAGCAGCAGGCCGACGTGGGCGTCGACCGCGGACCAGGGGGTCCGCCCCACTTTGCATTCGTTCAGCTGTGTTCTTGCAGCAGGTCCACGATTTCGTGGTAGCGCTTGTCATTGGCGAGTTGCATTAACGATCGGCCGTCGGGGTGGCGGACGGTGATGTCGGCGCCGTGTTCGAGCAGCACTCGTACGGCGGCGGTTTTGCCACGATCCACCATGCGGACCAGCGGCGTTTGCCAGTCCTCTGGTTTGGGATCGCGTGACAGGCACTCGGCGAAAGGACGGTTGAGCGAGGCAGGATCGCGTGCCAGGATGTCCGGAACCCTATGAAGCCGGTCGAGGTCGAGCGCATCAAAAAGACAGATGGGCCCCTCGCTCAAAAGCATTTTCCGCATTGGGGCTTGGTCGAAGAAGTCCACCCATCCTAACGGGGTGGCATCGTAAAACGGCTCGCGGACCGATAGCGAAGCACCACGCTCCAGCAGAAGCTTGACGATTTCCTGCTGGTTCCGGCCAGCGGCGCTGTGGAGTGCCGCGACCTCGTCCATGTAATTGGGATCGAAACCCAAATCGAGAACCAGCCGGACTGCTTCCATTCGTCCGGTGGCAGTCGCCTTGAGGACCATCGATTTGGGTGCGCGCTCGAAAAGATCAGGAGTCTGGTGGAGCATGGCGCGGGCCCCGCGTTCATCACCCGCCATGCAAAGCGCTGTGAACTGTTCCTCTTCGTTCAGCTCGGAAGTTAGTGCGCCGGCTTCTTCCAGCATGCGCGCGATTTGGAAATGGCCTCCGTCGATGGCGTGGCGCCAAGGGACCTTCCCTTGGAACATCTCGTCAGTTCTCACCCCGTGAGCGAGCAGAAGCTTTACGCGATCCGCGTGGCCGTTGCGAGCGGCTTGGGAGAGCTCGCGCCCGAGCAGCGTGATGACGGGCGATCCCATTTTGATTTGCTCGTCCGGCCTCAGGCCATAGCGAAGCAGGATTTCGAGAGACGCAGCTTGGTTGATCCAGAGAGCCTGTTCGTCGGAGGCGTCGGCGCCTCGCGAGAGCAAGAGTTCGGCCATCTCACGCCATTGCGGATGAGGCGGCTGGTTCACCAATCCTGTAGAGCCGCCGCCGAAAAGGCCAGTCAGAGCGGTGAAGCGGCGCGCGCTATCGCTTCCCGGCGGATCGTTGTGTTTGAGCGTGTACGCGTTCGGGTCCGCGCCGCGATCCAGCAGGAGTTTCGCCACGCGATATGTGGAGTGGCTGGGGTGGATTGGTTTGACGCGAGAGTAACAGGCGTGGAGGAGCGGCGCCCAACCGAGTGGCCCGGGGCGGTTGATGAGATCGGGGTCGTCAGCGAGAAAGGATTCGACGGCGGCAGCGTTGCCGGCCGTTGCGGCGGCCCAGATGTTGGCCTCGGCCAGTTCCGGATGGTTAGCCAACATTTCATGTGCACGGGCATGAAACGAACGGTGATCATAATGTGGATCGTCGTAGCACAAGCACGCGATCCAGACAAACTGGTTCGCTAAATCCTGGTTGGACGATTGAACGGCGATCTTCAATTGCGGCCAACTCTCGAAACCGGATTCGCGCGCGAGCACGAGCTGGCAATCCGTCAAGCGCGGTTTTACGGTGCAGAGCTGCTGATCGGATAATCCGGCGTATTGCGGGTGAGCGGATCGAATGCGCGCGAGTGTTTCGGCGTGGCCGGAGCGCCATTTCCTTTGGAGGGTCTTGGCTTGCTTTTTCAGGTTCTCGAGCGAGGGATTGGGTGGTAACGAAGCGGTCATGACAACTTCCTTTCTAGTGCCCGACGGCTCGCATGGTCAGGTGAGAAAGGACAGTCGTTATGTCCGAAAACTTTAGTCAACGTTCAGGCGGGCTTGGCCCTTTCCGCGAGCAGGGGGCATCCTGAAATGCTCCAGGTCCAAGATAGCGGATGGGATTTCGCGCGTCAAGCACGGACCAGTGGTGTCAATTAGGCTTGGGCAGATGGATGAAAGGGTTCAGCACCCGGACCGTGCCATAAAGCCGGTCGTGCTGAAAATCCTCGGTGAGAATTTCCGCGAGCCCGTAGTGTTCCGCGTATGCCCAAAGATGCGCGTCGAACCAGCTCAACTGGTAAGCAGCATAGCCGCGAATGGCAGTTCGCAGGATCGCCTCATTTGGGTAGAGAACCGTGAACTGCTTCAAGAACTCTTCCGCTTCCCGGAGAGCTTCGGTCTGCTTTAGAATTATGTGGCCGCGAATGGGACGCGTGACCGTGGCAATGAACTCCATAATCGCCTGGTGTGGCACGCGCAC
>PMOK01000177.1:194-10978 GCA_003162425.1 Bryobacterales bacterium | reverse complement strand
TTCAGTTGCATAATGAGAAAGAGACCGCGCCTTGTACAGCGAAGCCTTCCTCGATCATTTCAAAAATCCACGCAACGTGGGGGAGCTGGGTCTGCCCGCCCTGACGGTAGAGATCTCGAACCCGGCCTGCGGCGACATTCTGCGGTTGTCGGCGCGTTTCGACGACGGTAAGATCGCCGAGGTGCGCTACAAAGTGCGCGGCTGCACGGCGTCCATCGCGAGCGGGTCCGCGCTCACCGAGTGGATGAAGGGAAAGACACGAGCGGATCTGGCGGCGCTGCGGCCTGAGATGGTTGAGGCGGAAGTCGGAGGCTTGATTCCCGAGTCGAAACACGCCGCGGTGCTATGCGTGGACGGCGTGAAGAAACTGTTGTTGGAATCGCGGGAATGACCAATGGATGATATCGAAACAGTTCTTGAATTCTTGAACCGTATCAACCAGCGTGATGTGGACAAGCTGGCGGAGCTGATGACGGAAGATCACGTCTTCGTCGATTCGCTGGGAAACCAGGTGCGCGGCCGGGAAAAAATGCGCGGCGGCTGGCGCGGCTACTTCACCATGTGCCCGGACTACTGGGTCTCGCATGAAGAAGTTTTCCGGAACGCAAACATGGTTGCCGTGTTCGGAGCGGCAGGCGGGACCATCAACGGGAAGCAGTGGCGGACGCCGTCGGCGTGGTTGGCCGTGGTGCAGAAGGGTCTGGTGAAAGAGTGGCGCGTTTACGCAGACAATAAGCCGGTGTACGACATTCTGGCAGCGAAATAGGGGCTGGGGGCTGGGGACTGGAGGCTGGGGACTGGGGACCGGGGCTGGTGGCTGGTAGTTGGTGGCTGGTAGTGCGGTTGTCTGCGTCCTGCCGCCTGCCTCCCGCCTTCTGCTTTCTGCTTTCTGCTTTCTGCCTTCTGCTTTCTGCCTCCAGCCGCCTGCGCGCCGCGCTGTGTCACAATTGTTTGAGAGGTCTGTTTGGCAGACGCGCGCAGCACGCCACGAGCCGCGAGCCCCGGCTCGGTTGGATCCATCCGCCTGATGGGTGTTCCAATCCGCTTGCATTTCACTTTTGTTCTCCTGCTGATTTTCCTGGTCGTCATCGGCCTCGACAGCAATCAGTCGCCCGGGAGCTATTCGCTTTTCATCCTGGCCTTGATCGTCTCCGTGTTGCTGCACGAGCTTGGGCACGCCTTTATCAGTTCGTTATACGGAATCCGCACGCTCGAGATCGTGATGTATCCCATTGGCGGCACGGCGCGTCTGGAACGCCCTGCCAAGCCGGGCGAAGAGTTCTGGATTGCATTGACAGGTCCACTGGTGAATCTGCTGATAGCCGGCTCCATATTCACGGTGCTCTACACACAACACAAAGCGGTCAATCTATTCGCATTCGAACAGCCGTCGGATGGAAACCTGGCTGACCGCATAGCGCTGAGCAACCTGATCCTGGCCGGATTCAATCTGCTGCCCGCGTTCCCGATGGACGGCGGGCGTATGTTGCGCGCCTTGCTTTCGCGCATTCGCTCCGAATATGAAGCCACGCGCATCGCCACTTGGTCCGGACGAATGCTTGCCATCAGCATGGGTCTGTACGGATTGGTTTATTTGCCCATGCTGGCGTTTGTCGCGTTCTTCATTTATCTTGGCGCGGCGAATGAGGGCGCGGCGTCGCGAGGCCGTTCGCTCACGCAAGGTATTCCAGTGCGTGCCGCCATGGTGACGGACTTTCGCACGCTATCGCACGGCAGCACGATTGGGGATGCCGCCAATCTTCTGCTGGCCACTTCGCAGCAGGATTTTCCAGTGGTGCACGGCGATCAAGTGGTGGGACTGCTGGGACGAAACGCGCTGCTGCGGGGGATGGCGCTGGAGGGTTCTGCTTCCTACATTGCCGCGCACATGGAACGCGAATACGCGAGTATCTCTCCCGACCAGGATTTGTCGGAAATCCTGCCGCTGATGTCCAGCGCTGGCGCCTGCGCCTTGGTGATGCAGGACGATAAGCTGCTGGGGTTGCTGACCTCGGAGAACCTGTCGCAGTTTCTGCTGCTGCGAAGCGTGGGGCTGCAGCCGTGAAGAGAATCCAGGAGTCAGGGGGCAGGCGGCAGGCGGCAGGCGGCAGGATTTCGATAAGGTTGGGCTGTCTGCTGCTGGCTGGCGCGTGGCTGTTGGTTGCGGCTAACATCAAGCTTTTTCTGAAGGACGGGACCTTTCAGTTGGCACGCGAGTACAAGGTGGAAGGGGATCGCGTGTCATACCTGAGCGTGGATCGCGGGGAGTGGGAGGAGATTCCAGTTTCGCTGGTGGATTTGGAAAAAACTCAGGCGGTCATTAAGCAGCGTGAGGAAGAGGCGCGTGAAGAGAAGCTGTCGATTAAAGAAGAGGAGAAGGCCTTGAAGGAGGCTGCGCGGGAAGTGCAGCGCGTTCCGAAGGAGGATGGCGTTTACCTGGTGGACGGCGATAAGGTAACGCCGGTGAAGGTGGGTGAATCGAAAATAGTCACCAATAAGCGCCGCAACGTTCTCAAGGCCCTGAGTCCCTTGCCGATGGTGACAGGAAAAGCCACAGTCGAACTGGATGGTCCTCACTCATCTACCGGCACCGCCAATCGCGAGCCCGAATTTTATATTCGTCTTTCCGCCGATGAGCGTTTCGGCATCATACGCATGGGCGAGCACAAGGGAAATCGCGTGGTGGAGAAGCTCACCATCATTCCCGTGACTAAGGAGACGATGGAGGAACCCGACCTCGTGGAAACCTTTCGCAAGCAGGTAGGCGACCAGGTGTATAAGATCTGGCCCGCGAAGCCGCTCGATCCGGGTGAATATGCGGTGGTCGAATACACCGAGGGGAAAGTGAATATGCAAGTGTGGGATTTCTTCGTGGCGCCGGGGACCGGGAGCTGACGTCCCCTTGCTGAGAGGTCTTTGAAAAGATCGGTTGGCAGGCGAAAGCGCCTGCCCCACAAGAATGTAAACCATTGCACGTCAATGTGGGGCAGACGCTTCCGTCTGCCAACCCGGCGATTCATTCCGATTTCTTCACAGACCCTGACGCGCGGGGTACCGTGCACTACAGCATCCATCGCAACGCAGTGTAGCCCCGACCGTGAGGGAGGGGACGTTAGCCGAGGGCGCGGAAGAACTCCAAACTTTTCCGGGCGCAAACTTCCCATCGATACTCCTGGGCACGGGCCAAGGCCGCCGTCCGCAGTTGCTGCTGCAAGCTTGGCGAGCCGAGCAGCTTCTCGATGGCCGATTGAATCTCCGCCGCGCTGCGCGGATCCACCAGCAGCGCGCCATCGCCCGCGATCTCTGGTAAACATGACGTGTTCGAAGTGATCACGGGCACTCCGGCCGCCATGGCCTGCGCCACTGGAAAACCGAAACCTTCGTAAAGCGAAGGATAAACAAAAGCGGTCGCGCCCGCCGTCAAACCGGGCAGTTCATCCTCCGGGACGTAGCCGAGATAACGAACGCCCGCGGGTCGCGACGCCAGACGCGCTAGCGTCTTTCCCGATCCCCAACCCGAAGCGCCGGCGATCAGCAGATCGAAATCGTCGCGCAGGCGCGTGTTCTGCCAGGCATCCAGAAGCGTGTCGATGTTCTTGCGCGGTTCAATGGTTCCTAGAAAAAACACGTAGGGGCGCTCGCTCGGCCGGGGTTGCGCTCCAAAGTAAACCTCCGGGACGCCGGAACGGATCACGTGGATCTTCTCTGGATCCAAACCCAGCAGCCGGACCGCATCCTGCCGCGTGTTCTCTGAGACCGCGATCAGGCCAGCAGCGCGCTTCAGAACCTTTTCAGCGAAGCCCTGGTCAGCCTGGATATTGGCAGCAGTGTGCAGCTCAGGCATGAGCCGGCTGGTCAGATCGTGAATCGTGGCCGTCAGCTTGGCTTTCTCAGGGGGATTACGGACCATGTTCGAGGCGTGGAACACGTCTATTTTCGGAGTCATCCAATTCAAGAGCGGCAGATTTCCCTGAAGATTCGCCAGGTAGACCAGCGCGAGCTGCGAATAAGTCCGCGCTGGGCCCAGCATGGACGCCTCGTGATTGAGCGCCGCCAATTTGTTAAGAGCGGGAAAAGTGAGGATCTGCTCGTTTCCGGCATGATGCCAGAGATGCTGGATCCAGTGATAGGTGTAGGTTTTTACGCCCGCACTTCGCAACAGCACCGGCGTAGCATCAATCAGGATTCGCATTTGTCAACACAGTCGGCATCTTCCATGAATACGCGTGGGGCGCCCGGTGTGTTCGATCCAACTTCCGGGTTCCCAAGTTCGACGTGTGAGAAGTTGTCTGGTTAGCACTAAAGATACCCGAGGTTAACATGCGGCGTGAGCGGCCGGCGCCATTCGGCGTACACTAGACCTCAGATGAAGATTGCGAAGGCTACTCAAAGCTACGAAGCTTGGCTGGGCAAAAGAATCACCGTGCTGCCGGCCGATCTAAAGCGCAAGCGCGCGGCCATGGCGCAGGACGTGTTTCCATTCTTGCGGGCCACCTTTTACCGCTGGATGCAGCTCTGGCCCGAAGTGGCGCCGGATGAGAATCGCGCTCCGAAAGTGCTGGCAGTGGGCGATCTCCACGTTGAAAACTTCGGGACGTGGCGGGACGTGGAAGGACGGCTGGTGTGGGGCATCAACGATTTTGACGAGGCTTACATTTTGCCGTACACTATCGACCTGGTGCGGCTGGCCGCGAGCGCTCACATCGCAATTCGCGAGGCGCGGCTCGAGATCGGCCCCAGTGACGCATGCGACGCCATTCTGGACGGTTACAAGAAGGGGCTGCGAATAGGCGGCGTGCCGATTATTCTGGCCGAGCAACATCCGTGGCTGCGAGCGATGATGACCGGGGTTCTGCGCGATCCGCCACAATTTTGGGGAAAAATGGACGGATTGCCCACCTTGCGAGGACGCGTCCCGAAAAGCGCCCGCCGCGCTCTGGAGCGGTTGCTTCCTCACGAAGGTCTGGATTACCGTATCGTGCACCGCATCGCGGGATTGGGAAGCCTGGGGCGCGAGCGGTTTGTGGCCATCTCTTTGTTCGAAGGCGCCAAGATCGCGCGTGAGGCCAAGGCGCTGGCGCCGTCTGCTTGTGTTTGGGCCGCGGGAGGAAAGGCGTCGGAACGGATTCTTTACCAGCAGATCCTGGACCGGTCGGTACGCGCGATTGACCCCTTCGTGCGCCTGAAAGGCCGCTGGATTGTGCGGCGGCTGGCGCCGGATTGCTCGCGTGTGGAGTTGACCTCCATGCCCAGAGAACGCGACGAAGGCAAATTGTTGCACGCCATGGGATTTGAAACGGCGAACGTTCACCTGGGCTCGCCCCTCGCGATCAAGGCGATCGTCCAGGATCTGAATCAGCGTCCAGCCCACTGGCTGCACAACGCGGCTGCTAATATGGTGAAGGCCACCACACGGGATTGGCGCGACTGGCGCGCTCGTTAAGATCCCGTGATTGCCACCACCGTTACTAACCACTCTCGCTCGCGAAATGAATAGACTGAAAATGATGCGACGTTGCTTTCTCGCGCTCATAGCGCTCTCTGGTTTGCTTGTTCCCGCTTCCCGCCTGCTTGGCGCCGAGTATTTCATGTACGTTGGCACCTATACCAACCAAGGGTCCCAAGGGTCCCAAGGAATTTACGTTTGGCGTTTCGACGCCGCGGCAGGGAAGCTCACACCCCTCGGCCTGGCGGCGAAATCCGCGAATCCGTCGTTTCTCGCGGCGCATCCCAATGGCCACTTTTTGTACGCAGTGAATGAGGTATCCCACTTCGAAAAGATGGCGCGCTCGGGAAGCGTGAGTGCCTTCGCGATCGATCCGGCCACGGGCATGCTTAGACTCTTGAACCAGCAGCCCTCGATGGGTGATGGTCCCTGCCACCTCGCTCTGGATCATCAGGGGAAATGCCTGATCGTCGCGAACTATAACAATGGCAGCGTGGCGTCATATCCAGTGAGCGCCGACGGCCTGCTGAACCAATCCGTGGCATACTTTCAACCTAAGGGCTCCGGTAAGATTCCACAGCGGCAGGACGGGCCGCACGCCCACTGCATCGCCGTATCCCCGGATGACCGCTTCGCGCTGGTGGCCGACCTCGGTCTGGACGAGGTGATGATGTACCGCTTGAATGCGGCCGCAGCACACATGGAGGTGAGCGATCCGCGATTTGTGAAGGTGGCGCCGGGTTCTGGGCCTAGGCATCTTGCGTTTCATCCCAACGGACGATTCGTGTATTTGATCAACGAGATGGGGTCCAGCATTATTACGTTTGCGTACGACCCGCAAGCCGGGACCCTGCAGGAACTCCAGACCGTGTCTACGCTTCCCAAGGACTACAAAGGCGAGAACGACACGGCGGAGATTCAGGTGCATCCGTCGGGAAAATTCGTGTATGGCTCCAACCGGGGACACGACAGCATCGCTGTATTCGCGGTCGATCCGAAGGCCGGCACGCTCAAGCTGGTGGAGAACGTCGCCACGCAAGGCAAGACGCCGCGCGGCTTCGGCATCGATCCCACGGGCGCGTATCTGATTGCGGCGAACCAGCAATCCAACAACATAGTGGTGTTTCGGATTGACCAGACTTCAGGACGTTTGAAACCGACCGGCCAGGTGTTGGATGCCTTGACGCCCGTCGCAGTGACGTTCGTGCCCGCGAAAAAAGATTAGCCGCGGATGAACGCTGATGAACGCCGATAAAATATTTGCGTTCATCGGCGTTCATCTGCGGCCACTAATTCGATGCGGATTCTATCCGGTCCTTCCAAGAACCCCTCGCGATCCACTTCAATACCGGCTTTGTGGAGTCGCTCCTTGGACGCTGCCAGATCGTCCACGCTGAACGCGATGTGATCGATAGCGCGATTCTTCGAGGATTCGAATGCTTTCCGGTCCTTCCATAGCTCTGGAAATGTCTGGCGGGCGTGCTCCATGGGAAAAATGATGATGTTGACGTTATCCATCATGAGCGACGACGACGGCGATACCTGGAAGCCTTTGTAGAAGCGTGGCTCGCGCGACCGGCCGCGCTGCACCGCGCCGAAATTGTTGACGTACCATTCGCCCGCCGCTATCGGATCCTCGCTGAATAAATGCAGGTGTCCGAAGTGGTGATGGCTGGACGTATTCAACTCGATCAGCTCGTGTCCAGGACCATCCACGTAGGCGTAATAGAAGCCAGAGGTGTTGGCCAAGCCGCTGATGTCGGTGATGGGCGTTTGGAATACGGTTCCCATGTCGAGTTGCTTGCGATAAGTGGCAGGCATGTCTTCGGCGCCCCAGCCAATGTGCCAGATTGCCGAGACAACGTCAGAAGGCGCTGGGCTGGACACCTTGTTGAACAGCAGCCAGGATTTTTGCGCCCAAACGGCATCCTGCCCTTTGTAGCTCGATTTTTCGCAATCGAAGTGATGGGTGTAGAATTCGATGGCGGCGGCGGGGTCAGTGGAGTTCAGGTGCACATGGTGGAAGTGCGCCACGGGCTTGTCCTGGGCGAAGGCGGCCAGCGCAACGAGACAACAGATTAAACGGGACTTCATCTGGCTGGCATTATATCAGCGGCTGAAAACTGCTGACGCATCCGCTACCATAAGCCCATGGCCAAATTTCTTGGAATGTTTTGTCTATCAGCGATCATTGGGTTCGCGCAGGACTCGGACGCCGTAGCTCGCGGAAAATATCTGGTTGAGGAGGTTGCCAAATGCCACGAATGCCACACACCGCGCACCGAAGTTGGTGAGCTGGATTCCAGCAAGTGGCTGAAGGGCGCCGTGCTTGATTTTCAGCCCATGCACGAAATGAAGGGATGGCATAAGACCTCGCCCGATTTGACGTCATCCGGACGGCTGTTTGCGCGCTGGGGCGAAGCTGGGTTGGAGAAGTTCCTCGAGACCGGACTTGGGCCGAGCGGCCATGCGGCTGATCCACCGATGCCGGCTTACAAACTTCAGGCGAACGATGCGAAAGCGATAGTCGCCTTTCTCAAGAGCCTAAAATAGAGTGCAGTGCTAAGACTCGCCCTGTGCTTCGGGGCCGCAGCTCTCCTTTTCGGCGAGACAACCGACAGCGTGTTGGTAGTGGTGAACCAGGCTTCGCCCATCTCGCGCCAGATCGGCGAGTATTACGTCGCGCGGCGGCACATCCCGATGAGCAATGTCTGCCGCTTGAACGCCAAGCTGGGCGAAGAAATCTCGCGCGACGATTTTGACAAGCAGATCGCAGCTCCGATCGCTGATTTCCTGCGCTCCCGCCATTTGGAGGAAAAAATCCTCTACATCGTTACCACTTCCGGAGTGCCCTTACGCATCCAGGGCAACGGCGGCCCGCTAGCCGAGGCGGCATCGGTGGATTCAGAACTGACGCTGCTTTATTCCGACATGCGAAGTAAGCCGCACGCGTTGCCCGCCGGTATCGCGAATCCGTTCTTCGGCAAAGTGGGCGCGGTGTTCCGCCACCCGGATTTCCCGATCTATTTGGTCACGCGGCTGGCAGGTTACGATTTCACGGACGTCAAGGGTCTGGTCGATCGCGCATTGTTGGCGCGGAATCGCGGCAAGTTCGTTATCGATCTGAAGGCCACCGACAGCACGCCTGGCAACAAGTGGCTGCGTGAAGCTGCGCGCGCTCTGCCTCGCGACCGCGTGGTGCTGGACGAAACGGCGAGAGTGCTCTCTGACCAGACTGACGTGATCGGATATGCTTCCTGGGGCTCCAACGACTCGGATCGGAAGCAACGTCATCTCGGGTTCCGCTGGCTTCCCGGCGCAATCATGACTGAATACGTGTCCACCAATGGACGCACCTTCACTCGACCACCCGACACCTGGAATCTCGGCGCGTCCTGGAGCGATCCGAAAGGTGTGTTCTTCGGATCACCACAGAGCTTGACGGCCGACTACATCCACGATGGCGCCACCGGAGCGTCTGGCCATGTTTACGAGCCCTTTCTCGGGTACACGCCGCGGCCCAATATCCTGCTGCCCGCGTATTATCGAGGCCGCAATCTGGCGGAGAGTTACTATCTCGCGATCCCGGCACTGAGCTGGATGAATATCGTGATCGGCGATCCGTTATGTAAGTTGGGACCGCCGTGAAAACCGTTTCTCGTTTCTGGTTTCTCGTTGGCTGGCCGGCCAGCGACGTCTGGGATCGCGAAGGTGGGTTTTTTCCGAATGCCCATTCCGAGCCGCGACCGGCAGGAAGCGCTACCAACACTGTAGCGGGCTTTGCAACCTGTACACGCTCCCTTCCGGTCGCGGCTCAGTTTTCCGTACACTCCTGGGAGCTTAGTTGTTAGGGGTTGCTCGACATTCTTAACCAGACACGAGAAACTAGGAACTAGAAACGTCTTTTCCCGATGATCCAACTTTCCGGCGCTGGCAAGCGCTTCGGCCATAAACTGCTGTTTGAGAACCTGAACTGGCTGATCACTTCGAAAGATCGCGCTGGCTTGGTGGGCGCCAATGGCACCGGCAAGACCACTCTGCTCAAGATTCTGGCCGGCATTGAGACGCTCGAATACGGCAGCCTCAGCGTCACTCGCGGCACCAGCACCGGCTATTTGCCTCAGGATGGCCTCTCGCTCTCCGGCCGTAGTGTCTTCTCCGAATGCATGTCGGTGTTCGCTTCGCTCCAGGAGATGGAGCAGGAGATGGAAGAGCTCACTCGCAAGATGGCTGAGATCGATCCTGCGGGCGCCGAATATGCGCAAGTCGCCGATCGTTTTCACCAGCTCGACAGCGAATTTCGCACACGCGATGGGTACGCCATTGAGGCACAGGTGGGAACCGTCCTGGCTGGTCTGGGCTTTCCACACTCGGACTGGCAGCGGCGCACCGAACATTTCTCTGGCGGCTGGCAGATGCGCATCGCGCTGGCCAAGCTCCTGCTGGAGAAACCTAACCTGTTGCTGCTGGACGAGCCGACCAATCACCTAGATCTCGAAGCGCGCAATTGGCTGGAACAATATCTCACTACCTACCCGTTCGCCTACGTACTGATTTCGCACGATCGCTATTTTCTGGATGTGACGGTGGGTAAGATTGTCGAGATCTGGAATCGCGGCGTGCATTTCTACAGCGGCAATTACGAGAAATACCTGGCGCAAAAACAGGAGCGCGCCGATCAACTGGAAGCAGCCTGCCGCAATCAGCGCGAACGCATCGAACAGTTGGAAGCCTTTATCAATCGCTTTCGCTACCAGGCCACCAAGGCCAAGCAAGTGCAGAGCCGCATCAAGGAGCTGGACAAGATCGAACGCATCGAGTTACCTGCGGAAGAGAAGTCCATTCACTTTTCGTTTCCGCAACCCAAGCCAAGCGGGCGCATCGTGGCCGAATTCCAAAACGTCTCGAAGAGCTACGGCGAGAAATTTGTCTTTGGCGGCGTGAATTTCATCATCGAGCGCGGCGATCGTATCGCGCTGGTGGGGGTGAACGGGGCGGGGAAGTCGACACTGATCAAACTGCTGACGGGCAACGAGCCCCTCACATCGGGCGAGTATCGTCTGGGCCACAACGTGGAAGTGGACTACTTCGCCCAGGATCAATATAAGGAACTCGACCCCAACGTCAAGATGCTCGACGATTTGCAGAACATGGCGCCCCGTTCCACCAATACCGAGCTGCGCAGTCTGCTGGGCTGCTTCCTGTTTTCGGAGGACGACGTTTTCAAGCGCATCGGAGTGCTCTCAGGCGGTGAGCGCAACCGCTACGCGCTGGCACGCATGCTGCTGCAGCCATCGAATTTTCTACTGCTCGACGAGCCGACCAATCACCTGGATCT
>PMOK01000177.1:0-168 GCA_003162425.1 Bryobacterales bacterium | reverse complement strand
CACGACCGCTATTTCATCGACAAACTAGCCACCCGCATTTTCGAAATCGGCGCGGGCGAAGTCCGCATCTTCCCCGGCAACTACGAAGATTATTTATGGCGCAAGGAAGGCAAAGTAATTGACTTAACTTTACCTACCGACCGCCCCGCAGCCCCCAGTCCCCAGTCC
>PMOK01000240.1 GCA_003162425.1 Bryobacterales bacterium | reverse complement strand
GTTCGCACTCTTGCGAACACCTGTGGCGACCGAACCCAAGCGCTCACAGGAGCGACGAGCGATCCCTGCTGGGAACGTCTTTGGCGGCAGAAAGCTCGCTTTTCCGCCACCCTGGCGAAGTGTATTTCCGCGCAACCGCTTGTTTCGATTTGCATTCGCTGTACACCCGTGCCTTCGCGAGCTTTCTGGAGAGTGTGAACGCGGCACGCAGGAGTACGTGCGCTACGGCGCGTCTTCATCACCTTTTGTAGGCAAAGGCCCATGCCCACTCCCGCTCGGTTGTCCAGGCGTGGGCTTCCAGGTGTGGGCTTCCATGCGCGTGCTAAACTCACTGATCTAAGCCCTCCATGCTGTTGCCCTACCTGCACCGCATAGCTGCGCGAGAAAATCTTTCTTCAGAAGAAGCGCGGCAGGCCATGCTGGCGATACTGAGTGGGGAAGCCACCACCCCGCAGATCGCCGCGTTCCTGATCGGTCTTCGAACCAAGGGCGAGACTGCGGACGAATTGTTGGGCTTTGCCCGGGCTATGCGCGAAAAAGCTTCGGTGGTGGATGCAGGCTCCGAACCCCTGCTTGACACCTGTGGGACCGGCGGCGATGGTGGCCGGACGTTCAACATCTCAACCATTGCAGCATTCGTGGTGGCCGGAGCGGGCGTGCGCGTGGCCAAGCACGGGAACCGCTCGCTTTCGAGTGCCTGCGGAAGCGCCGACGTTCTGGAAGCCCTTGGCATCCATATTTCGATTTCACCCGAACAGGTCGGCCGGTCGATCCGCGAAGTCGGCATTGGGTTTCTATTCGCGCCATTGTTTCATCCCGCGATGAAGCATGCACAACCAGCGCGGCTCGAATTGAAAATGCGGACGGTATTCAATCTTCTTGGACCGCTTACCAATCCTGCGGGAGCCACGCGGCAATTGATCGGCGCGCCATCCTTGCAGGCTGCCGAACTGATGGCCCAGGCGCTGACGGGGCTGGAACCTGAGCGCGCGTTTGTCGTGCATGGCTCGGATGGCTTGGATGAAGTGACTACCACAGGCCCGACGGCGGTCTTCGAAGTGACGCGTAAAGAAGTCCGGCGGCTCGAGTGGAGCCCGTCGGATTTCGGTATACAGCAAGCCGAGCCGTCAGATCTGGCCGGCGGGGATCGCACAATGAACTGCGGCATAGCCACCGCCATCCTGCGTGGCAGCCGTGGAGCGCAATGCGACATCGTCTTGGTGAACGC
Organism: Bryobacterales bacterium; assembly: GCA_003162425.1. Taxonomy (GTDB): domain Bacteria; phylum Acidobacteriota; class Terriglobia; order Bryobacterales; family Bryobacteraceae; genus Palsa-89. The sequence goes on along the minus strand of PMOK01000240.1, from coordinate 45,301 downwards.
GGCAGCCGCCTTGGTAGCCGCCGGGCGAGCCAACGATCTGAAGGAAGGAATGCAGCGCGCGAGCGATTCAGTGGATTCCGGCGCGGCATGGGAAAAGGTGGAGCGCCTCGCATCGTTCACGACCGCCCTGGAACCAGAAACCAGAAACTAGAAACCAGAAACGAGTATGTAGTCTGCAAGCTGGTTCATATCGTCCACCACGATATCGGGCGGGTCTTGTTCGAAACTCTCAGGCTGGAACCCATACGAAACGCCGCAGGCTTTCACCATCGCGTTGCGTGCCGTGCGAACATCTACGCCGCTGTCACCCACCATGATGGCGCGCTCGCGCGTGACTCCGCTTTCTTCCAGCAGCTTCTCAATGCCGATTGGGTCCGGCTTCTTCTGCTCGAAACTGTTGCCGCCATAAACCTGAAAGAAATGACCACCTAATCCGAGCCCCTGAACAATAGCGCGGCTGAACCGCACAGGTTTATTGGTGAGTACGGCCATTCGGGCGCCGCTTTCGAGCAATCGGTCAAGACCCTCCTTCACACTCGGATAGAGCCGCGTGTTGTCGAGCATATGATCGCGATAGTAGCCCAGGAAGAATTCCACGGCACGCTGGACCTCCGCTTCGCTCGCGTCCGGTCCTAAGGCGCGGCGCATCAGCACCACAACGCCATTGCCGACATAGGAAGACACCAGTTCTTCGGAAATTGGCGCCAGGTTCATGAGCCCGCGCGCGGCATTCACGGAGTGGACCAAGTCCAGCTTTGAGTCCACCAGCGTACCGTCCAGATCGAAAATGAGTAAGTTCATTCGTGCCGTACCTTGGGGGTTTCAGCAGTGTGTTCAGAGGGAGCATGCTCCGACCATGCCTTCTTTATTTTTTCCGTGGCATCGCGGAAACCGTCTTTCACTTCCCGCGGCGTGAGGGCGGCAAGTACGTTAGATGCGCCCAGCATATACGGCATCAGCCTCGAATCCACCACCGAGCGCGGCGGCGGCGAGGGCGCAAAGGCCACCAACACCGTGATCAGCGCTACCGCGATAACCACGCCACGTATGAATCCGAAGCCACCGCCCAACAGCCGGTCCAGCCAAGACAGGCCGATCCACTTGAACAGCTTGGCGAGCAACTGGCCAATCACGGCCCCGATCAACACGACACCGATGAAGATGACGAAGAAACCGATCAGGTTTGCGATCGCGCGGGAACTGACGTAATCAAGCACATACGCAGCCGCGACCCCATAACACCAGAAGCCCAGAAAGATACCGAGTATCGTGGCGATAAAGCCAACGCCGACGCGGGCGAATCCTGCCGTGAAGCCCGAAAGGACGGAGAAGCCGATTACCAGCACTAACAGAATGTCGATCCAGTTCATAGCGGCTTCCCCGTCAGCTCGCGGTAGGCCTCGCGGTATTTTTCGCTGGTCTCGCGCACCACATCGGGCGGAAGTGAGGGCGCCGGAGGCTGTTTGTTCCAATGGATGGATTCCAGGTAATCCCGCACGTACTGCTTGTCGTAAGAAGCTTGCGGTCCGCCGGGTTGATAGCTCGCGCGGGGCCAGAAACGCGAAGAATCTGGCGTCAGCACCTCATCCGCTAGAACGAGTTGATCGCCGATGAACCCGAACTCGAACTTAGTATCGGCAATGATGATGCCGCGCGTTTCGGCATATGTGGCGGCACGGGAGTAAAGCGCCAGCGTCAACGCGCGGACGCGGCCGGCCAGCGATTCACCTAACTGCGCCGATGCCGTCTCAAAGGAAATGTTCTCATCGTGGTGCCCAGACTGCGCTTTGGTGGCGGGCGTGAACACGGGATCAGGAAGGCGGTCGCTCTCGCGCAAACCGGCGGGAAGCGGAATGCCGCAAATGGTCCCGTCACGCCGGTAATCCTTCCATGCGGAGCCCGCCACATAGCCTCGCGCGACGCACTCCACTTCGATCATCTTGGCGCGCCGGACCAGCATGGAACGGCCCTCCAACTGATCGCGATAGGGATGGAATCCGGATGGATACTCGTCAACGTTAGCCGAAACGAAATGGTTCGGCACTACGTCGCGCAACAGGTCCAGCCAGAAAATAGTGAGCTGGGTCAGCACCCGGCCCTTGTCCGGAATGGGGGTCTGCAACACATAGTCGAACGCGGACAGACGATCGGTGGCGACAATAACCAGGAAATCGCCGGCGTCGTAAATGTCCCGCACCTTGCCCCGGACCAGGGGCTCGATACCTGTCAGGTTCGTCTCAAATAGTGGTTCCAATACTTAGTGTTATCACGTAACGGTAATAGCTCGCAGGCGCTTCGTAATATTTTCTTAGGTTAGCGATCAGATAGCAACGATGGATCAATCACTTACGAATGGTCTTCGCCGTGCCAACAGAACCAGAGAAGGAGCAACACCAACTATGAATTGGGACAGAGTCGAAGGCAACTGGAAACAGTTGAAGGGCAAAGCCCGCGAGAAGTGGGGCAAACTCACTGATAGCGACTTCGAGACGATTGCAGGCAAGAAGGACCAGCTGATCGGGCGTATTCAAGAACGCTACGGAATCAGCAAAGACGAAGCGCAAAAGGAAGCCGATGAATGGGTGAAAGCGCAAGCCATCGACGAACGCGAAACGCATCTGCACACTTCCGGCAGACCCTGAAACGTCATACTTCCTGATCCTCATTGATTGAATATTGGGCCGTCTTCGGGCGGCCTTTTTTTGCTGCTCCCACTATACTGGGAATTGCGGCTGTCGATCCTCATCCCTGTCTATAACGAGCGCACTGTAGTGGAGCGAAGTCTCGCACAGGTGCTGGCCGCTCCTCTTCCGGAAAACATGGATCGCGAGCTGATCATCGTGGACGATTGCTCCACCGATGGAACGGCCGCCATTCTTGACCGTATGGCGTCCCAAGAACCCAGCATCCGCCTGATCCGCAAAACCGTGAACGAGGGCAAAGGCGCGGCCATACGAACCGCAATCGAACACGCGTCCGGCGATTTCTGCCTGGTGCAGGACGCCGANNGAATATCCCCGGCTTCTGCGGCCCCTGCTGGACGGCAATGCCGATGCGGTGTTCGGCTCACGCTATTTAGTGGATGAGCAGACCCGTGTGCTGCCCTTCTGGCATTCGATGATCAACAAATACCTGACGCTGCTTTCCAACATGTTCTGTAACTTGAATCTCACGGACATGGAAACCTGCTATAAGGTTTTCCGCACAGACCTGCTCAAGAGCATCCCCATTCGCTCGGACCGCTTCGGATTCGAGCCCGAGATTACCATGAAGGCCGCCAAACGGAAGCTGCGCATCTATGAAGTACCCATCAGCTATCATGGCCGGACTTATGAAGAAGGCAAGAAGATCGGCTGGAAGGATGGAGTGAAAGCGCTGGGCGTGATCCTGCACTTCTGGCTGATTGACGATCTGTATGTCGAGCCGTACGGCCGCGCCTTTCTCAACAACCTCACCGGGACGCCACAGTATCTGAGTTGGCTGGCGCGAGTGCTGCGTCCGCACCTGGGCGACACAGTGTTGGAACTTGGCGCCGGAATCGGGAACATCGCCGGCCGGCTGATGGGCCGCAGGCTGCAGTATGTGGCGGCGGAGAAAGATCCGCTGTACCTGCACGCGCTCCGGAACCGCTTTCTGCGCACGCCCAACGTGTCGGTACTCCAGCTTGATCCGGACCGGCCGGAGGATTTCGAAAATGCCGGAGGGCCATTTGATACGGTGTTGTGCGTGAACGTGCTGGAATATGCGGCCGATCCGGGGACGGTGATCGAGTCCGCGGCGAGGGTCTTGAATCCGGGAGGGTGCATCATCGTTTTGGCGCCCCAGAGCCCGGCGCTTTTCGGCAGCTTAGATCGAACCCTGGGCCATCGGCGGCGCTTCAGCCGGGGGGAACTCCGGGCGTTGCTGGATAAACATGATTTTGCGGTACAACGTATTTACCAACTCAATAAAATTGGGACACCCGGGTGGTGGTTGTACGGGAAGGTGCTGCGGCGCAAACACATCAGCAAAGTGATGCTGAAGATTTTCGACAAAACGGTTTGGTTTTGGCGGCGCGTGGATAGCCTGATGCCGTGGCCGGGATTGTCGCTGATCGTGGTGGCCAAAAGGGAATAAAGCGTGAGTTCCACTTCCGCATTCAAGCATGCCATCTGCAATGAAGTGTATGAGCAATGGCCGCTCGAGAAGACCTGCGCGAGTATCCGGCGGATCGGATATTCGGGGATAGAAATCGCGCCTTTCACGCTAGCTGAACGCCCGGCCGAGATTTCTACCGACAATCGCAGCCGCATTCGCGACACTATTCGAGACCATGGACTGACTTTCGCCGGGCTGCATTGGCTCATGGTGTCACCGAAGGGTCTGCACGTGACTACGCCCGATCGGGCGCTGCGCGAGCGAAGCTGGCGGCATATTCTGGAATTGATCAATCTATGCGCTGACCTGGGGGATAACGGCGTAATGGTGTTCGGATCGCCTAAACAACGCTGCGCGGTGGACGGGTTGAGCCCGGCGGAAGCCACTAGAAACTTCACGGCTGGCCTGGCGAGCGTCGCCGCCCATGCCGAAGAGCGCGGAGTGACCATACTGGTGGAACCGCTCCCCATCGGCCAGTGCGACGTGATCACGACGCTGGCGGAAGCAGCGGAAATCGTGAGCCAGATTAACAGCCCGGCAGTCCGAACCATGTTCGACACGCATAATGCCGTGGATGAAGTGGAACCGCATGCGGTTTTGGTGGATCGTTACTTCGATCTGATCCGGCATGTGCACATCAATGAGATGGATGGGCGTCACCCCGGCGCCGGAAACTACGATTTCAAACCGGTATTCGACGTTCTCAGGCGGCGTGGCTACCGGCACTGGGTGTCGCTTGAAGTATTCGATTTCGCCCCCGGCCCGGAGAAGATCGCGGAGGACGCATTGCGGTTCATCGAAAAAGAAATCGAGCAGGTCCGCGCATGAAACGCTACGTGGTGACGGGAGGCGCAGGCTTTATCGGCTCAGGTTTGGTGCGCGCCCTGCTGGCTCGGGGCGATGGGCAGGTGCGGGTGATCGATAACCTGCTGACCGGCCATGAGAAGAATCTGGACGAGGTACGGCCGCGGATTGCGTTCGACCGCTGCGACATCCGGGATTACGATGCTGTTGCGGCAGCGGTCTCGGACGCCGAAGTTGTATTTCACCTGGCCGCGATTCCGTCCGTGCCACGCTCCATTCGCGAGCCGGTTCCTTCCCATGAAGTGAATGTCGACGGCGCCTTCAACGTTTTCCGAGCCTGTGCCGAGGCCAAGGTGCAGAGGGTGGTGTACGCGGCTTCGTCATCTGCTTACGGCGATACGGAGGTACTGCCTAAAGTAGAAACGATGCTCCCCCGCCCCAAGTCCCCGTACGCCGTGCAGAAACTGCTGGGCGAATACTACGCCTCGGTGTTCCACTCCTCTTTTGGACTGGAGACGGTGTCGCTGCGTTTCTTCAATGTGTATGGCGAGCGGCAGGATCCGTCCAGCCCGTACTCTGGAGTGCTATCGCTGTTCATGCGGGCTCTGATTGAGCGGCGCTCGCCTATCATCTTCGGCGACGGTGAACAGACCCGCGATTTCACCTACGTGGAGGACGTGATTGGATTGTGCTTGAAAGCGTCGGATTCTTCTGGAGTCGGCGGCAAAATGTACAACGCCGGCAATGGCGGACGCTTCTCGCTGAATCATATATGGGAGCTGCTGCAGAAGATCGAAGGCGTTTCCTTACCGCCCCGCTACGCTCCGCCGCGCGAAGGCGACGTCCACGATTCCCAGGCCGATACCACCTTGGCACAGCGCGATCTGGGGCACGACCCGCAGTACACACTGGAACAGGGGCTTCGCCGGACGCTCGCCTGGTATCGGACATCATGCTGAGCATCATTCGTGACACCATTCGCAAGATCCCGAAAAGCAAAGTGGCAACCTATGGCGATGTCGCGAAAGCGGCGGGGTTTCCCGGCTGTGCGCGGCAAGTGGTGTGGGCGTTGCGGGCAGCGCGCGGTTTGCCGTGGCATCGCGTACTCGGAGCGGGCGGCAAGATAATGTTGCCAGGCGAATCCGGACTGGAGCAGCGATTGCGCCTCGAGACCGAAGGCGTGGCGTTCCGCACAGGACGCGTATGGATGGAGAAGCATCAATACAAGTTTCCCCACGTGAAGAAATCGTAGCGCACGCACCCTGCGTGCCGTGTTCGCACTCCTGCGAACACACGTTTGCCGTGGGGATCCACCCGTTCACACGAGTGTGAACGCGGCACGCATTGAGTGCGTGCGCTACAAAGCGGCGGTATCCTGAAAACATGCTATTTTCCCGCTTGATTCCCGTTCGGCAGCATTTTCCGGATCACCGCATTCCGGACATTCGCGATGCCGTTCAGCGCGAACTTCGAGCCTCCGGATTCAGCGCGCGTCTTCAACCCGCTGCGCGCGTGGCGCTGGGGGTAGGCAGCCGCGGCATCGCCAATATCGCGACCATTGTCCGAGCGGTGGTGGACTATTGGAAATCCGAGGGCATGCGCCCGTTTATCTTTCCCGCCATGGGCAGCCACGGCGCGGCCACCGCGGAGGGCCAGGCCGACGTGCTGGCGCATTATGGCATCCACGAAGCCACCATGGACTGTCCCATCTTAAGCGCGCTCGACGTGATTTCACTCGGCAAAACTGCCGACGGCATCGAAGCGTTCATGGATCGCAACGCCTATGACAGTGACGGCGTGATGATGATCGGGCGCGTGAAGTGGCACACCGATTTCGCCGGCAAGATTGAAAGCGGACTCTTCAAGATGATGGCCATCGGTCTGGGCAAATTCGCGGGCGCGCAGCGCTACCACACTCACGCTTACAAGCTGGGGCTGGAGCACATGATCCGAAGTGTAGGGCGGCAGGTGCTCAAGTCCGGCAAGATTCTGGGCGGTTTGGCCATTCTTGAAGATGCCAACCACAACACCGGCCAGATGACAGCAGTGCCTGTGGAAGAAATGGAGCGCAAAGAAGAAGAGCTGCTCGCGCTGGTGAAAAGTTGGAAGGGCCGCGTTCCCATGCCGCTCGATATTCTAATCCTGGATGAGATCGGCAAGAACGTCAGTGGCGCCGGCATGGATACGAAAGTGGTGAACCGCAGCGTGTATGGAGACTACAATCCCTGGCCGGAGGAGCCGCGCATAGAACGCGTTTTCGTGCGCGACTTGAGCCCCCACAGCTACGGCAACGCGGTTGGGCTGGGAATGGCGGACGTGGTGCACAACCGGCTGCTCGAGAAAGTGGATTGGAACGCCACCTGGATCAATTCGCTGACAGCATCCACGCCGGCTGCTATCCGGACACCGATTCATTTCCCGACCGACCAGGAATGCCTGGCACGAATCGCCCCGACAGTCGGCAGGCTGGACCTCTCGGAAGTAACTTATGGTTGGATCAAGAATTCGTTGGAGCTGAGCGTCTTGAAATTGAGCGAAAACTTGCGCGATCAGATCCGCAATAATCCTATGCTCGAGATTCTCGGTCCGGCTGAAGCTTTTGACTTCGACGAGGCGGGAAACTTACGGGGAGTTTCAGTGGAAGCCGATAAGGCCGAAGCCTTGTCGCCTTGAAATACGACGGCGAGATGCCGTGTACAAAATCCTGATTGGAGGATAGGCGAGGAAGAGGGTCATCTACTCGCCTACCCACCAAAAGGCGTTGTTTAGCTGGTCGCTGCGGCAGCGGTCATGGTGCTGGCGATCTTGCTGAAGATCGTGCTGATGCTGGTTGCAACACCCGGCATGATAGCGCCCGCGGCAACTGCCACGAAACCCGCCATCAAAGCATACTCAATGAGGTCCTGGCCTCGAGTGTCCTTCCAAATTCTCAGCTTCCAAACCAAATTGGTAATCCGTGTCATCTATTTCTCCTCTCCCCGCGAAGGATTTCTTCCGTCGCTATGAGTAAGTTATCATCTAAAGCCGGTACGGTTAAATCGGTGGAAGCCCCTAGAACAAAACTAAATTCGACTAGCGCAACACCCTCCCAACATGAGTGGGAGTAGTACTTTCTGTACTAGCCGAATAGCGCTTTAGTTTCACTTCTCCGTCCTCTTCGAGTAACCATATCTTGCGGTTGTTGAAGTAACGAATCAGCTCGCCATCTTTTTCAGTGCCGAGCGAGCGTGCCCAGACGATTCTCGATCCATCGATATCGGCAGGGTTATAAACCAGTTCCTCGTAGAGATCGTGGCGTGGGCCGTAACGAACTAGTACTAAGTGCTCGCCCGGTTCATGGAGCAGTTGCTCCTCTGCATGAGTCCGCTTCGCTCTAACGTGGTAATCGGTGGCGCTGAAATAGAATCGGTTCTTTGGCGCGAACAGACCCACTGCAGTGGTCACGACGAACAAGGCCACCACGCCTCCGGCCAGCAGCCGCCGTTCGCCTGGCGAGCCCGGCGAGTGGCGCCAGGCCGTGCGCAACGCGAACGCCGCCAGCACGTACACCAGGGCTGTCGCGGGCGCCGCATAGTGCGGAAACAGGCGCGCGTCCATCGCGCATCCCGCATAGAAGACGGCGCACAGCAAGAAAGCGCGGCGGGCCTTCGGATTTTTCGACAAAGGAACCACGAAGGCAAACATCGAAAGCACTATGGGCCAACCCAGGAAGAATCGAGCCATCCCCAAGAGATCGGATACGTGCGTTTTCAGCAGATGGTTTCGGGCAAATTGATATTCAGACTCGAAGGCGACCAACCAAAAGTCACGTGTCACGGAGTTCGAGTATGCAGGCGCGGGACGCCGCTGCATCTGCCACAAAAAAGGTGACCAAACGGTGTACTGCTTCTCGTAAGTCATGTACGGCATTTCGAGCGCGCGGCCAGTGACGCGATAGTTGTAATAGCCCATCCACGCAAAGACTGGCGCGAGCAGCGCGGCCATCGGCAGGATCACACTTCGAGTCAGTCGGCCAAATCCGATGCGGCGGCGGGCGAGTGCCACCGCAAGATAACCCAGGCACGCAACGGCCAGCAGCAATCCCTCATACGGGCGTGTATTGGCTAGAATCCCGAGACCTGCGGCCAATGCCAATGCCGTCGCGGCTCTGGGCCGGCGAATCAATCGCGGGACAGCTCCAATCACTAGCGCGCCACCGATCGCCGCCCAGCTCCCGCCCCAATATGTTTCCGTCCAGTAGCTGACGATTCCGATTCGCAAAATCGCGACCAGCGTGCCGGCCAATGCCCAGGCCCTCGGGAGCCAGCCTAGGAGCGACCAACAAAGCGTCGCGCACAACAGGCCCATGCCGAGCCAAACACCGATCCATGGTTCGCCGAAAAGCTTTTGCCCGAACGCCATCGCCAGGCTGGACATGGGCGGATACTTGGAAGCATAGGTGGGACGGAAGAGCTCTTGCAGCGTTTCAAAGTGCTCCGCCATCGGATGGGTGGGATTGGTGAGCCGTCCGGACGCGAAGGTATCGGCGGCCAGCAGGTAGGCGAACTCGTCCTGAATGGCCGGTTTCGGGATACCCAACACCGGGATCAGCACGGCGCGCCCAACCAGCGGAATCAACCCAGCCAGCAGGATCAGCAGCCATGTCGCTCGGATGGCGCGAGGCCGTGCCGCGCGAGCAACCTTTGAAGTCTGCGCCACTTCACAGGCTGAAGCCTGCACCACCGCCATGTCAAACCAGCCGCAACCCGCTGAATTCTTCAATCAGTGCGAAATTGGTGCGTACGGACGCGATGGTCTCGCCCCGCTGCTCAATCCGGCCGGGATGCACATGACCCAGGTCCGCGGCCATCCGCAAATACTCCACCTTCTCAGGATCGATGCCCATGATGCGGCAACATGTGGAATCCACCGCCACCAGGTCACGGCCCATCACCAGGACTCCCGCGGGCTTCGGAGTGCCCTGAATCGGCCCATTGCCTTCCATGCCAACCACGCCGTCCACAATGGCGAACGTGTTTCGGAAGTGGCGGCTCAGCTCCACCACAGCTCGCGGAATCCCGATGTAGTGCAGCTTGTTCTTGGGCCATCCATAGACCGCGCCCGGCACCAGTCCGAACAGGTTCTTCATCGAAAGCGTGGCGCCGGCCCAGTGGTGAGTCTTCATCTTTGCCAGTGAGACGATCAGATCTGCCCCCAGCACCGTGTTCGGAAAATAAAACTCCGGTTCATCGGCGAAGCCCCTGATTGGCGAAACGTCGTCGCGATTGAGATCGGTGAAAATGGATTCGAATTTCGGGATGGTGGCGCGGTAGCGTGCGTCATCGGCCAGATCCAGCGTGTCGCGGCGATGGCCCGGTCCTTCCCCGATCCGGACGTCGGAAGCGCCCAGGCGATGGAACAGCTCAACCGCCGCGGCGATGATGGAAGCATCCGTGTTGATCACCGTCGACGAATCGAACTCCACCAGGTTGGGCTTCAGCAGCACGCGCTTGCCACGCGCATCGAGACCCGTTTGGCGGACACCTTCGAGCATCCGGCTGACCAGATCCTCCGAATACGAACGCGCGCGGATGATGGCCACGGCCGAGTTACCCGCCGGACCGTCCGATAATTTGGGCGGCTTCTGGAGCTTGATGCTGGCATAAGAAGCAGTAGCCGCTACCCCCACCAACGGAATGAATTGTCTGCGAGTCATGCGTGGCCTCCGGTGCCGAACAGCGGGAAATTACCATCCGGATGTCCGAGCGCCTCGAGCGCCGCGAGCATAATGTCGCCGATGACCTTACCTTCGCCGGCCGGAGCTCTCACATTCTGGCGATGACAGCGTAGCGCAATAGTGAGCCAAGCTTTGGCCAGTGACGATTTCGTTTCCTCGCGGAAGCGGCGCGCGGCATCCAATGGCCCGGCTAATTCCGACGCATTGCGTCCCTGGAGCCCAAGCAGCGCGAGCCCCGTGGTCTCCGGATACGACGGAAGATCGAAATTCAGCACGTTGGGATTGCCACAATTCCATCCGCCATCGCTACAGCGGCGGCTGAGCACCAGAGCTTCGCCATCCCGAACGCGATGCTCCAGTTCCCCGCCCTTATAACTACCAGCGACCTTCTTGAGCGCGACTAGCGTGTGCGCAGTGGGCTCAATCCAGGCGGCGTTGCCTTCGCGCCATGGCCAGCCCTCGTGCGAAACATCCAGTTTGGTTTTGAGCAGGTGCAGGAACGATGCCGCGCGCATCAGCACAGTGTGCTCGGCCCCCACCACGCTCAGCATCCAGTCCACAGAGCGGCGCACGCTGTCGTCATATACTCCGCGAACCGTGGCCAGCGTCACCACATGCGCCGTCACCCAAGTTCCACCCTGCACCTGGCCACTGGGCCGGAAGCTTCCCTCCGCTGTCTGCCACGAGCGAACCAGCTTCCAGGCGCGATCAAACGAAGCGTCCGAGCCGGGCGTGCCGTGCAGCGCGAGCGTCGCATACGTAGTCGGCTCCAGCCAGGACTGTTTCGCGGGGAAATAACCCCAGCCGCCATCGGTATTTTGAGTCTTGCGAAGAAAGTCCAGGCGTGATTCCAGATACAGGTCACCCACGGTGGACATATCGGCCTAATTTGAGGAAAACTTTAACAGCGGCGACAACCCATGCGAGTTAAACGCTTGCTGCCGCGGCTAGGGAATATGGTGCGGCCCACCAAAGTCGATGAAGACGCTGAACTGTAGCCCCGCGCGTTAGCAAGGGGACAACGAGGGACTCGGTTTACATGGAATCGACGATGTGAATCCGTGTCTCCAACGGAGCGAATTCAGTTCCTAGCCGCGGTGTAACAATCCTGTGCAAAACAACGGACGGAAGGCACCAGATTGCAAACAGCAGCTACGTCTCGATCAGGACAAACTCAGCGAACTCCAAAACCAACTGGACCAACTTGATACGGCATTGAAGAACGCGTCACCAACCGCCGCGAAATAGGTGCATCAGCTCAATCACCAGGATCATTACCACCAACGCCTCCAGCACGAACGCCCGCGCCTGGTGAAATTCGTTGGTCATGAATTGATAAAGGTCACCGGCGGTCCGCAGCTTCTCTTCCACCAGGTTGCGATAGTCGGTGACACCCACGCGGGCGGCCGCTATCCGATAGACTCGGGCATAAAACATATCGCTCAAGAATTTGATGGCATTGTCGGTACGCTCGGTCAGCTCCGTCACGTCCAGCCGCAAGGTGTTGAGCCGCTCCGCTTCGCGCGCCATCCTCCAACGCCGCAAAAAACTCCCACGCCTTTCCAGGCGCTTATAGACCTGCTCGAGCACGCGAGTCAGAACATCGTCGTAATGTCGAAATTCGAGCAACTGCGTATTGGCATATTCCAACAACTGGATTGTTGGCGCAGCGCCGGAGGCAGTGTCGTACACTAGCGCCGCTACCCAGCCAACCACAAGCAGGTCGTTCGGATAATAAGAAAGGCTGGACTGCAACACTTCGTTGCGCTCGCCGTCTGACAACGGTGTGGATTCGCCGCGCACAATCTGTGAGATTTCCTGGCCGCGAGCCGCGAGCATGGCGGGCGCAGCCATCTGCGCGCCGAATTCGTCCACTGCTTCGCGCAAGTGGATGATGTAATAATCCTCGTTGAGCCGCGGCGAATAGGGCTGCGTCAACGCAGCAGCGGCCCGTTCCAGCCTGGGGCGAAGCAGCTCCGCGGTGCGTCCTTCCAACTCCGGCGCCAATATCCAGCGGTTCGACAAACGCACCAGCTCATCCCAATCGGCTTCGAACTCCAGTTGCAGTTCGATGCTGACCACGCCGTAATCGAAGTATTTGATCCGCACCTCGAATTTTTCGCCGCTTTCGAGCGTGAGCGGCGCCGGATACTCGATGGCAGGCGGCCGTTCGAAGCGAACATACTCCGGCGCGGGATGTTTAAAGCCCGGCTGTTGGGGGATGGGCTCGGCTCCCACCAGGTCGCGAAGCTTCGAAAGCTCGATTTCCTCGGCCACGTCGTAGAGCACGAAGACCCAGAAGGAACCACGCAGCGGCCGCATCATTCAATTCTCCCCTATCCGCAGGGGTTATCCTACGTCTAACTGGAGATTGCGGCTTACCGAACCGCGACCGTAAGGGAGTCGGTGCTTTTTGGTGCTTAGGGAGGTTGAATATGCCAAGACTGCTCAACGATCTGAAATACTCTTTGCGAACGCTCGCCAAAAAGCCGACATTCGCGATCGTTGTCGTACTGACGCTAGCGCTCGGAATCGGCGCCAATACTACTATTTTCACGGTCGTTAACGCGTACCTGTTGCGGCCGCTCCCGTTTAGCGATCCGGAACGGCTGGTCGCGCTCACCGATCTGCAGCCGCCCAACGACCGGACACCCGCCTCCTATCCGGAGTTCGACGACTGGCGCAAGGGTAACCAAGTATTCACGGACGTAGCGGGACAATTTTCATCGAATCTGAATCTGATTGGCCGCCGAGAGCCGGAGCGCGTCCTGGGCGTACTGGTCTCGGAAAATTATTTCTCCATGCTCGGCGTGCAGCCCGTCGCCGGGCGCACATTTCGAGCCGAGGAACATCGGCCCGGAGCGAATCCCGTGGTCGTGATCGGCTCCGAATTGTGGCGGCGCGAGTTTAATGGCGCGAGCGACGTGATCGGCAAGAGCATCACACTGAATCGCACCAACTACACGGTGGTGGGCGTGGTCCAAAACGCGACGCTCCGAACCTTGGGGCCGCGAAAGGCCGATCTTTGGATCCCGCTCGAACGCGCAGGGCCTTTCACGCAGCGGGGGATGCACTTTTTGAGTATCGTTGCGCGGCTCAAACCAGGCGTGGAGATTGAGCATGCGCGGTCGGATCTCAAAGTTCTGGCCCACCGGTTGGAGGAGCAATACAAGACCGGCCACGGCATTACCGTGGCTCCGCTAAGGGAGCAACTGTTCGGCAACGTGCGCTTAAGCCTGCTCCTGCTGTTGGGCGCCGCAGGTTTCCTATTGCTGATTGCCACGGCCAACGTCGCGAACATTTTGCTGGCCCGGGCTTCGGCGCGCGCCAAGGAGTTCGCCATTCGCGCGGCATTGGGAGCCAGCCGCGGACGCCTGATTTCCCAGACCCTGGCCGAGAGTCTGCTGCTTTCATCGCTCGGCGGTATTGCTGGTTTTCTGCTGGCACTGTGGGGTTCGGACTTGCTGCGCCTAGCGTGGCCACCGTCCATCCCCCGCCCGCAGAGTTTCGCTATCGATTGGCGCGTGCTCGCGTTTCTGGTGTTCACTTCCCTGCTCTCCGGGGCTTTGTTCGGTCTGGCGCCCGCGCTGCAGATTTCGATGTCGGGCCTGAACGAAACGTTGAAAGATGGTTGGTCGCAACCGAGCGGCTCAGCCCGCAGCCGGCTGCGTAGTGCGTTGGTGGTTTCCCAGATCGCCGTGGCCGCGCTGCTATTGGTCGGGTCTGGCTTGTTGTTGCGCAGTTTCGCCCAAATCCTGGCGGTGGATCCAGGCTTCCACGCGGAGAACGTCTTGACTATGGACATTTCCCTTCCATCATCGAAATACAAGGAGTCCGCGCAGCTCGTTGCGTTTTTCGACAATCTGATCGGCCGCATTCGAAACCTTCCCGGAACACTCTCGGCCGGCGCCGTCATCAATCTTCCACTCGGTGACGGCGGGATGAACGGCGATTTCCATGTCCAGGGCCGCACCTTCCCTCCCAACCAGCTTCCGGTAGCCGAAAAGAGCATCGTCACGGCGGATTATTTCCGGGCCATGGGCGTTCGGCTCCTACGTGGCCGGTTGTTCACCGAGCAGGACGGGCGGGATGCCCACACTGTGGCCATCATCAATGAATCCTTGGCGCGCCGTTTGTGGCCTAACCAGGATCCAATTGGACAGCGGCTGGATATCGGGCTTACCGAAAAAACCAACTGGCAAGAGATCGTCGGTGTGGTAGCGGATGTCAAGGGCGAGGCTCTGGACGCCTCGACAACATCCGAAATATACGTTCCGCATCCTCAAATGCCGGTCAGCGCGATGGCGTTGGTGATTCGCTCTGCCTCCGATCCGGCAACCCTGGCCGCCGCGGTGAGACGGCGCGTGGCCGAGGTGGACAAAGAACAGCCCATTTTCAATGTGCAGACCATGCAGGAGGTGGTTTCGAATTCGCTTTCCGGCCGGCGCATGTCAACCATCCTGTTAGCCGCGTTCGCCGGTTGCGCGATGCTGCTGGCCAGCATCGGCATTTACGGCGTGGTCTCCTATTGGGTGGCGCAACGGACGCGCGAGATCGGCATCCGGTCGGCACTCGGCGCGAGACAAAGCGATATTCTTCGGATGGTCTTGGGGCACGGAATGCTGCTGGCCGCCGCCGGCACCGGCATCGGATTAGCGGCTTCGCTGGTGCTAACGCGCTTCCTTGCCACCTTGCTCTTCGGCGTCTCGAGTCATGACGTGATGACGATGGCTGCTTCGGCGGCCGCGCTGATCGGTGTCGCACTACTAGCCTGCTACATCCCCGCCCGCCGTGCCGCGAAAGTAGATCCGCTGGTGGCCTTGCGCTTTGAGTAGCGCCGTGGGGCGGACCCCCTGGTCCGCGCGGGTCCCCCAGGACCCGCTCTTCCAGAATCAATCATAGTTCCACCAGAGGCGGTCCGCCCCACCGGCGCAAATGACCCGTGCTCAGTCCACTTCGCGTAGCATAATGGAGTCATGTTGCAGCCAGATATCGACGAGAACGCACGGCGCGAGAAGATGCGTGAGTCAGCCGAAGAATTGGAACGTCTGGTTGCATCCATGCCTCCCATGGAAGACAGCACGCCTCTAATCCGAGAGGATCGTGACCGCGATACCTGATGGCGCTGCACCTCTGAGGTTCAAGTGCCGGAACTCCCCGACATTGTCGTCTACATAGAAGCGCTCGAAAAGCGCATCCTCGGGCAGACACTGGAACGCATCAGATTGGTTAGCCCCTTTCTACTTCGTACAGCGGACCCTCCGCTTCAGAGCGCCGACGGAAAAACCGTCCGAGAGCTGCGGCGGATCGGCAAACGAATCGCCATTGGCTTGGACAACGACCTGTGGCTGGTGCTGCACCTCATGATCGCGGGACGCCTCCATTGGCGCGCCCGCGGCGTCAAGGTGTCGAGGCCGCGCGGTCTCGCCGCTTTTGATTTTCCGAATGGCAGCCTTCTTCTCACTGAGGCGGGATCGAAGAAGCGTGCGTCGCTGCATCTGGTGGCTGGCGAGGCAGGGCTCCGCGGGTTAGATCCGGGCGGCCTGGAAGTCCTCAATGCGGACCTCGCGAGTTTCACCACCGCTCTTACATCCGAAAACCACACTCTGAAACGCGCGCTCACCGATCCTAGAACCTTCAGCGGCATCGGCAATGCTTACTCCGACGAGATTCTCTTCGAAGCGGGTCTGTCGCCCGTAGCTCTAACTCAGAAGCTGACCGCCGATCAGATCCGCCGGCTCTTCGATACGATCCGCGCGAACTTGCTCCGCTGGGTAGAAGCCTTGCGCGCGGAAGCCGGCGGTGGATTTCCTGAAAAGGTAACGGCCTTCCGCGAAGGAATGGCTGTCCACGGACGGTACAAGCAACCCTGCGTCCGATGCGGCGCCATGGTCCAGCGCATTCGCTACGCGTCGAACGAAACCAATTACTGCGCCCACTGCCAGACCGGCGGAAAGCTGCTGGCCGACCGTGCTCTATCGCGTCTCATGCGGGAGGACTGGCCCAGGACTCTGGAAGAACTGGAGTCGCTTACAATCAAAAACTGCTGAAGCGTTCGCTGCTCGCGCTCTTTCTCACTCTCCCCGCATTTTGCCAACCCGCCGCGCTGGCCGATCTGGATGATTACATCCTTCGAGCCATGAAGACCTTCGACGTACCCGGCGTAGGTGTGGCCGTGTTGAATGACGGCGAGGTAGTGTTCGCGAAGGGCTACGGCGTGCGGAAGCTCGGCGAAACCGCTAGCGTGGATTCGCACACGCTATTCGGGATCGGCTCGAATACCAAGGCATTCACCACCGCTTCTCTCGGAATTCTAGTGGATGAAGGCAAACTCAGTTGGGACGACCGCGTGGTGGACCGCTTGCCTGGGTTCCAGATGTACGACCCGTACGTCACGCATGAAATGATCATCCGCGATCTGCTGACGCATCGCAGCGGCCTCGGCCTCGGCTTCGCTACATCAAGCCGGAGTCGAGCTTCCGTAGCAAATATGCCTACGATAATCTGCTCTACATGGTGGCCGGCCAGATCATTCCAGTGGTCACTGGGAAGCAGTGGCAGGATTTCATCAGAGAGCGAATCTTTGCGCCAGTGGGCATGAGCGACAGCAACACCAGCGTTGCCGATTTCCAGCCCGGTGGGGATGTCGCCGCGCCGCATTCGGAAGTCAAAGGCAAGCTGCAGCCGATCCCCGCGGCCCAGATCGATAACACAGCTCCCGCCGGAGCCATCAATTCCAGCGCTTCCGACATGGCCAAGTGGATGATCGTCCAGCTTGGCAGCGGGCAAATTCCGGGCGGCCAGAAGCGCCTGTTCAGCCAATCACCGTTGATCCAACCGAAAAAGTAGTAGGGTAAGCCTCCGGCTTGCCCAGGGACAAGCCAGAGGCTTGTCCTAATTCTTCCGCTCTATCTCCTCCACCGCGCTCACCATCGCCGCCGTCGGCGCTGTGTCCGCTCCCTCCACGATTGCCAGCAGCGCGGCCAGCGCTCGATTCCGCCCTTCCAGCTCAGCCTTCCCAGTGGAAGCCTGTTGCAACGCTTCGAAAGTTTGGTGCATCATGCCGACGATCTTCTGCGCCAGCGCGAACTGCTGCTGCAACCCGGCGAGCGGCGTTTTCACGCGCGGGTCCATCTTTACCGTCAAAAGTTGCGTGTAGCTCTTCCCATTGACAGTCAGCTTCACCGAATACTCGCCAGGCATCGCCAGCACACCCATCGGAGATCGCGGCGTATCGCGATAAGTGGCCGAGATCGGATAATCGTGATCGATGGCGTCCGGAGGCGGATAACACAAGTCCCACACGAAACGATGCAGCCCAGCCGTCGTCGCCGGAATCGATGGCGGGCGGATCCAATAAGTCGGCACGTTCACCGCCGGATCGATGGGATCTGCTTTGTCGTCGCTCGCATAACGGCGCACTAGCTTCTTCGCGTTATCGAAGATCTCGAGCGTCACCGGCGTCGATACCGTGGATTTCAGATTGTAGTAGAGAATAGCTCCATCCGGCGGATTCTGACCAGCCGGCTCCTCAGGCGGAAGCGGCGTATCGGTGCCATTGTTCCACCGCACGCGAAGAGCGATTGAGGGACGAAATAGGTGCGCATCAGCAGCGGCAGTCTCCGCATTCGTCTGCCGTAACGGTGAAATATCGTCGAGAATCCAGAAGCCGCGGCCGTGCGTCCCAGCCACCAGATCGTTCTCATGAATGACGAGATCGCGAATCGAAATCGGCGGCATGTTCTGCTTTAGCGCCTGCCAGTGGTCGCCGTCGTCGAAGGAAACATAAACAGCCAGCTCCGTTCCGGCGTAGAGCAACCCTTTTCGTACAGGATCCTCGCGCACGGTGTTCACGGGCTGGTCCGGCAATCCACTGACAATCTCTTTCCACGTCTTGCCTCCATCGTGCGTCCGGTAAATGTGCGGTTTCAGATCATCCAGCCGAATGCGATTGATAGCCGCGTACACAGTGACATCGTCGAAGTGCGAGGCGTCCAGCATGGACACCTTGCTCCATGGCGTGAGCTCTCGCGGAGTAATGTTGCTCCAGGTTTTTCCGCCATCGCGAGTCACCTGGATTAACCCATCATCCGTTCCAGCCCAGATCACGTTCACGTCTTTGTGCGATGGCGCAATGGCATAGATCACACCGCGGCGCGTGGCCTGCTTGCGGGCCGCCTCCGTATAAATGCCCACGCTCGGCGGAATGTCGTAGGTCTCGCGCGTCAAATCCGGGCTGATGACGTCCCAGCCGCGGCCTCCGTTCACGGTCTTGAAGAGCACGTTCGACCCAAGATACAGCACATGCGGATCCACCGGCGAGAACAGCAGCGGCATGGTTCGCACAAAGCGGTACTTGCCGCCCGAGCCGGGAACTACGGGCCCAACTTGCTGAACTTGCCCAGTGCTCCGATCGAAGCGCGAAACCTTGCCGCCATAAATGATATTGGGATTGAGCGGGTCGGGCGCGACGTATCCGTATTCCTCGACACCCACCGGATGCCATTCCCGAAAAGTGATCTCGCCGTAATCGCTGCGGCTGGCAACTCCGGCGGAGCCGCTCTCCTGTTGGCCGCCATAAACCCAATACGGAAACTGGTTGTCGGTGATCACATGGTAGAACTGCGCGGTCGGCTGGTTATACCAGGAGCTCCAGGTGGCCCCACCGTTCACTGTGATGGTCGCGCCTTGATCGCTGGCCAGCAGGATGATTTCGGGATGCTCGGGATTGATCCAGATGGTGTGATAATCGTCGCCGCCGGGTGCGCCTTTGATGGCCGTGAAAGTTTGCCCTGCGTCCGACGAGCGATACGTGGAAGTGTTCGCCACGTAGATGACGTCTTTGTTCTTGGGATCCACGCGCACGCAGGCAAAGTCGGATCCGCGCCCGGAAACGCGCTCCTCGATGTTCACGCGCTTCCAGGTTGTTCCCGCGTCGTCGGAGCGATAGAGTGCGCTCGGTTTCGATTCCACCAGCGCGTACATGCGGTTCGCATCCGAGGGTGCGATCCCGATGCCAATCCGTCCGAGCCCTTCCGCCGGAGTGGGAAGCCCACCCGTGAGTTGCTGCCAGGTGCTGCCCCCATCGGTGGATTTAAAAAGCCCGCTCGCGGGACCACTCCATTCGCCGTTCTCCCAAGGCCCCTGGCGCGCTGCCCACAAAACCGCGTAAATATTGTTGGGATTGGTGGGATCGAATGCCAGATCTACCGCGCCGGTGTTCTCATCCTTATAAAGCACCTTCTGCCACGTTTCGCCGCCGTCGGTGGATCGAAACACGCCGCGCTCCACATTGGGACCATACGGATGGCCAAGCACGGCCACGAAAACGCGGTTCGGATCGCGCGGGTCCACCAGAATCGCCGAAATTTGTTGTCCATCCCGCAGTCCAAGATGCCGCCAGGTTTTGACCGCGTCGGTGGATTTATAAATTCCATCGCCCACCGAAAGATCCGGCCGCTGCACGCCCTCGCCACTGCCTACATAAACAATGTTCGGATCCGACGGTGCGATGGCGATTGCACCGATTGAGCCGGTAGGCTGGTCATCGAACAGCGGATGCCAGGTTCGCCCGATATCATCGGTCTTCCAAACTCCACCATTCGTGGCGGCAACGTAGAATACATTAGGCTGGGAGGCGATGCCCGCAGCCGCGATGGTGCGTCCGCCACGAAACGGTCCAATCATTCGCCAGCGCAGCCCGGAAAGGTCCGCCACGGACGTTTGAGCCGCCAGCGGAATCGCGGTCAACAAAAGGTAAGTAAGGCGATGCACGGAAATCGAGTTTAACATGGGAACGGAAGAGGGTTTCTGGTTCCTCGTTGGCACCCGCGCGCGAACGAGAAACGAGAAACGAGAAACGAGAAACGAAAACTGCCCGCCATCCTCATCTTCGCCCTCACCTACCTGGTCCTGGCCATCGGCCGGTTACCCGGCTTTCGCGTAGACCGCACTGGCGCGGCCATCATAGGCGCCAGCCTGATGGTTGGAGTGAACGCTCTCACGTTGGCCCAAGCGCAGCAGGCCATCAATTTCGACACCATCATTCTGCTCTTCGGAATGATGATCGTAGTCGCGAATCTACAGCTCTCTGGCTTCTTTTCGCTAGTGGCGGAGCGTGTGGTGGAGCATGCCCACCGCCCCGTTTTGCTCTTGATCGCAATCGTGGGGATCGCCGGTTTCTTTTCCGCCTTCTTCGTTAACGACACCATGTGCCTGGTGCTGACTCCGCTGGTCCTGGAGATCACCGAAACAGTGCGCCGCAATCCGGTGCCTTATCTGCTGGCTGTGGCGATGGCCTCCAATATCGGCAGCGTCGCCACCATCACCGGCAATCCTCAGAATATGATGATCGGAAGTTTTTCCGGCATTCCCTACCGCCAGTTTCTTGCCTCGCTCGCTCCCATCGCGCTGGCTGGGCTGGTTCTGACGGTGCTCGTCATTTTCCTGGCTTACCGCTCAGAGTTTACATCGCGCGCGCGCGTCAACGTGGAAAAGCGTTCCGTGCGCGTGGATCGCTGGCTGATGTGGAAAGCCATCCTCGCTTCGCTCGCCATGATCGTCATGTTCTTTGCCGGATGGCCGGTTCCCAAAGTAGCCGTTGTGGCTGCAGCCCTGCTCCTCATCACCCGCCGCGTGAATCCGGAAAACGTTTATCGCCGCATCGACTGGAGCCTGCTGGTGATGTTTGTGGGCCTGTTCGTCGTCATCGCCGGAGTCGAGAAAACATCACTCGAAAAAGACCTGGCCGCCTTCGCGGGACAAATCCATCTGGACAATGTCTTCCTGCTGAGCGCCTTCTCCGCGGTGTTATCCAACTTGGTGAGCAATGTTCCGGCGGTTTTGGTGTTTAAGCCGTTCGCCGCTCATCTGGCGAACCCTACACGGGCCTGGCTGACGCTGGCCATGTCGTCAACCCTGGCGGGAAACCTGACGGTGTTGGGATCGGTTGCCAATCTGATCGTCATTCAACAGGCGCGCCGCAAAGTCACCATTGGATTCTGGGAGTACTTCCGCGTGGGCGCGCCACTAGCGATCCTGACCATCCTGTTGGGCGCAATCTGGATTCAAACACTTCCACCATAGTAAGGAACGAAAGCGCGAAGCGCATTCCTCCTTCTGACTCCTGAATTCTGGCTTCTGGATTCTGGCTGCTTCCCGCCGTTCAAAAATAAGCTTCGATCGGCTCCCGGGGCGGCTTGCGGCCGGCCAGCGGACGATTCAGGAATTCGATGAAGGGGGCGATGGCGCGGAAGCGATCCAGGATCTCGCCGTAGAGCTTGGGAGTGGTCGCCAAGGACGGATCCAGCGATACGTCGAGTATCCAATCCTTCTTCTTGATGAGATCGAGCGCGGGATGCTGGGGATCGAAACCCTTGGGCGCGCGCGTCAGCTCGTCGCCCTGAAGATCGCCTACCAGCTTCCGGCCCCCTAGCTTTTCTTTGCCCCTATTTTCCTGATCTTTGTTGCTTCGGAGATCAACTGCTCAATCTGAAGTGGTTTATCTGCGAGGTGTTGGATGTCGGGCTGGAGTGTGGCCTTTGGAATTTGGATAGCTCCGTGTTCGTGTTCGTAGAAAGCAATATTGAGAGCTAAGTAGAACGCCATTACCTTGACCGATGGCCATGACATCGTAACCGCAGTGTGGTATTCTACGGTGCCCCCTTCCGGGTTCTGCTCGATGATTTCTCCGAAGGAGATCTTGTGATCCCACGGGGTATTCTCAAACTTAGTAAAGTTCGCGTAGACCGATGCGAAATCGGTAGATTGGACCGCTTTTGGGGTGCGATCTACCAACTCTTTTTGTTTTTCAGCCATTAAAGAAGCTCTTTCTGTTTTACGCTGCTGCGGATTGCTGCTGTCCAACTTGCTGCATGCCTTCCCTGCTGGACGAGGGGTTAAGGCTGCCGGTTCCGATGAAGTTAGCTTGGAAAAGTCCGCCAGCATTGGGATAGAATTCCGACAGAGAAGCATTCACCTCGTTAACAGGACCGCCTCCGAATACAGGAAGGATCGCGCTGCTCTCGTCGGGAGATTGCGTGTTGTAACCGGTAGAACGAATCTTGACATCAGGATTTCCCCGGCGCGAGCGGCGGCGGTGCGGGCTTGGAGGTGGTTGAGCCTGGACAGCGCCACGCACCTGGATCCTATCAAATGCGACATCCAAGGCTTTTAAGATTCCAAAGAAATTGTGATAGGTGGGGTTGCCTGAGCGGGCGAGCATTCGATAGAGGCTCTCTCGGCTTACGCCCACTTTACCCGCTACATTCGCCATCTGGTGTGCCTCTGCTACATCGCGCAAAGCAAGTAGGAACATTTCTTCTGAGTCACGTAGTGCTGCGGTCAGGTATTGCGCCGCTTCCTCCGGATCTTTAAGATCTTCGAGAAGCAGACTCCGGTAATCTGTGGTTCGTTTAGGCATTGTAATCGCTCCAATACTCTTTTGCTTTCACGATGTCACGAACTTGAGTACTCTTATCGCCTCCGTACAGCAAAATTATCGAGTCTCCATCAGCAGCAAAATAAACGCGGTATCCAGGACCAAAATCGATCTTCAACTCGTGGACGCCGTCTCCCACAGATCTACAGTTTGATAGGTTTCCATTCTGGACTCGGTTGAGCCTTGTACGGATGGTCGCCCGCCCTTCCTTGTCGCGTAATCCCGTAAGCCAGTCGTTGCATGGTTCCGTGTTGTTCTCCGTCCGGTAGAAGCGAAGTATCCGTGGTTTTGCATCCACACATCTCTTCGGTAGCCCACCTTGTGATCTTTAGGTCACAAGCGATCCTACCACCTCCTATAGACGAGTTTCAAGTTGGAAAGGTTCTTAAAAGCTTAACATGCGTATGGTTTCGTGAGAGATGGTAACCATACGCAGGTCAGTCGAACCAGCAAAACCCCTAACAATTTAACGGTTTATAAGACCGCCGGGCTTACCTATGCCCAGCTCCACGGTTGTGATATATAAATCACAGTACTACGCTACCATATCTGTGACTGGAGAAGCAAAGGAATGAAGGTTGACCAGGAACAGTTCGAAGCTGTGATTAAGATAAAAGGCATCGTCAAAAGAGGTCTCGTCAGAAGGCGCGCGGTAATTTCGGAGTGCAGGATTCCAGCCGTTATCGCCAGACTGCCCGCCGTACCCGCCAACAGCTTCTCGCGTCTAGCCAGTGATTGAATCGGTAGTCGGACTCGTTCAGGTACTCGTCTTCCTCGTCACAAATGAGCTTCCATCGGCTCCCTGGGCGGCTTGCGGCCGGCCAGAGGACGATTCAGGTATTCGATCAACGGGGCGGTGGCGCGGAACCGACCCAGGATCTCGCCGTAGAGCTTGGGAGTGGTTGCCAAGGACAGATCCAGCGATACGTCGAGTATCCAATCCTTCTTCTTGATGAGATCGAGCGCGGGATGCTGGGGATCGAAACCCTTGGGGGCGCGCGTCAGCTCATCGCCTTGAAGATCGCCTACCAGCTTCCGGCTTTTCTTGTTGGCGAGAATTTGGCGAAGCTCTTTGTAATTCTCCGCGATGTGCGTGCGGACCAGGTACATGGTTTCCGGGCTGGGACGATAGATGCCGCCGGCGACTTCAACCTGATCGAGTGACACGCTGAAGTAGAAGCCGCCTCCTTCGCGCCGAAAGAAAGATGCCGCGACATGCGTCTTATACGGCGTCTTGTCGGCGCTAAACCGCGTGTCCCGATAGATTCGAAACACGGCTTTCTTCGGTTCGGTGACGCACTGGGGCGCGAACTTCCTCAGCTCACCGTTCAGCGCCGTCACCAGCTCCAGCATCGGTTCTTTCACGTGCTGCTCATAGAGGTGCTTGCGCGGCTGGAACCAATCGCGGCGGTTGTTGCGCTTCAGCCCTCGGAAGAATTGGACCATTTCCGGCGGGAAGCCGGCAAACCCAGATGACACGAAGTTGCTCCTTTTAAGAAATCGCAAGCCGGAGGCTTACGCTACGAAGATCGCAAGCCGCAGGCGTGCGTTGCTACCATTTGAAAAGATGCCCGTCCAGCAGGCGACACTTCAGCGTCTTGCCCAGATTCCTAATTTAACGATTTCCGAGCACGTTTGGTTGAGCCGCTACACGCGATTCGGAATCGGCGGCCCGGCTGATTTGTATGTTGAGACGCCTTTTGAGCCGAGCTTTATGATGGCTCTGATCATTGTGCGCGCAAGCGGCGCTGAGTTTGCGGTGATCGGCGGCGGTACGAATCTTATCGTCTCTGATGCTGGATTTCGGGGAATCGTGCTGAGGTTCACATCCGGCGGCATATCGAGTGACGGCCGCATGGTGCGTGCAGACGCGGGCGCGGAACTTCAAACGTTGGTGGATTATACGATCAGCCACGGTCTACAGGGCCTCGAGACCATGACGGGAATCCCGGGTTCCATAGGCGCAGCGATATACGGCAACGCGGGTGCCTATGGGCACTCCATCAATGAACGCGTCCGCCAACTTCGATTCTTCGATGGGGCCACGATTCGCGTGTTCGGCAACGCAGACTGCGAGTTTCATTATCGCGAGAGCATTTTCAAGCGGCGCAAGGGCTGGATTATTTTTTCGACCGAGCTCGAACTGGCGCCTGCGTCCGCTGATGAGCTTCAGAGGACCGCGGACGGCATTCTGAAGGTCCGCCTCGAAAAATATCCCGCCACCATGAAGTGCGCCGGCAGCATATTTAAGAACCTGATCCTGGCGGAGCTTCCGGAAGCCGTGCAACGGCAGGTGCCGGAGCGTGTAATCCGGGAAGGGAAGGTGCCTTCCGCATATTTTCTGGAGCAAGTGGGCGCCAAGGGAATCCGAAACGGCGGCATTCGCGTGGCGGAGTATCACGCCAACCTGATCTACAACGAGAGTCAGGGTACGGCGCGCGAGTTGTGCGAAATCATCGCCGATTTGAAGTCGCGCGTCCAAAACCGTTTCGGATTGACACTGGAAGAAGAAGTCCAGTATGTGGGATTTGGTTAGCGCTTCGCTAACACCGCCGCTTTGGTGCCGCGCAGAGTATTTTGCATGGATTCCTTCGGAAATTTTTCGAGAAATCCCTTTATCATCCAGCCCAGTAACGGCGGGACATCGCGCGATAGGGAAATAGCTTCGCATTCGGCGTAAACTCCACCATCCGCTTGCTCGAAACGCCAGTATGAATTCAGGCGCCAGAGAAAACCGGTATCGTCGCCCACTTTTTCCTCACCAGCGGCCGGACGGGCGGTGTCTTTCACTTCAGCGATTCGCGTGGAGTGCGAAATCACGTACATGCGCCGCGGGTCCAGCAGGCCGTAGCGGACGTGATAATTGGAATTCAACACCACGGTCAGCACTTGCTTTTTGTAGAGGCGCAGGAAGATGTCGTACTCATCGCCTTGATGCGATATTAGTTTGGACTCGATTACTTCAGGGTTGTAGATGTGTTTGTAGTTCTCATAATCCTGCAGCACGGCCTTCACTTGAGGGATCGCGGCGCCTGCGATAAACATGGTTCCCACCCAATGCTGGATCATTCCGTCCGGAACATCGATCTTCTTTCCGTTATCGAGCGTGTGGCTGGGTTCGATGCGGATATTGTTGCCGTGAGCCTTAGCTTTCCAGGCGTCCGGCGAGCGATCCGCTTTCATTCTGGCCTCAGTCAGTTCGATGTAACGATCAAAGGCAGCGGCTGTTTGCGGTGTGAGCGTGGCGGCGTACGCTGGGGGAAGGGCGGCGAAGAGCGCGGCGAATAGTAGACGAATCGAGTACACGTCTAAGTGATGGGCGTTTGCAGCGTGAATCGGATCCTGGTGTCCGGGGGGACGATCACAAAGGGGGCGGGCTTGCCGCGGATGATGCCTTGTTTCTCAAAAATATTGCTACGCAGAATGTGGTTGATGCCGTTGGCCGATATAGAAACCAATTCGAGTCGCACTTGAGATACGAAGTTGGTCAAGACCACGCGCGCGCCGGCCCCTTGAGGGATCATCGTACGTCCACCGATCACGACGGGCAGGTCCACGAGTGCCTCGAACCTTTGGCCCGTGCGGTCCCGCCTGGAATCGATCGCACCGAGTAGACGGATGGTGACCATGGTTCCGGCCGGGACCCTAACGAACGAAGGTTGCGCGGGGACAGGCTTGCTTACGCGCGGAGTTTCAGGCTGAACGGGCGGAAGCGCAGGAATGCCGTTGTCTGCCTGGCTATTGTTCGGGGCCGATTTATTCTGAGTCGTCTTGTTCGGGGCAACCGGATTCGATGGAGGCGGAGGCAACTGGTTATCCGACGGTTGCGGCGTGACTTGGGTCGGAGTTACCGTGACAGGCGCAGAAGGAAGGCCCGTATTCTTCACGTTGGGCCGAAGCGCCGCCCAGATTCCGATGAGCGCCAGTATGATTGCGACGCTACCGCCGGCGATCTTGCGCTCGGGGGTCCAGAAAGATGCTTTCGCCGGAACGTTTGGGCCGGTGGCATCAGCCGGACCGGTCACAATAGCCGCAGTAGCCGGAGCGGCGGTGGCGCCTGTGGCCACAACAGACGCAACGCTCGCGGGGGCCCGTGAAGCCGCGCTTTCCACCACGGTCGCACCGCGAGGTGAGGGAGCAACTTGCGGTGGAGTTACGTTGAACGTGTCCGGCTGTTCCAGAGCCGTCCCGAATTCCTCCACGGTCTGAAAGCGAGCCTCCGGTTTTTTTTCGAGCGCCTTCAGCACGGCGTTCTGGAGACCTAGCGGGATATAAGGATAGAATTTCGTCGGCAACGGCGGCGGGGCGTTCACGTGATCCGTCATCACCTGATAGTCGCTATCGCCGTTGAATGGCACATTGGCGGTGAGCATTTCGTACAGCGTCACGCCCAACGAATAAACATCCGACCGAATGTCTGCGCCCCGATTCAATACTTGCTCGGGGGACATATAAAACGCCGTGCCCATCTGCGTTCCGGTTTTGGTCATGCCCCGCGTGCCCATGACCTTGGCAATGCCAAAGTCCATCACCTTGACGATTCCCTGCTTGTTCACCATGATGTTGCTGGGCTTGATGTCGCGATGCACAATACCCATGCGGTGGGCATAGCCCACGCCTAACAACGCCTGCCGGAATAGCGGAACGGCTTCGGTACCGGGGATCGGCCCGCGGCGCTGCACCATTTGCTCAAACGTCTCGCCTTCGATGAACTCCATCACCATCCAGGGACGCCCGTCTTCAATGAGCAGCGCGTAAAGCGTGGCGAGGTTGGTGTGATTCAGGTTCGCTTGCGCCTTGGCTTCGGCACGAAAGCGCTGTTCCAATTCCGGATTTCCAGTGAGCTCGGTGTTGAGCGCCTTGATGGCGACAGTGCGGTCCAGGTTGATGTCGACACCTTTGTAGACCACACCCATGCCGCCTTCACCGAGTTTTTCCAGAATTCTGTAATTACCGATCTGTGTTCCGGTCATGGGCTGAGGTTGCTGGTTCCTGGTTCCTGGTTCGTGGTTTCCGGTTCCTAGCTTCTGGTTAGCTCCACCGCGCCCAACGAGAAACGAGAAACGAGAAACGTTTTACATGATCTTCAGAATCTGTAACGTTATGTTATCAAAACCGCCCCGCTCTTTTGCCATACGGACCAACTCTTTGCAGCCTTCCGCGGGATCGAGCGCAGCCGCGGTGGCCAGCAACTCCTGATCGGTCACCAGGCCGTGCAGACCGTCGGTCGCCATCAACAAAATATCGCCGGGCTCGAGCGGAAGTGGTGTTTCGGAGAAATCGGCAGCAGCCGGCTCCACGCCCATGGCAGCGGTAAGCACGTTGCGATGCGGGTGCACGGAAGCCTCTTCCGGCGTGATCAATCCGTCCTGAACCAGGCGCGCCACCTGAGAATGGTCCCGGGTGAGTCGCGAGATGTTGTAGCCGCGAATCAGATACAAACGGCTGTCGCCCACATGACCGTAATGAAGCTGGCCGTCGAGGATGATTGCAGCCGTGCAGGTGGTGCCCATCCCTCGAAGCTCCGAATGCTGGCGCGCATGTTCCTGAATCGCAGCATGTGCATCTTGAAACGCCGTTCGGAGCGCCTGGCTTGGATCGCCCTCCGAGTCATTCAAATATCCGTCGCGCACGGCCTCCACCGCGAGGGTGCTGGCCAGCTTGCCACCTTCGTGCCCGCCCATCCCGTCCGCCACCACCGCCAATCGGCCCTTCTTTTGAAAGTCCAGGTCGTCCTCCGGCTCGGCGTAACAATAGTAATCTTCGTTCTCAGCGCGGTGACAACCGACATCAGTGAGATTCGCTAATTCAATGCCAGGGCGGATGCGCATGCGCGATTCTTCAGTTCCTCGGTTCTTCAGTTCTTCAGTTCTTCAGTTCTTCAGTTGGAGGTTTCGAACCGTAGAACCGAAGAACCGATGAACCGAGGAACATTTTTAGAAGCATTTGAACTTTAGGGATACTTCACCGATTCGGACTATATCGTTGTCCTTCAATTCCTCGCGGGCGATCGGCGTGGAATTATCGTTCAGATAGGTACCGTTGCTCGAATCCAGATCGGTGAGAAAGAATTTTTGATCCTTGTAACGTAGGCTGGCATGCTTTCCGGAAATTGCCGTATCGCGCAGTACGATGTCGGCATCCGGCGCCGAGCCGATGACGTTCTGGCCGTCGCGAATGCGAAAATCCTCGCCTTTCTGTTCGCCGGTCAACGCGACAAACCATCCCACCACGGGCGGCTTGCGCTTATCGGTGAGCAAAACAGTTTTTCGTCCGGCGGAGGGGGCAGCCGGTGGTGCTTCCTTGGGCGCTTCGCCTTCCAAACGCGTTTTCACCTGGGGAGGTTGGGCCGGCGCCTGAAATCCTGTCCGTTGGCAATAGGGACAGACCGACCAGGAGTCCTCCATTTGATGTCCATTGGCGCAAAACTTTGCCATCTCGTTCTTCCTGCCTTTACGAGCTGAAATAGGTCAATACGACGGATCCCTTTTTGCCAAGGTAGACACGATCGCCATTCTGGAGCCCCACTTTGCTGACGCGCGGCGAGTCCACCGAATTGATGTACGTTCCGTTGGTAGAGCCACGATCGATGACCACTACCCGATTATCGACTGGAACGATCCAAGCGTGCTCGTGCGAGATGGCATCTTCGGTGACACAGATCTGGCATTTCGACGGATCCGTCCCGACCAAAACTCCAGCTTTGGTGATTTTGAATTTCTGCCCGGCGAGCGACCCTGCCATAACCTGCACGCTTCCATAGGACCCCTCGGCAGCGGGCGAAGGCAATTCCACCCGAGGCGGCGTTTCCGGACGAGTGCCGACCCGGGGAGGACCTGGCATCACCACACCCTGCGCACCAGGGGCCTGCGGCAGCGCCTTGCGGCGCATTAGCAGGAACGCGGTGACCACAATCACCAGCCCCACCGCGGAATACAGCATCCAGGTGGATCCTTCCATGACGCGGCCAATGGCGCCCTCCTCGGTTGCACATTTCTCCGACGCTTGCATTAAGCTGACTGCATCCGGCATGTTGGGCATGATATTTAACACGCTTTGCAGCTTGCTCTTGGCGCCCTGGCATGCGCCGCGGTCGTAGGTGTCGAGCGCCGATTCCCACATCTGGTTGAAGACTCCCGCCTGCGGCTTCGCACCGACCTGGTTCACAAACTCCGAGGCGGTGTTCATGGGCACGAAGAAATATAAACCCACAGCGTCCTTCGCCCGAAGCGTGGCGACGCCAATCACTTCACCGGCGTCGTTGAAAGCCGGGCCGCCGCTATTGCCGGGGTTGATGGCGGCATCGGATTGAATCACTCGCGTGCCTTTGAAATCGGTTTTTATCGCAGAGATGTGGCCATTGGTGACAGTTGGAACTAACGAAGATTCCATGCTGACCAGGCTCACCTGCGAGGCTGCGGCCGGATATCCGATCACAGTCATCGGCTCCTGTATGTGAACGGAGTCGGAATCTCCGAGGCGGAGTGTGGGCAGGTTGGTGGCATCAATCTTGACGATGGCGATATCCTTGCCGCCCTGGTCCATGGGGTCGCTGTAAGCCTTGATTTCCCCGTTGAAAACCTGCCGGTTCGGCAAAGTAACGGTCAAGTCCGGGCCTCGCTCGAAAAAAGGCCTAATATCGTACGCAATGCGAATTTGATCATCGTTTCCGGTTACGGAGTGACCCGTGACTTCCGCAATTTTCGGAACCAGCGCCCCGATGATGTCGTGCATGATCGAGGCCTTCAGGTTCTCGCGGGCGTCCGCATCCTTCTTATTTGCGGCGGCAACCACGTGCCCGTTGGTTACGATGTAGCCGTCCGGACGGTAAATGAATCCGGTGCCTTTTACATCGTAAGTCAAGCCGTAATTGTAGGGATTGCCGTTTATTCTGAGCCTGGCTCCCACCTCGAAGTGGACGGTTAACAGGACGACGGCGGACTTCAATTCCATGGTCCGCTTTTCGGCTGGATTCAGACGCGGCGCGCTGAAGGCCGATTGAGCGATCAGAGCCGCACACAAATAGAGCAGGGCGATGCTTTTCACGATCAACTCCTTGAGGAGGAACTATTGTGCCGCGCCTGAAGAGACAAAGTCAAATGCGGTGAAAATCTATTGACCGCCGGAGGCCGCCGCTGATAAACTATTGGTATCTACGAACCGCTCACGCGCAAGCGTGGGCGGTTTTATTTTTGGGAGGAGAATTTGATCGAAACACTCAACGGCGTACAGCTCTACTACGAAGTTCACGGCAGCGGTGAGCCGCTGATTTTGCTACACGGCTTCGGTGGATGCAGCCAGGATTGGTCGCCATTGATCCCCGACTGGAGCAAGAGTTTTCAACTCATCGTGGCCGATATGCGCGGCCACGGACGATCCAACAACCCGTCGAAAGTATTCCGCCATCAGGATTCCGCCGCGGACATCTTGGCGCTGCTCGATCACTTGAAAATCGGCACTTTCAAGGGACTGGGCGTGAGCGGCGGAGGAAACGTTCTGCTGCACCTTGCCACACAGCAACCCGAGCGCGTCGAAGCTATGGTGCTGGTGAGCGCCACCAGTTACTTCCCCGCTAAGGCCCGCCCCATCATGCGCCAGTATCCAAATAGCCTCACTGAACAGGATTGGGAAATGATGCGCCGGCGCCATCCGGGAGGCGACGCGCAGATCAAAGCTCTGCTCGCCAGTACGGCGAGTTTCGCTGACAGCTACGACGACATGAATTTCACTCCGCCGTACCTTTCCACCATTCAAGCCCGCACGTTAATTGTGCAGGGCGATCGCGATCCTCTTTATCCGGTTGAGATTTCGGTGGAAATAGCGAAAGCGATTCCGCGATCGAGCCTGTGGATCGTCCCCAACGGCGGTCATGGACCAATCGGTGGCGAGAGATGGCCTGAGTTCACGAAAACCGCTGCGGCGTTCTTGAAATGACGTGGCGCACGCACTCCTGCGTGCCGCGTCGAGACTCGTCTCGATGCTGTTTCACAGGGGAAGTGGAACTAAGAATCGACATGAGTGTCGACGCGGCAGGCAGGAGTGCCTGCGCCACATTTAGGAAATCCGCTGCGCGCCGTCCGATGGACGAACGTAATAAAACACCGGCTCGATCCCGAATTTTTCCAGATAGGCTCTTCCCAACGTCTGCTTGAATCGCTCCACAGCCGCCGGCTCAACCAAATTTACGGTGCAGCCCCCGAATCCGCCACCGGTCATCCGCGCGCCCAGCGTACCTTCGATCTGCATCGCGCGATCCGCGAGAAAATCCAACTCCGCGCAAGTTACTTCATAGTCGTGTTCCAAGCTGCGATGTGATTCCACCAACAACCGGCCCATCTCGCGCAAGTCGCCTTTGCGGCTGGCCTCTACGAAATCCAGGACCCGCTGGTTTTCGCTGAGAACGTGCCGCGCGCGCCGCTGGGCTATCGGATCGCGGATCAATTCCAGTTGATGCGCCTCGGCATCGCGCAGGCTTTCCACTCCGATATCTAAGGCCGCAGACGCACATTCCGCAACCCGTTGACGATAAGCCGACTGCCCCAGCTCGTGTTTCACCATCGTGTTCACGGCAACAATCGCCATCGCGTCAGGCAGAACAACAGCTTGGCTTTCCAGGCTCCGGCAATCGATCAGCAACGCGGCATTTCGCTGTCCAAAGACTGCGACATACTGATCCATAATGCCGGACGGCAGCCCGATAAAATCGTTTTCGCCGCGCTGGGCCAGTTTCGCAAGTTCGATGCTGGGCAGATCGCCCGGCCAACCAAGCGCGAGCGCCGTCGCTACTTCCAACGCGGCCGAAGAACTGAGGCCGGAGCCCAGCGGCACGCTGCTGTGGATCAATACGTCGCGCCCCCGGCCGAGCGGCAGTTGCCGCGCGATGCCGATCACGTAATCACTCCAATCGCCGGTGGCGCGGAGCTCGGTGATCTGCTCGATCGGCCACTCGCGGCTTTGATCCAGGTGTTGGGAATGGATTCGCAGCACTCCCAGACGATTCGGCGCCGAGGCCACGTAGCAATCCAGATCGATGGCCACCGGCAACACCAGGCCGAGATTGTAATCGGTATGCTCACCGATGAGGTTCACGCGTCCGGGAGCGCGGGCGAGATCCGGCGTGCTGTGGTAGCGCGCCTCAAAAGCCTGGATTACGAACTGCGCCGTGCCAGCCACAGCATCAGACCTCCGAATGCCAGAATCGAAACGCCGCAGTAAAGATTTACGTTGACCGTTTCGAGCGGGGCGCGATTTTGCGTTACCAAGCCCGTCACTGCCAGGATGAGGCCTGCCAGCGTGAAGAACAAACCGATGGGAATGCGAAGGTCGCGCATATTTACCAGAACAGGAAATTCAAAATTACCAGTGCCACTATCACCACGCCGGCCAGCGGAAGCGGCCGCTTGTACCACGGCGGAGCGGGGTCGTGCGGAATATCGGTGAGGCCGTAAACCAGATTGTGCAGCTCGGGCTCTGCCTTTGGCCGGGACAATAAACTCACCAAAATGGTGACTAAGAAACAGGTAGACCACGCAAAGATCGCGATCCAGAAATTCTGCGCCATGGTGGACGGAAAGTTGTGTATCACGGCGCCAAGCCAGCCTCCTTTGTTTTCGGCGAGCGTCAAACCGTGCGTAGCGGCGGCCGCTAATGTCCCCGCCAGGAGTCCCGTGAAAGCGCCGTGTCCGGTGGCGCGCTTCCAGAACATTCCGAGCAAAAATGTCGCAAACAGCGGAGCGTTGACGAACCCGAATATGAGCTGCAGGAAATCCATGATGTTATTGAAGTGGCTGGCCAGGTACGCCGTCCCGATCGATAGCCCCACTCCCACCACCGTTGTGATGCGGCCCACCAGAAGGTAATGCGAATCCGGCGCGCGCTTGCGGATGTAGCCCTGATAGAGATCGTACGTCCACACCGTGTTGAAGGCCGTGACGTTGCCGGCCATGCCCGACATGAACGACGCCATCAGCGCGGTGAGCCCCAGGCCCAGCATTCCCGAAGGATAGAACTGCGCCATGAGCGTGGTCATGGCTTGATCGTAATCGGGTCCGCCATCGGGTTTGAGCGGGAGTGCATACCCCACGGCCATCTTGGACAGCGCCAGCGCCGCGATTCCCGGCACGATCACGATGAACGGCATGATCATCTTCGGAAACGCCGCGATCAATGGCGTTCGCCGCGCGGCCGACATGGAATCCGCCGCCATGGCCCGCTGCACCACCAGGAAATCGGTACACCAGTAGCCAAATGAAAGAACGAACGCGAGGCCGGCCACCAATCCGAATACTTCAACGCCCATCGGATTCTGCGACGGCTCTTTCAAATACGACCACGCGTGGGTCATCACCGGCGGTAACCGCGCCGACATCCCGCGCCATCCGCCCGCCTTGAGTACGGACATGATGGCGAGCGGTGCGAAGCCGAGAACGATCAGGAAAAATTGCAGCACCTCGTTGTAAATGGCGCTGGTGAGCCCGCCCAGGAAGGTGTAGATCAGAACGATGGCGGCCGAAAGCAGCACCGACGCCGTGAAGCTCCAGCCCAAGACCAGTTGGAACAACAATCCGAGCGCGTACATCGAGATTCCGGACGAGAAAACCGTCATCACGGCGAAGGTGGCGGCATTCAGCGCGCGGGTTTTCTCGTCGAAGCGCAGTTTTAAATATTCAGGAACGCTCCGCGCGCGGCTTCCGTAATAGAACGGCATCATGAAGACGCCCACGAACAGCATGGCCGGCACCGCGCCGATCCAGTAAAAATGCGCGGTCATGATTCCGTATTTCGCACCCGAGGCGCACATGCCGATCACTTCCTGCGCGCCGAGATTAGCCGCGATGAACGCTAAGCTCGTGATCCACACCGGAACAGAGCGGCCGGAAGTTAGAAAATCTTCGCTGGTGGTGACTTTGCGCTTCACTAACCAGCCAATGCCCAGAACGAATGCGAAGTAGAGCGAGAGGATGAGGTAGTCGACAGGGGCCAGCGTCAAGTGGAGAGTCTATCAACTTGTAGGGCAGGATGGCATCCTGCTGCAGGTTGTCAACCTGCCCCACAAGTGCGATTATGACTCCTTGCTCTACGCCGCCACCATTTTTCTCAGTGCGTTTCTGCTATTTGAAGTGCAGCCGATGATCGGCAAAATCATCCTGCCTTGGTTCGGCGGATCGGCCTCAGTATGGAGCACCTGTCTGCTATTTTTCCAGGCGTCGTTGCTGACCGGATATCTCTACGCCCACTTCTCCACGCGTTATCTGAAACCCAGGCAGCAGGCGCTGCTGCACATAAGTCTGCTGGCGGTGAGCATCGCTCTGCTTCCGATTCTTCCTTCGCCGGATTGGAAGCCCGTGCATCCCGGTGACCCCTCCGGCCGCATCTTGCTGCTTCTCACCGCGACCATCGGCCTGCCTTACGTTTTGCTATCCACTACCAGTCCGCTGCTGCAAGCCTGGTATGTCGCGGCGAAGCCCGGCGCCATCCCTTATCGGCTGTTCGCGCTCTCAAATTTCGGATCGCTGCTGGCGCTGTTCAGCTTTCCGCTCGTAGTGGAACCGCTGGCCACGACGCACACGCAAGCTTACGGATGGTCCGGGATATACGTGTTGTTCGTGGTTCTTTGCGCGGCGCTCGCGTGGAACGCACGGAATCACACCATCGCGAGCGAACCTTCGTCAGCCGGCGATGCTCCACGTTGGGAATTGCAAGCGCTTTGGATTGCGCTCGCCGCCTGCGGATCCGCGCTGCTTCTTTCCGTCACCACTCATCTCAGTACCAATGTTGCGCCCATTCCGCTGCTTTGGGTGGCGACGCTCGGAGTTTATCTGGCCAGCTTCATCATCTGCTTCGAGCGTGAAAGGTTTTATCATCGCGCCGTTTTTCTTCCTCTGCTGGTGGCCGCGCTCGGAGCGGCGGCTTATGCGCTGTATTACAGCAAGGGCAATCTGGCCATCAAGTGGTCCGTTCCTACGTTCGTCGCTGCGCTGTTTATTTGTTGCATGGCTTGTCACGGCGAGTTGGTTCGGCTAAAACCCGATCCGCGACACTTGACCAGTTTTTATTTAATGGTTGCGGTAGGCGGCGCACTGGGCGGGCTGTTCGTAGCAGTTGGCGCGCCTCACTTGTTCAACACTTACGCCGAACTGCCGCTGTCGCTGATAGCCTGCGCAGCGCTGATAGCCATCGTGCTATGGGTCGCGCCTGGTAATTGGCCACGACGGTTCGTGCTGCTAACAGTTCGCATCGCGATGATCGTATTCACGTTCGCGCTCGCCATCTACATCGGCTATCAGAAACATCTGGATGACCAGCGCTTCGAGCGTTCGGTGCGCAATTATTACGGAGTGCTGCGCGTGTACGACTTGGAGGACAACGCAAGTCAGACCGGATCCCGCAGACTGATTCACGGCACCATTAATCACGGAACACAGCTCACGGCTCCGGAGGATCGCGACACTCCCACCAGTTACTACGGCCCCAAATCGGGTGTGGGGCGCGCGATCCGCTATTTTGATGAACAGCGGCCCTCTATTCGCGTAGGCGTTATCGGGCTGGGCGCTGGAGTGACCGCCGCCTACGGCAGGCGTGGTGACTTCTTCCGTTTCTATGAAATCAATCCGCTCGATCTCAGCATCGCAACCACTTGGTTCACATTCCTGAAGGATTCGAAGGCGGACCATCAAGTGCTGCTGGGCGACGCACGATTAACTCTGGAGCGCGAGCCAAGCCAGCAGTTCGACGTGCTGGCGGTGGACGCCTTCTCGAGCGATGCCATCCCGGTCCACCTGCTGACGCGCGAAGCTTTTCTGCTCTATTTTCGCCACCTGAATCGCGGCGGAATTCTGGCCGTGCATGTATCCAACCGCTATCTTGCGCTGGAACCGGTTGTAGCGCGGAATGCGCTCGACCTCGGCAAGGTTGCAATCGAAGTGAATGACGATGGCGAGGATGAGGATTACCTATCCGAGAGCGACTGGGTGCTGGTGTCCTCAGACCACACGCCATTCACCAACAGTCTCTTGCGCGGTCCCGGCATCAAACCGGCCAAGCCGCGGCCAGGCTTCCGCGCATGGACGGACGATTACAGCAATCTGATCCAGATTCTGAAGTAACGCAAACGCACCAACAGGTAAACTGAAGTTAAGGAGGGACCGTGTTCAGAACTCTTACCATTTCGCTGGGCCTGTTGGCCGGCATTTTGAGCGCTCAGGAATTCAAGCTGGGCTCCCAGGTCACCGATTTCAGCATCCAGGATCTGGACGGCAAGCCGGTAGCGTTCTCCACTCTTCGCGGGCCGATCACGGTGGTGACTTTCATCGCTACGCAGTGTCCCGTCTCGAACTCCTACAACCAGCGCATGAATGCCATCTACCAGGATTATTCAAGTAAGGGAGTCAAGTTCATCTTCGTGAACGCGAACCGCTCTGAGCCCGCAAGCGAAGTGCGCGAGCACGCTAAAAGGGTGGGGTTCGCCTTCCCGGTCTATAAGGATGCCGATAACGTGCTGGCGGATCGCTTCGACGCACAGGTGACGCCGGAGAGTTACGTCATCGATAGCGCTGGAATCATCCGTTATCACGGCTCCATCGACGACAGCCAGAACGAGAGTCACATAAGAACGCAACGCCTACGCCTGGCGCTGGATGCGGTGCTGGCCGGAAAAACGGTGGATCAAGCGGAAACCAAAACCTTCGGATGCGGCATCAAGCGCGTGCGACAATCCATTTAGGTTTTGAGCTTCTGAGCCAGATGAAGATCGCCCTGCTCTTCCTTTCGATTCCGCTCTTCGCGGCGCTGGTTTCGCTAAATGAAACGGGATTCCAGAAGCTGGTCAGCGATCACAAAGGCAAGGTGGTCCTTTATGATTTGTGGGCCACCTGGTGCGATTCTTGCCGCGCCGAGCTGCCGCAACTGGTCCGCCTGGAGGCCAAGTTGCGATCGCAGGGCTTTGAGCTGGTGACGATATCGGCGGACGAGCCGGAGGCAGCCGCGGACGCCGAGAAGCTGCTGAAACAATTCGCGGTCCGTGGCGTAGTCTACCGCAAGCAGGCCGCGGACGATCAACACTTCATTGATTCCATCGATCCCAAGTGGAGCGGCGCGCTACCAGCGATGTTCTTGTACGACAAGACCGGACATCAAGTTCAAGCCTTTATCGGCGAGACAGATATCGCCGTGATCGAAGCAGCTATCCGCAAGGTTTTCTCGCACTCCACAATTACAGATAACTTTTGTTGCATTATCGTCGGGATATTTCTATACTAAAAAAGTCCCCGGCCCCGCTGTGGCGCTTCCTCATCTGTTGGTTTGCGTGACGTAGTTCACTAATCACCATCGTTCCACAATTAGGAGTTCCAATGATAAACGTCCTCGCCATCGTGCTGGCCGGTGGCGCTGGGGAGCGGCTCGCCCCTCTAACCCTGAACATTGCAAAACCCGCTGTGACATTCGGCGGTTCCTATCGCATCATAGATTTCACGCTGTCCAATTCGGTCAATTCCGGCATCCGCCGGATATTTATTCTGACTCAATACAAGGCCCTGGAACTGACCCGCCACATCCGCGAGGGCTGGACCCTGTTTTCGGGCGAGCTGGATGAATTCGTGGAAGTGGTCCCACCCATGAAGCGCATTCACGAAGATTGGTATCTGGGCACCGCCGACGCGGTGTACCAGAACAGTGAAAGCATCATGTTGGAAAATCCGGAATTGACGCTCATTCTCGCGGGCGACCACATCTACAAAATGAACTATCAGGACATGGTCACCTGGCACCGGCGCGCCAAGGCGGAAATCACTATCGCGACCATTCAGACCGCGGCCGATCAAGCCGGGCGTTTCGGCATCGTCGAAATGGATGACCACCAACGGGTAATCGGTTTCGAGGAGAAGCCCCAGCACGGCCGTCCCGCGCGCTCGGTGTTTAATCCCGGCATGGTGAGCGCATCCATGGGAATTTATTTGATCAATACCTCGACGCTGCTGCAGTGCCTCATGGAGGATGCCGTAGAGGCCTGCTCCTCCCACGATTTCGGTAAAGATGTTCTGCCCAAATGGATCTCCCGTGCCCGTGTGTTCGGCTACGATTTCCGCGACCTCAACCGCAAGGCCGTGCGCTACTGGAGAGATGTCGGAACCCTGGATGCTTACTACGAAGCGAATATGGACCTGGTGGCTATCGATCCTGAGCTCAACCTGTATGACAGCAGGTGGCCGATTCGGACGCACCTGGAGCAACAGCCTCCCGCTAAATTTGTCTTTGCAGAGGAGAACCGGCGCACGGGAGTGGCTACCGATTCCATCGTTTCGGCGGGCTGCATTATCTCGGGCGGACGCGTGAACCGCAGCGTTCTCTCGCCCGGCGTGAGGGTGAACAGCTTTTCCGAAGTGGAGGGCAGCATCCTGATGCCCCACTGCGATATTGGAAGGCACTGCCGTATCCGCCGCGCCATCATTCCCGCTCGTGTCAGCATCCCGGATTTCACCATCATCGGGCACGATCTTGCGCAGGATCGAGCCAAGGGTTATACCATTACCGATGCGGGCGTCGTGGTTGTTCCCCCTGGTGGTGTGGATGTCGTCGATAAAGCAGGAATCATGTGCGCGTAAGAGGGACTGGGGACTTGGGGCTAGGGACTGCGAAGCCCGACGCTTTAATCGACCGTTCCCAACGAGAAACGAGAAACGAGAAACGGATTTTCTATAATCAGTCATGCTTCAGGATTTCCGCTATGCCCTACGGGTGCTCGCGAAGGACTTCGGATTCTCCGCCGTAGCGGTTCTGACGCTGGCGCTCGGAATCGGAGCCAACACCGCGATCTTCACCGTCGTGAATGTCGTGCTGCTGCGGCCGCTTCCCTACCCGGAATCCGATCGCCTGTTGTTCCTGTACAACACCAATCTCAAACGTGCCAGTGGGCGCGGTCCCTTTTCGCTGATGCGGCTGGATCAATTGCGCTCCGAATCCCGCTCCTTCTCAAATCTCGCCGGTTTCTGCAACGAGACTTTCAACCTCACCGGTGTGGAACAACCCGAACAACTCCAAGCCGCGCGCGTCTCCGCTAATTTTCTTCAGACACTGGGTGTACATCCCGTCCTTGGCCGCGATTTTCTTCCCGAAGAGGATCGGGAAGGGGCGAAGCCGGTGGTGATGCTGAGTTATGGCCTGTGGCAGAGGAGATTCGGCGGGAATCCAGATGTGATCGGTACATCGCTCGCGCTTGACTCCCAGGCACACACAATCGTCGGGATCCTTCCACCAGGCCTCGATCAACCAGCGCCAGGTCTGGATCTGCTGGCAACCAACCTGGCTGCCTTCAGCGTATTCACGCGCGAACAAATTCGACTTGGAGCCGGCTACATCTCCGTGATTGCTCGATTGAGACCAGGCGTCAGCGGCCAGCAGGCGCAGGCGGAAATGGATGTACTCAATCGCCAGTATCTGCGGCACAACGCCGGCATGGTGGATGCGGATCCTGACGCCCGCCTGGTGGGCAGCCCTTTGCGGGAAATCCTGGTGGAAAACGTGAAACCAGCGCTGTTGGTTTTGTGCGCGGCCATCGGCGCGGTGTTGCTAATCGCTTGCGCCAATGTCGCCAGCCTGCTGTTGGCTAGAGCCACCAGTCGTCGAAAGGAGTTCGCGGTGCGCGCCGCCCTCGGTGCAGGCCGCGCCGATTTGATTCGCCAGTTACTGGCCGAAAGTCTGGTGCTATCGCTGATCAGCGGCGTTCTTGGACTCGCGCTGGCCTTCGCCGCAACCCGGCTAGCCGGCCGCATCAACCAACTCAATCTGCCTCGCGCCGGCGAGATTCATATTGATTGGGAAACGCTGGCGTTCACCTTGCTCGTGTCCATCGTCACCGCCGTTTTCTTCGGTCTCATTCCGTCGCTACAGACTTCCAAACCCGATCTGAACATGATTTTGCGGGAATCCGGCCGAGGCTCCGCCGGCAGTCTGCGCCGCAGCCAGGCGCGAGGACTTCTGGTGATTGGCCAAGTCGCGGTCTCCATGATCCTGCTGATTGCAGCCAGCTTGCTGATGCGCAGTTTCCTGAAGCTGCAGCAGGTTGACCCTGGCTTCGATCCTCGCAATGTCTTAACTATGCAGGTGACCCTGCCGAAAGCGAAATACGCAACCAATCCCCAGAAGAATGCTTTTTTTCGCGAGGCCCTTCGGCACATCTCGGCAACACCGGGCGTGAATTCCGCCAGCGCAATGCTCTGGCTGCCGCTCCACGCAAGCGTGGTGGTACCGATTCAAGTAGTCGGTGATGCCGTGCTTCCTTTCGGCAAACGCCCGCTCGCCTACTGGCAATCCGTCACACCGGACTATTTTCGAACCTTCGGGACGCGCCTGGTGCGCGGCCGCTTCTTCACCGAGCACGATAACGAGTCGAGCTCCGGCGCCGCCATCGTGAATGAAAGCCTGGCGCGGCGATTCTGGCCCAACCAGGACCCGATTGGCAAGCAACTCATCGTCGCCCGGGCGGAGCTGCACGAAGAAGTAGTGGGTGTGGTGGCCGACGTCAAAACCTCAGCTCTGGATTCGGACGCTGGTGGCGAATTGTATTCGCCCTACGCTCAGCGCCCCTGGCCGGGAATGATCATAGCGGTGAAGACTTCCGGAAATCCGCTGTCCCTGTCCAGCGCGGTGAGAAAGCAGATCGCGCAAGTAGATGGCGACCTTCCGGTCACAGCCGTTCGCAGCATGGAGGACGTCGTCTCAGAGTCGTTCGGGCAACGGCAGTTGACCTTGTGGCTGCTGGGCGCGTTCGCAGCCGCGGCACTGGTACTGGCGGCCATCGGAATCTACGGACTGCTGGCCTATTCGGTGGAGCAGCGCCGCCAGGAGATGGGAATCCGCCGCGCTTTGGGCGCACGGCCCGCCGACATAGTCCGCCTGGTGCTGCGCCAGGGCTTGGGGCTCACGCTGGCCGGCATTGCCGCTGGTCTCGCGGGCGCATTCCTCATCGGCAGGGCGCTAGAGTCGCTCTTGTTTCATGTCAGCCCCACCGATCCCGTCATTTATGCGGGTATGGCGCTGTTGTTTTTGGCTGTCGCCCTCATCGCCAGCTACCTGCCGGCCCGCCGGGCGCTCCGGGTGGACCCGGTGGTGGCGATTCGCGAATAATAATTGCAACTTTTCGGCTGCAACCTGCGTTAAACTTGCCAAGTATAGGAGTGCGAAAAAGGAGCACGCAATGAAGAGTACTATCTTGAGTCTGCTGCTAGCGGCCGCTTGGACCCTCAGCGGCGCTGATTTGACTGGCAAATGGTCCGGAACCGTCGACATGAAACAGGACGGCGACGCACAGACGATTCCTGTGGTCATGATCGTGAAGCAG
This sequence comes from Bryobacterales bacterium, assembly GCA_003162425.1. Classification (GTDB taxonomy): domain Bacteria; phylum Acidobacteriota; class Terriglobia; order Bryobacterales; family Bryobacteraceae; genus Palsa-89. The sequence goes on along the minus strand of PMOK01000240.1, from coordinate 2,869 downwards.
GAAGGCAATAAGCTGACGGGCACCGCCGGCCCCGAGGACGACCAGCATGCCATTCAAAAAGGAATGGTGGACGGGGACACCGTCACCATGGAAGTGGACAGCGGCGAAGCCATTTATTATCTCGAACTGAAGGTGGACGGCGATCAAATCTCGGGCGCCGTAAAGCAAGGGGCCGATGGCGAAAAGATGAAGATCGCGCTGAAGCGGGTGAAGCAGGATACCTAACGGCCGTCAGAATCTGGTCAGAGTAAATTTCACGGTCAATGCACAACCCTGCGGTGTCGTGAGGATACCTGAGGAGAATGACCCGATGGTCGCTACCGGAACGGAGTTGTTCGCCACCGGACTCGAAGTGTTGCTCGACATCGCCAAAATCGATCCCAGGCTAAGCCCGGCAGCGGCTGCGAGTTTCTGAGCCTGCGCGGTAGCTTCTGCCATCAACGCAGGGATGTTGCAGGATTGCGATTGTAGCAAGCTGGTGGAGACTTGCGCGTTCTGAACCGAAAACGACAGCGTGAATCCGCTGTTAGCCTGCACGATGCTCTGCTGAAGGCTGGTGAGCGCGGTGACCGTAGCTTTCATCTGCGCGAATGGCACGGCTAATCCAAAGGCCCACTGTTCCGCGGGTGGTTGCTGGCTCCCATTGGTCCCATTGGTCCCAGTGGTCCCAGTGCCCCCAGGGCTCGAGCACAATTGAGCCGCTGCAGAGCTATTCACACCTGAAAAGTTAGCGCTAGTGATTCCGGCGCCTTTCACAGCGGCCAGGACATCATCGAGGCTCGTGGTGAGAGGCGTGGTGACATAGACCGCGAACAACACCTGGTCCGGTTGCAGATTCCCGCTTTGGCTTGCGGTGACGGTGATGGAATTCGAATCAAGCTGCCCGAACAGAAGCGAAGCGGACATTACGAAACTCAAAGCTAAAGTGCGTTTCAGCATGTTTGCAGTATACTCTCAGAATCTGGTCACAGCGAATTTCACGGTCAATGCACAACTCTGCGGCACCGTGAGCTGAGAGCTAAATGCGCCGCTGATGGTCTCAAACGCGATGCCCGAATTAGAGCCGGCGCTCGACATGGCCGCAATCGATCCAAGATTGAGCCCCGCCGCGGACGCAAGTTTCGAAGCCTGCGTGGTAGCATCGGCGATCAACCCAGGGATGCTGCAAACCTGCGATTGCTGCAAGCTAGCGGAAACCTGCGTGCCCTGCACAGAAAAAGACAGCGTGAACCCGCTATTCGCCTGCATGATGCTCTGCTGCAGGCTGGTGAGCGCGGTGACCGTCGCCTTCATCTGCGCGAATGGAACGCCTAATACGAAAGACCATTGAATAGTGGGCGTAGGTTGCGGATTGCCTGGAAGAATGCCGAGCGGGATACCGGAACCGTTGCCTACACCTGAAAGATTAGCGATGGTGATCCCAGATCCTTTCAAAGCAGCGAGTACGTCATCCAAGCTTGCATTGATGGACGTGGTAACGTAGACCCCGAACACCACCTGATCCGGCTGCAAATTCACGCTCTGGCTCGCGGTGACGGTCACGGTATTCGAATCACCCTGTCCGAAAGCGAGCGAAGCAGACATCAAAAAACTCAAAATCAAAGTGCGTTTCAACATGTTTGCAGTATACTCTCGATGAATGCACCGGAATCCCGCTGATGCGACGGACCTCTTCACCAGCCACCAGCAACCAGCCACCAGCCACGCCTTACTGGATTTCCGGAACATCTCAGTGATGCGGGGCACCACAACCGTTCTCCACGACATCACCCTCCGCATCCAGGCCGGCGAACACGCGGCCATCCTGGGACCAAATGGCTGTGGCAAATCCACGCTGATCAAAACCATCACGCGCGAGTGCTATCCGCTGGCTCGCGCCGAATCGTCGCTCACGATTCTCGGGCAGCAATCCTGGAACGTCTTCGAGCTTCGCACTCTATTGGGCATCGTCTCGAACGACCTCATGAGCACCTGCACGCGCGACATTACTGGGATCGAGGTAGTGCTCTCGGGCTTCTTTTCGAGCATCGGCATCCAGCCTTACCACCACGTCACGGCGCCGCTCGTGAAGAAAGCGCGTGAAGTCCTGGATCTTCTCGAAGTGCCCCACCTCGCGGATCGTTTCATGACCGAAATGTCTTCAGGTGAGGGCCGCCGCATCCTGATCGCCCGCGCCATGGTTCACAATCCGCTCGCGCTGTTGCTGGACGAACCTTCGAACAGCCTGGATGTAAGCGCCACCCTGGAACTGCGCTCGCTGCTTCGGAAGCTGGCGCAGGCCGGCACGGGAATATTGGTTGTCACGCACCACCTGCCCGACATTATTCCCGAGATCGGCCGGGTCATCCTGCTCAAGAATGGCCGCGTTTTCGCCGATGGAGAAAAGATGGATCTGCTCACAACCGAACGTATCGGCGAGCTTTTCGGCGTTCCCGTAGAGATCGGGCGGCGCGACGGGTATTATCATTTGTGGTGATCTCCGAATGACCGGCGCACTCTCCAAAGACCTCCGCTATGCCGTGCGCATGCTGGCCAAAACACCCGGCTTCACGCTCACCGCCCTGCTGACGCTGGCGCTCGGAATCGGTGCCAACACCGCCATGTTCAGCGTGGCTAACGCTTTGCTGCTCCGTCCAATGCCCTACCAGGACGCGGACGATTTGGTGATTGTCACCAACGCTCGCGGCCCCAACCGGAGGGCCTTTTCGTACCTCCGCGCGGAGTTCCTCCAGCAGCACAGCCGCTCGCTCACGGGCCTTGCGCCCTTTATGAGCGGGAACTTCAATATGACCGGGCGCGGCGAACCTGAACAACTCCCGGCCGTGCGCGTAGGCTGGAATTTCTTTGAAGTTCTGGGCGTTCCACCCGC
>PMOK01000215.1 GCA_003162425.1 Bryobacterales bacterium | reverse complement strand
CTCACTTTTGGGGTTCAGTCCAGGAGGCAGGAGGCAGAAGGCAGAAGGCAGAAGGCGGGGATATATCCCTTTGGAGGGGTCGGAAATATATCTTTAATTGGTTTGGAATAGCAACGTAGTACCAGAAAAATTGAAGCTTGGAAATGGGACTAATAGTGGTGTTTAGTAGTCGCGGTGCGTGGGATACTTGGGCTGCGTTAAATGTTCGAGGTGATCTCAATGCGAGCTGCCATGCTTCTGCTTCCGTTTGCTGGCCTACTTCAAGCCAGCACCATTTACTCCGTGACCGATTTGGGTGCAATGGGCGGGTCTTCAACTGTAGCGTTCGGGATTAATAATTCCGGGATTGCGGTTGGATGGGGTGAGGCGTTAACGGGAGATATGGGCGCGTTTTTGTCGGGGAGCGGGGGTTCTATGCAGAATCTCGCTGGTTTGGCTGGAGGTACGGACACGTACGCGTATGGGATCAACTCGTCGGGTACGGTTGTTGGAACGTCGTACGTGGATGGCCAACCACACGGAGAGATGTGGAGCGGAGGTAAGAGCACGGATTTAGGTTCGGGAAGTTTCGCCACCGGAATTAATGATGCGGGCATGGTGATTGGCGGGAATGGCCACGCGTTTCTACTGGTGAATGGCACCTATCGCGATCTGGGCGTGCTGCCGGGCGGAAACTGGAGCGCCGCTTACGGAATAAATAACGCGGGCAGCGTGGTTGGGTACGGGAACATCGGCAATGGAATGTTTCGCGGGTTCATCTGGACGCCGGATGGTGGAATGCTGGAGCTCGGCACTTTCGGCGGAAATAACAGTTACGCCAACGGCATTAACAGCATCGGGGAAGTGGTGGGCGAAGCCAGCCTTTCGAACGGCTACGAGCACGCGTTCCTAGCCGTGGGCGCGGTGATGACGGATCTCGGGACTCTGGGCGGAGGAAACAGCTACGCCTATGGGATCAACGACAGCGGGAGGGTGGTGGGTTACAGTTCGGTGGCCGATGGCGATCCTCACGCGTTTGTGTACGTGAATGGTGTGATGGTGGATCTGAACTCTCTGATCCCGAGCGGGTCGGGCTGGGAGTTGTCGGAAGCGTATGGGATCAACAATGCGGGCGAGATAGTGGGCGAGGGAATGTTCGATGGGCAAGCGCACGCGTTCCAGCTGGATCCCGAGGTTACTTTTTCGGCGCAAGCGCTGGTAGGGCAGACGGTACCCGAACCTGGAAGCGGGTGGCTGGTTGGGATTGGACTGGGATTGGTAATGGTTTGCGTGTGGAGAAACCGGCGAATTAACCCAGTGTGATTAGCCCCGCGTGATTTGGTAGACGAAATTGGCGTCGGGCCTGGAGCCTGCACGAACCGCGCCTATTTTTTCCACTGCCTTCTGCGATCGAAAGTTCTGCGGGCCAATCACGAAGATGACGCTTGCGACGAATTGGAAGGCGTGCTGCAACATGAGCTGTTTCATTTCCCGGTTGCAGGCGCCGCCCCAATGGGACCTGGCTAAGAAGGTCCAGCCAATTTCGATTTCGCTTTTGTGTTGGTCGTAGCCGTGGAATCGCGATGATCCGATGACTTGGCCATTTCTCGAATCAATGGCGATCAATGCTCCGCCGGATTCCATGGCCTCGCGAAAAAATGCCTGGAAGATATCCTCCTTGTAACGATCTTTGGACGGGTGCTGTTCCCAGATGAGCGGATCGGAAGCCACGGCGTAGAGTTGATGGAAATCGTCGGGTCGAAGGGGGCGGAGTTCGAGGAGTTGACCTTTTAAGAACGGCTGGAGATCAAAGGGCATTTGTTTCCGCCGAAAACAAGCTGGTGGTTATGTACCGTTCGCCGGTGTCGGCCAGAATCACGACGATTGTCTTTTCGGCGTTTTCCTTTCTGGCAGCTAAGGCAAGGGCGGCATGTACCGCGGCGCCGGATGAAACGCCGGCGACGATTCCTTCCTGGCGGGCGAGGCGGCGGGCGCATGCGAATGCGTCCTCATCGGTCACTGGAGCGATCTCATCGAGAATGGAGCGGTTCAATACATCCGGAATGAAGCCGATGCCGATTCCTGGAATCTGGTGATTTCCAGCGGGGCCTCCTGAAAGAATGGCGGACGTGGCGGGTTCGACGGCGATGACGCGAACGCTCGGCTTGCGTTTTTTGAGAACTTCGCCGACGCCGGTGATGGTTCCACCGGTGCCGACGGCTGAAACGAAAATATCCACCCCGCCCGCGGTATCTTCCCAGATCTCGATGGCGGTGGTTTTGCGATGGATCTCCGGATTCGCGGGGTTCTTAAACTGATCAAGGATGATGGCGGCGGGAAGTTCTTTTGCGATCTCGACGGCCCGCGCGATGGCGTTGTTCATAAGGATGCCAGGGGTGAGCACGACCTTTGCGCCGAGCTGCCGCAGCAGTGCGACTCTTTCCACCGACATGGTTTCCGGCATCGTGAGGATTAGCGCGTAGCCGCGAATTGCGCAGACGAAGGCCAGTCCCACGCCCGTATTTCCGCCGGTGGCCTCGACGATGGTCATGCCAGGCTTCAAGACGCCTCGCGCTTCGGCATCCTGGATGAGCGCGACGCCAACGCGGTCTTTCACGCTTCCACAAGGGTTCCGCATTTCCAGTTTTGCGAAGACGCGGCCGGGAAGATTTTTCGCCATGCGCGCGAGTTCAACGAGTGGAGTTCGGCCTAAGGTAGCTATGAGGTCGGGGTACATATGACCATTGTGTCCCCTTGCTGACGCGCGGGGCTACTCGGGCTGCGGGTTTCATGGCCTGAGCGTGTTCGTTAGTCGAGGCTGGGCAAAACGTAATCCTTGAACTGTTCGCGGAGGACGCGCTTGTTGAATTTGCCGACGCTGGTTTTCGGCACGGCGTCGATGAAGACGATGTCATCGGGCAGCCACCACTTGGCGATTTTTCCAGCGAGAAAATCGAGAATCTCCTGCTTCGAGATGCTGGCGCGATGTTGCTCGAAAGGCGCGATGCAGGCAAGCGGCCGCTCCTGCCACTTGGGATGAAAAACCGCGATGACGGCCGCTTCCATCACTTTGGGATGCGCCATGATGGCATTTTCGAGGTCGACGCTCGAGATCCATTCGCCGCCGCTCTTCACGAGATCCTTGGTGCGATCCATGATTTGCATGTAGCCTTCCGGATCGATGGTAGAGACATCGCCGGTACGGAACCATCCTTCGGAGAAAGATTCGTCGCCGCGCGGGTCGTTGTAGTATCCGCTGGTGACCCATGGACCGCGGGTTTGTAGCTCGCCCATGGTAGAGCCGTCCCAGGGGAGTTCGGCGCCTTCGGCATCCACGATGCGGATATCCACGCCCGCAAGTGGGAGACCGTGGCGGGCGAGAAGATCGAAGTGCTCTTTTTCCGGCAAGCTTTTCAAGTGGTTTTTGACCGCCATGAAGGTTGCGATGGGGGTGGTCTCGGTCATGCCCCAGGCCAGATGGAAATGAACGCCGTGCTTCTTTTCGTACCATTCGATCAACTGGCGCGGCATGGCGGAGCCGGCCGAGACTACCATGCGGAGCGAGGAGAGATCGTGCGGATGGGTTTCGAGGTAGCCAAAGAGATTCATCCAGATGGTTGGGACGCCGGCCGTGAAAGTGACGTGCTCGTTCTGAATAAGGCCGGCGATATCGGTGGGTTGAAGGTCGCGGCCGGTGAAAACGATGCGCGAGCCGGTCATCACGGCGGCGAACGGGACGCCCCAGCCGTTGGCATGAAACATGGGGACAATCTGCAGGACGACGTCGCGCTCGGAGATGGCGAAGCTGTCGGTCATGGCGAGAGCGAAGCTGTGCAGGAACAAAGCGCGATGGGTGTAGAGAACGCCTTTGGGATGGCCGGTGGTTCCGGAGGTATAGCAGGTGGCGGCGGCGGTGTTTTCATCGAGACGCGGCCAGGGGTAAGGTTCGGCTGGTGAGGATTGAAGTAGTTGCTCGTAGTCTGCGGCGGGAGCGTCTTGATCCGGGAGGATCACGAAGCGTTTGACTGAAGGGATCTGATCGCGGATGGGCTCGATCAGGTTGAAGAGTGACGCATCCACGAAGATGACCTGGTCTTCGGCGTGATTAATGATGTAGGCCAACTGATCGGACGGCAGGCGCAGATTCAGGGTGTGCATAACGGCGCCATAGCAAGGGATGGCGAAGTATAGCTCGAGATGGCGGAAGCTGTTCCAGCAGAGGGTTCCGACGCGGTCGCCAGGCTGGATGTTGAGCGATCGAAGGAGGTGCGCGAGCGCGTGTACGCGGCGGTGGAAATCGGCGTAGGAATGGCGGTGCATGCCGTGCGGGATTTTGCTCGCGATTTCCTGGCGGGGGAAGAGCTTGGCGGAACGCTCGAGGAGGTGGGTGAGCGTGAGCGGGTAGTCCATCATGAGACCTTGCATAGTGGAATCTTACTTTATGACGGCGGCGTGTTGGTTTTCAACGGGCCTGATCTGCGCAAGGTAGGTTACAATCATTTCACAGGTCCGTTTGGGATCTAAGGCTGCTGCTGTAGCCATCTCCCCCCGAGAACATTTCTTGTAGATAATGATTTAAGGAGCGATCCTCTTAGTCTACTAAGGATGACCGATAAGCGAATAGTAGGGAATCTCGATGCATAGTCCGCTCGCCGATGCGCCGAATCTCGCCCCTCGCACTTCAAAGAGGGCTGGTCGAGTCAAGGTTCGGGCGCCCCAGTATAGTCTTCCGCTTCTCAGGCCAGGTGAGCAGGACCCGCCCCGCGTTCACCGCTTTGTTGCAGAGCAAGAAGGCCACATCCATCGTTTGCTTGTCGACGAACCTTGCAACTCAGCTTTGATTTGTGGTGACGCCGAAGGCGTTCTCTTGCGGTTCCCTGCGGGGGTTTTTCAGACTTGCGTGACATCACCTCCGTACTGGTCGCTGCGGGACTATAACATCAGCGGTCAGATTGGCCTTGAGGAGTCAGTCCACGATTACGTGAATCATTTGACCAGTGTATTCGCACAGGTGCGGCGGGTTTTGAAGGACGACGGCACGTTGTGGCTCAACATCGGTGATTCTTATACGTCGGGTGGTCGCACTTGGCGCGCGACCGATAAGAAGAATCCAGTCCGTGCGATGAGCATCCGCCCTCCCACCCCGAACGGGCTGAAACCGAAGGACCTCATCGGTGTTCCCTGGCTGCTTGCGTTCGCGCTGCAGAAGGAAGGGTGGTACCTGCGTGCTGACATTGTTTGGAACAAACCCAATTGCCAGCCTGAGAGCGTGAAGGATCGACCCACCCGAAGCCATGAGTACATCTTCCTGTTCAGTAAGGGCGAACACTACTGTTACGATCCCAAGGCAGTGCGTGGTCCGAACGGCAGGAATCTGCGAACGGTTTGGGACCTACACACCAAAGCTTACCCCTCGGCTCACTTTGCAACTTTTCCGACGAAGCTGGTGGAGCCTTGCATTGCGCTTAGTTCCCGATCTTTAGATCTTGTATTGGACCCGTTCATAGGCTCAGGAACGACTGGAGTGGTAGCCCTCAAGATGAATCGTCGCTTTGTGGGTATAGAATTAAATCCAGAGTATCTCCAGATCGCTGAGGAGCGCCTAAATGGCGACCTTATCCGTTGATGAAGTCCCTGAGTCCCTCCCGCCAGGTTGCGTTCCATCAGTTGTTGGTTGCGGCTCGTAAGACTTGCCTGATGGACGCGCTTGGCGAAGCACTTGGCGAGCTTGATCCGAAGTTGGTGAAGAAGCAAATCTCGGACTACGTGCCAGCCGATGCACAGAAAATCCTCGCCTCGGCAGGAATTCGCGACGAGCACGTTTTTCCTGTGCCGGCGGTTCTGGAACATAAACCAACGCTGATCGGCTATTACCGTTTGCTTTTGGGAATCTCTCAAAAGCGTTTTTATCGGGCCGGAACGGGCATGACCCTATTCAAGAGCATGGAGGAACGGGGCCATCTGAACCCAAAGCGCCTGCCACCACTGGAATCCTTCTGCGCCGAAATGTCCGAACAACTGGCTGATTTGGTTCGGCAGATTTCCCCGAAGATTACGATGCGCGATGTTAGTGAACTGCCGCTGATCACTCTTGGCGCCCAGTTCTACGGCGCCAACAATAACACGATCGGCAGAAAGGCAACATTGGACGTCTTTCTATCTGTCGTTGAGATCGTTAAGGAGTTCATCGTGATCCAAGATTCAAAGAAGATCACAATTGTGAATGCCTCCAAGCGCCACGTGTTTATTGCCCTCAGTGGCGATCCGGACATTCGCATTCAGGAAGAATTTGAAGACAGGCTACGGAATAAGGTTGCGATCGAGATTAAAGGCGGCACAGACGTCAGCAACGCGCATAATCGAGCGGGCGAGGCTGAGAAGTCTCACCAAAAAGCCAAGAAACTTGGATTTCGCGACTTTTGGACGATCATCTCCAAGGCTGGTTTGAATGTGGAGAAGCTCAAGCAGGAATCACCGACCACTAACTCATGGTTTGATGTCGCACAAGTCTTGGGCCGCGAGGGTGATGATTGGAAGGAGTTTCGCAGCCGGTTCGCTGACTCCGTTGGTATACCGTTGTGACCTGGGACCATTCGAGCTATCTCAGATTGAATTTCTTCATCTTATAGCGCAGAGTGTCGCGGGTGATGCGCAGCAGGCGGGCGGCCTGGGTCTGGTTGCCGGCGGTCTTTTCTAGTGCTTGGACTAACAAACGGCGCTCCTGTTCGACGAGCGACATCACATCGCCGGTCAAGGATACGGCGTCCAGTTCGCCAGGCTCGGCGAAGGTGGAATCAGTGCCGCGCACGGCGATGGGTAAGCTGGAGGGCCGGATGTAGGAGGTATCCTCCAGAATCATGGAGCGCTCAATTGCGTTCCTCAGCTCGCGGACATTTCCCGGCCAGTCGTGCGCCAGCAGCAGGCTTTCGGCTTCGGGCGAAAGACCGTCAATCTGGCGCTTGAATTTGCCGTTGTAGTGCTCGATGAAGAATCGGGCCATCGGCAAAATATCCTGGGGCCGCTCGCGCAACGGCGGGACGATGAGCTGGATTACGTTCAGCCGATAGTAAAGATCCTGCCGGAAAGCGCCTTCTCGGACGGCCTCACGCAGATTCTTATTGGTGGCCGCTATGATGCGTACATCGATACTGATGTCGCGCAGGCCCCCCAGGCGCCGGAAGCACTGCTCTTCCAGGACGCGCAGCAGCTTGGCCTGCAGAGAGATCGGGATCTCGCCGATTTCGTCGAGGAAAAGAGTGCCCTTGTCGGCGAGCTCGAACAGCCCGCGTTTCTGAGCGCGCGCGTCGGTGAAGGCGCCTTTCTCGTAGCCAAACAGTTCGCTTTCGAGCAGCGTCTCCGGGATGGCCGCGCAGTTGATTGCCAGGAACGGCTCGGATTGGCGCAGGCTCTGGTAGTGCAACGTTTTGGCGATCAGATCCTTGCCGGTTCCGTTCTCGCCTTCGATCAGGATGGACCCGGCTTCGCTGATGGCAATGCGGCGGACAAAATTCAGGACCTCGCGCATGGCCTGGGATTCGGCGATGATCTGACGGCCGGCTGGTTCGCTCTCGTCGGTGACGTCTTTGACGGTGGCGACCACGCCTTCGAGCGTGCCCGATGGGTCCAGCAGTTGCACGGTACGCATCACCACCATGCGCTCCCGTCCATTATCCATATGGATACGCACGGTGCCATTCGGCAGACAAGCCGATTGACCAAGGCCCTGCAGAATGCCACAGCCGGGCTCGCAAACCGTGCAATGGAAAAGCTCCTGGCAGTGCTTGCCGATCATTTCCTGGGCTAGCATGCCGAACAAACGTTGGGCGGCGTGGTTAACGCCCACAACGTGGAGGCTTTTGTCGTAGAGAAATAGTGCATCAGAAAGCTGATCGAAGATCGCTTCCAAGATTTCCGGCCGCTGCCATTTGGTAGCGAGATGCGAAACCGGATGTTTTTCGAGCGGAACTCCGGGCTCCATGATAAAACCGTCCGCGTTTTGACGGAGCACGTTGAGTTCCGTGACCGTGAAATCACGTTGGCATGGGTGTTGTAGACCCAAGCTGGGCGCGCTGGTTGCGTGATATGACTCTCGGCCTGACCGTTAATCGATTGATAAGAGATGGCTTATATGCGCAATGGAGACTGGTTTCCAGATTGCAATCAGGCAGAGTGAGTTCGGCGGCCATTATGAAAACGGTCCAGTTAGCCATCCGCGATTCAGACTACGCACAATCGCTCCGCAACCTGCTCTTGCGCGATGGCACTCATCGCGTCTATTTGGTGGACCAGCCAAATCTGCGGCTGGACGGGGTGGTGGTAATCGATGAGAACAGGTTTCAGAATCTGGCTTCGCTCGATACTGAGCCGGAACGGTTTGTGGTAGTCACGCGCAAAGGGGCAGATAATCTTTCCAGAGTTTGGGAGGCGGGCATCCGTCATGTTGTGTTTGAGGAAGATTCACCCAACACAACACAGCTAGCCATCATCGCGGCCGAATTGCGATTGCCGAGGGATGGGGCTGTTTCAAAAATGGCGCGGCCGGTGGAACACTAGTGCACGAAGAGAAAACAGGCGTCGGCATGAGTGCCGACGCGGCACGCATGAGTGCGTGCGCCACGATAAGAAACTTGGCACCAGGAATGCTAATACCGGATTCTAGAGGAATCCGATAATGACTTTTTCCATTCTTTGGGTAGTGCTGGCCGCTACGGTGACGATTGTCGCCAGCATGCGAAGATCTGGCGCTAACCAGGACCAAGGCGAGGTACGAGTAAGGCAATCCGGCAAAGCTCTTACCGTAGTCGCTATTGTCTACAGTCTGGTGCTGCTAGTCGGCTTCCTCTATATTGGTTGGCAACACGGTCTGGCGCTAATGAGATAAGCCTCCCACCTGTTTTGCTCGATCCCACTTTACTCGACAGCACGCATAAGGGTTATAGCACCCAACTCGTTCGGCCTCTATACTGGGGTATATTACCCACTCCAGGGCGACATTGGGGCTTTTCGCACCTGGAAAAGTCCTTGCGGAGCACAAATCCGCTGATTTTCGTTGGCGATGAGATTGCCCCTGGAGGTGCGGAATGTTTCGCCGTTTACCAGTCGGATACCTAGCCAGTAATGCGACCAGTCTGATAGGCGTGGTTCTGGTTAACACGGGATTCATCTTGTGGCTGATGCTGCTGCCTTCCTGGTGGCATGACGAGATGAACCATCCGTACGCGGGAATACTGGCGAACCTGATATTGCCGGTTTTATTTTTCGGCGGTCTGGCGATGATTCCCATCGGGATCTGGTACCACAACCGGAAAATGCATCTGGCCGGCGTCAAGGGACCTATTCTGCCGAGAGGCGGCGATCTGCGAAAGCTACTGATATTCGTGGGGCTGACCACCGTCGTGAACCTGGTGATCGGGAGCCAGTTTCTTTACAGCGCGGTGAACTACATGGACAGCGACGCATTTTGCGGAAAGACCTGCCATACGGTGATGCAGCCGGAGTATACGGCTTATTCGAACTCGCCGCATGCCCGGGTGGCGTGCGTGGAATGCCACATTGGGCCGGGAGCGCCGTGGTTTGTGAAGGCGAAGATTTCCGGGACCCGGCAGCTTTTCGCGGTGGCGTTCCATACCTATCCACGGCCGATCCCATCGCCGGTGGAAGCGCTCCGGCCGGCGCGCGATACTTGTGAACGTTGCCATTGGCCGCAACAGTTCGGAGGACAGAAATTTTTCGTTCACACAGAATTCGCCGTTGATGAACAAAACACGGCGGCAACGACGGTAGCTTCAGTGAAGATCGGTGGCCGAAGCTGGAGCGGAACGGTTGGCATTCACGGCGCGCATGTCAACGCCACGGGCCACATGGATTACGTTGCTACGGACCGCCGGCAGACGATCCCGCAAGTAACCTACACGGAGCCGGACGGCAAAGTGACGGTATACAACTCAACGGACGCGCCCGCGAAACCGGAAGATCTGGCCAAGGGCGAGCACCGCTTGATGGATTGCATGGACTGTCACAACCGGCCCACGCACATTTTTCAATTGCCGGAACGGGCTCTGGACCTGGCCATGACGCAGGGAAGCATTAGCGCGAAGCTGCCGTTTATCAAGAAGCAGGCGCTGGAAGCGCTGAAGCGTGAATACGCGGATCGCGACACAGCGCACCGCGAGATCGCGGCTTCGCTGGAGAATTTCTATAAAACGAATTACCAGCAGACTTACGCTCAGGATTTGGGCTTGATCAAGAACGCGGTGGCGAGCGTTCAGGGCATCTATGAGCGGAATGTATTTCCGGAGATGAAGATCACCTGGGGCACCTATCCGAACAACCTGGGGCACACTGACACGCCAGGTTGCTTCCGGTGCCACGACGGCAATCATACCAGCGCCGACGGGCGTACAATTTCGAACGATTGCGCCACCTGCCATGACTTGCTGGCGGTGAGCGAGAAAAACCCGAAGATCCTGACCGATCTCGGAATGGCGCCGCCGCCTTCGGGCAGCGCTGGAGGTGGCAGTAGCAAGTAGGAGGTTCCATGAACTGGAGTGCCGCGGTTGCGCTGGCGCTAGCCTTTGCCTTTAATGCTCTGGCTGATAGCCCGGGGAAGAGTGCCGAGTGTCTCACCTGTCACGACGAGAAAGGCGCCGCCTTTCAGGCGAGCGTGCACGGAAGCTTGGGATGCACCGGCTGTCACACCGATAAAAAAGGATATCCGCATCCCGCGAATCCGGCTGTGGTGAAGTGTGAAAGCTGCCACGCCGATCCGGTGGCGGGATTGAACGTGAGCGTGCATGCTAAAGCGAGTCCGCAACCGTGCCAAGGCTGCCACGGCGAGCCGCACGGAATCCTATCGGCGAAAAATCCAAAATCGAGCACGTATCCATCAAATCTGCCACGCACCTGCGGAGGCTGTCACGGCGACGCGAAGTTCGCCAAGAGCCACGGCCTGAAAGAGGTGTATTCGCAATACATGGATTCAATCCATGGCTTCGCCCTCACCCAGGATGGGTTGCTGGTGGCGGCCAGTTGCGCAAGCTGTCACGGATCGCACAAGATTTTGAGCAAGCGAGATCCGGCTAGCCGCACCAATCGCGCCAACATCCCTTCGACGTGCGGCACCTGTCACGCGGGGCCGCAAAAGGATTACCTGGCGGGGATACACGGCCAGAGCATGCAGACGGGCAATTCGCGAGCGCCGGTTTGCACCAATTGCCACAGCGCGCACCAGATCGCCGATCCGCGCACAGTGGCCTGGCAGATGAAGACCAGCGCCACTTGCGGAGGGTGCCACCAGGATAAATACAGGACCTACCGCGACACCTTTCACGCGCAGGTTTCGGCGCTAGGGTATATGGAAACCGCGCATTGCTGGGATTGCCATAGTTTCCACAACATCCTTCCGGCGACGGATGCAAGGTCGACCATCGCGCCCGCGAATCTGATAACCACTTGCGGCAAGTGCCACTCCGGCGTTACCAAGAGCTTCGTTACCTACGAGCCGCACGCCGACAAACACAAGAGGGATGCCTACCCGGCGCTGTGGGCCACTGGTATTTTCATGAATCTGTTGTTGGGGGGCGTGCTCGGCTTCTTCGCATTGCACACTCTGCTGTGGCTGATCCGTGCGCTACGCGAACGCGCGACCCACCCTGGGGCGCCGCTGGAGGAATAGGAGACAGAACAAAATGACAAACGAGAATGTGGACGCCGCGAACCAGCCAGTTGTGCCTCCGAACGAAGGGCCCGCGAGCAAGGAATCCGATACGCGCTACTATATGCGGTTCTCCGTGCCACAGCGGTATCTGCACGGGATTTTGGCGATCACCTTTGTGGGTCTGGCGCTGACCGGTCTACCGCTCCGGTTCAGCAATACGCGGGTAGCGCAGAGCTTTGCTAACGCGGTGGGAGGATTTGGCACCGTTCTGTTCTTTCACCTTTTCAACGCCGTGGTGATGTCCCTGGTGTTCCTGGCCCACTTAGCGAACGTGGGGTATCGGGTGGTGGCGCGCAAGGAGTATGGGCTGCTGTGGGGGCCGAACTCGATGATCCCCCGCCTCAAGGACATTCAGGATTTCTTCGGGAACTTGAAGTGGTTTTTGTTCCTCGGTCCGAAGCCCAAATTCGATCGCTACGCCTATTGGGACAAGTTTGACTACTGGGCTGTATTTTGGGGCATGGCGATTATCGGCTTTTCCGGCTATGCGATGTGGTTTGCCCCCTTCTTCGCCCGGTTCATCCCCGGCTCATGGTTGAATATAGCGCTGCTCATCCACGGCGAAGAGGCTCTGCTGGCGGTGGGATTCATCTTCACCATTCATTTCTTCAACACACACCTCCGCCCCGGCAATTTTCCGATGGATCCGGCGATCTTCAGCGGCAGGCTTACCGAAAAAGAACTTCAACACAAACATCCGGAGGAGTACAAACGGCTGGTGGAGAGCGGGGAGCTGGAGAAGATCCGCGTGGGAGCTCCGCCGGTCTGGCTCCGCAATTTCGGATGGGTGTTCGGGACGGCTCTGATCCTGGGTGGCTTCGTTTTGATCGCGCTGACGGTGGTTGCCTTTGTAAAGGAGTAAGCCGGGGTCAAGAACGACAGGCGAAAGCGCCTGCCCCACTGGGTGAATTGGCTCGGCTCCCCCAGGGGCGTCTGCTGACAAGCTGTTGAGAAATAGTGGCTTAGGCTGTCACTTCGATGGCAGGGTGATTGCACGCACCTTTTCGGAGGTACGCCCATGTTTCCCCCTAAACGAATTTTGTTCCCGGTGGACTTCTCGGAACGCTGCAGCGACGCTGCCAGGATGGTGGAGACTTTCGCCGGTCACTTTCAAGCCGAGCTCACACTCCTGTATGTCTTGGAGCCGCTCACATATAACGATCTACCCTTCGATGCGAGCGCTTTGACACAGGAACAACTGAACGGGTATCTGACGGAAGAATTGAAACATTTCGATGTAAACAGGGTCCTGCTGCATGGGGAACCCGCGTCCAGAATCGCCGAGTACGCGCAGGCGAATAGTTTTGACCTGATCATGCTGCCTACTCACGGGTATGGACGTTTTCGGCGCCTGATGTTGGGATCGGTGACAGCCAAGGTTCTGCACGATGCAGCGTGCCCGGTTTGGACCGGGGTACACATGGAACATGTGCCGAGGCTTGAAGACATCGCGTTCCGGAAAGTGGTGTGCGCCGTCGACCTGGGCGAGCAAAGCTGTCCGACGCTGCGGTGGGCGACAGAATTCGCCGCGGAGTTCGGAGCTGGTTTGACAGTGGTGCATGCCGTTCCGGAGGCGAAGGATGTAGTCAGTTTGTATGCGGACGAACAGGCGAAAGAAAAACTGATGCACAACGCGAAGGAAAGGGTGCAAGCGGTAAAGGACTGCGTCGGATCGGGCGCCGAGATTTCGGTTGTGGCCGAGGATGTGGCTTATGCGGTGTGCGGCGCCGCGGGGCGTGAAAAGGCAGACTTGGTGGTGATCGGCAGGAGCGTGGCGGAGGGTATGTTGGGCAGACTGCGCGCTAACGCTTACTCGATCATTCGCCAATCACCGTGTCCGGTGATTAGCGTGTAAAACCGTTCCTCGGTTCCTCGGTTCCTCGGTTCTTCAGTTCTTCGGTTATTCGGTTCGGTTTACCGGACAGTTGATGAACTGAAGAACCGANNTAGTGATCTAACCACTTCAGTTACTCCAAAGAGAGATATTACCCGCAAGGACTTGGATGTTTTCTTCAAGCCGCGGTCGGTGGCTGCCATTGGAGCTACGGATCGGGAAGGGCACGTCGGGCGCTCGGTGCTGTGGAATCTTATCAGCAGTCCGTTTGGGGGCACGGTGTACCCGGTGAATTCGAAGAAGAACAGCGTGCTGGGAATTAAAGCTTATCCGAACGTGGGAAGCTTGCCGGAAGCACCGGAGCTGGCGGTTATCATGACGCCGGCGGAGACCGTACCGGGTGTCATCGAAGAATGCGCGCAGGCGGGGGTGAAGGGCGCCGTTATCATTTCGGCGGGATTCCGCGAATCGGGCAAGCGAGGCTTGGAACTGGAACGGCAGGTTCTCTCGGCGGCGCGTCCTACGCGGATGCGGATTATCGGTCCCAATTGTTTGGGAGTGATGTGTCCGGTGAGCGGGCTGAACGCCACTTTCGCGCACACCGTGGCCAAGGCGGGAACAGTGGCGCTGGTGAGCCAGAGTGGCGCTCTGTGCACAGCCATCCTGGATTGGAGCTTGCGCGAGCAGTTCGGTTTTAGCGCCTTCATCTCCACCGGCTCCATGCTGGACGTGGGTTGGGGCGCGCTGATCGACTATCTGGGGGACGATCCGAACACGCGCAGCATCGTGATCTACATGGAGTCCATCGGCGACGCGCGATCATTTCTGTCGGCGGCGCGCGAAGTGGCGCTGAACAAACCAATCATCGTCATTAAGGCGGGACGGACGGCGCAGGCGGCGAAGGCAGCGGCATCGCACACCGGATCGATGGCGGGCTCGGACGATGTGTTGGAGGCGGCCTTCCGGCGGGTTGGCGTATTGAGGGTAAACAGCATTGCGGATATCTTCTACATGACGGAAGTGCTGGCCCACCAGCCGCGCCCAAAAGGGCCCAAGCTTGCGATCATCACCAACGCCGGCGGTCCGGGTGTGATTGCAACCGATGCGTTGTTAACGTTGGGAGGCGAGCTGGCGGAGATATCGACCTCGACTACCGAAGAGCTCGACAAGGTGTTGCCGCCGCACTGGAGTCACAATAATCCCATCGACATCATTGGCGACGCTGGTCCGGAGCGTTTTGAAGCTACGGTGGAAGTGGTGGCCAAGGATCCGAACGTGGACGGGATTTTGGTGATTATGACACCGCAAGGTATGACCAATCCCGCAGCTATCGCCGAGAAGCTGAGCCGGTTCTCGAAGCTGGACGGTAAACCGATTCTGACCAGTTGGATGGGGGGTGAGGAAGCGGCGCAGGGTGTGGCGATCCTGAATCGGGCGGGGATTCCGACTTTTCCTTTTCCAGATACGGCCGTGCGGGCGTTCCACTACATGTGGAAGTACAGCTACAACCTGCGGGGACTTTATGAGACACCCGAACTGACTGATTCGGATGCGATCAATCCGGGAGCAGCGGCCGAAGCGATCGAGACCGCGCGTCAGGCGGACCGCGAGATCCTCACGGAGTTCGAATCGAAGCAGGTGCTGAAGGCGTATGGCATTCCGGTGGTGGAAACCAGGCTGGCCTCGAGCGCGGACCAGGCGGTTGCGGCAGCGCGAGACATCGGATATCCGGTGGTCCTAAAGCTGAATTCCGAAACCATCACGCACAAGACCGATGTCGGAGGCGTGAAGTTGAACCTGGCGGACGAGGCAGCGGCGAGGGAAGCTTATGCGGCCATCGAGGCGTCGGTGACCGAGAAGGCCGGGCGCGAGCATTTTGGCGGCGTCAGCGTGCAACCGATGATTTCGAGCGAAGGGTACGAGCTGATTCTGGGATCGAGCATCGACGCGCAATTTGGCCCGGTGCTGTTGTTCGGCTCGGGCGGCCAACTGGTAGAAGTATATCAGGATCGCGCGTTGGCGCTGCCTCCGCTGAATACGACACTGGCGCGCCGTTTCATTGAACAGACCAAGATCTTCACGGCGCTGAAAGGCGTGCGGGGAAGAAAGCCAGTAAATATCGCGGCTTTGCAAGAGTTACTAGTGAAATTCAGCCGCCTGGTCACAGAACAGCGCTGGATCAAGGAGATCGATATCAATCCGCTGCTGGCATCGCCGGAACGGCTGATCGCGCTGGATGCAAGGGTGGTGGTGTACGGCAAAAACACGGATCGATCGGAGTTGCCAAAACTCGCGATCCGGCCATATCCTACGCGCTATGAAAAAAAGATCGCGCTGGAAGATGGAAGCCGCATCACGGTGCGCCCCATTCGACCTGAAGACGAACCTCTGCTGGTGAACTTTCATCACACGCTGTCGGAACGCACCGTATACATGCGCTACTTCCACTGGATGAAACTGGAGCAGCGCACGGCGCACGAACGTCTGACGCGGATGTGCTTTCTCGACTATGACCGGCAGATGGCATTGGTAGCGGAGCGCGACGATCCGGCCAGCGGAGAGCGCCAGATTGTAGCGGTAGGACGGCTGGTGAAATCGCACACAGTGGAGGAAGCTGAACTGGCGGTGATCGTGAGCGACGGATTCCAAAGGCGCGGCATTGGGACCGCGGTGGTGCGCCAGTTAGTGGATTTCGCGCGCGCGGAGAAGCTTCAACGCATCACGGCGACGGTCTTGTTTGAAAACAGGCCCATGCAGAAAGTGTTCGAGAGGCTGGGCTTCCGGATGAAGCAGACTGCCGACAGCGAGTCGCTGGAAGCTGAGTTAGTGTTGTAGGATTGGCAGGCGGAAGCGCCCAATGCCACTTAGTTT
>PMOK01000142.1 GCA_003162425.1 Bryobacterales bacterium | reverse complement strand
AGCCGCCGGGACAATGTATCCGGTATCGGACGCTCCGCCCGAAAGTGGCGGCGTGTTATAAATGCCTTCCCCGGTCAAGTAGAGAGTTATGATATCTCCGATCTTCACGAGGTTGGTAGCGGAATTGAGGGCGCACGCGTTGGTTGTGGCGCTGCACGCCAATGCCGCGGCCTGACCGGCTCCGGACCCGTTGGCAGTGAAGATGCCGGGCGCGGTCGCGGCAGTGGTTACCGCGAAAAGGGCATTGTTGACTCCGTTAGTGACCGATACGGCCTTGTTTGCGCCAATACTCACTTCATAGGGGACCTGGACTGAAAGCTGATTCAAGCTGACATACAGCATGGGCGCATTTTTCCCGTCTATCGTAACGGACACTCCACTCAGAGTTGTATTCACGAAACCGTTGGTGATGGTCATGGAAGCGGGGTTAGCCGGACCCAGGTTATTGCCGAAAATAGTAACAACATCTCCCGGACTTACAGGCCCGCTCTCGAAACTGGCAGCGTTCACAACCCCCAAAATAGAGGAAGTGTTGCCCACGGTGACAGGGACCGTGCCGACGGAATTCCCGCCGGGCGCTGGGTTGGAAACCAAAATGTTCAATGTGCCGGCCTGCGTAAGCAGAGTGGCGGGAACCACGGCTTGAAGTAGTGTGGAACTGTCCTTGAACACGGTGGTAGTCAAGGGTGTAGCGACTCCCTGGACCATCGCGACGGTGGCTGTATAAAAATTCGTGCCAACGATGGTGATGGTTTGGGCGGCGCCGTTGAGAGGCAACTGGTTGGGCCACACGCTGGTGATGGTGGGCGCCGCACTATTGACCGTAACGTTCACCGTTATATTCTGGGCCTTCGTCGATGCGCCGCTCAATGCCAGAGTGACTTTGCCGGTATAAGGGGCGGTTTGAGGAGCGAGCGTAGCCGTACCGATGGTGAGCGTAAGAGTAGTCTGCTCGGCGGGCAAGACCACTCCAACCGTCGGGGACACGGTCATCCATTTTGCGCCCGAGGTGGCAGTGAATGAGATGGGGGCTCCGTCGGTAGAAAGTATTATCGTCTGCACAGAGCTCGAAGCCGGCGTCATATTAAGCGTCAGCGTGGAAGCGCTCAGGCCGAGGTCGGGTAACGGAGGAGACACCACCAGCGTCACAGGAATAATGACCGGCGCCAGGCCGGTGACGGTGATGGTCACGGTTGAATTGTAAGTGGAAGCAGGAAGGCTGGTGGGATTGATCCGCACGTTCAGACTGGCCGGCAGGCTGCCGCTGCTCGGATCTACGGTAAGCCATTCGTCGGGACCGGGCGTGGCTGCGGTGAACGCGGGCGTACCCGAGCTGGCCTTTACCGAAATGGTCTGCACATTGGGGAGTTTGGTAGCCCCAATTTGATAGGTGAAATTCAGAAGCGTCGGATTGGTGGTCAACGTTACGGTTGCGGCCTGCGAGGCCCAAGCAAGGACGCCGCACAGCAAAAGTTTCTTACTCATCACAGGGCTTATCGGCGTGGATAGCCGGCGTATTAGAAGATTTTGAGGGTGACTCGGCGTGTGCCACACTAAAAGCAGGATGCCGCTGGTACCACCATATATTGAAACCTTGCGGCCCTATGAGGCCGGGCGCGGAATCGAGGAAGTGCAACGCGAATATGGCCTTACGCGTGTCTCTAAGCTGGCTTCGAACGAAAACCCGCTGGGTCCCTCGCCACTCGCTCTACAGGCCATGGCGCGGTCTGTGGATGGATTGAATTTGTACCCCAATGGGGGCCTGGATCTGCGCCGCGTACTGGCGGAAAAATTCGATTTGAAGACCGAAAACGTCATCGCCGGCAGCGGTTCGGAAGGGATTATGTCCAACATCATTCGCACTTTTCTGTGCGATGAGGACGAAGTTCTTACCACCGAAGCTGCCTTCATCGGCTTTCAGGTGCTCGCCAAATCGCGTGGCGTCGAGTACCGGACGGTTCCGTACCGGGCCTGGCACTACGATCTGGTGGGGCTCGCTCGCGAAATCAACGAGCGAACCAAAATCGTCTACCTGGCCAATCCCAACAATCCGACCGGTACCATATTTTCCAAGCACGAGTTCGACGATTTTTACCGGCACGTTCCCGAACGCGTCCTGATTATCCTGGATGAAGCGTACTTTGAATACGCCAAAGACAATCCGCGCTACCCGGATTCGATGCACTACCGTTACGACAACGTAATTACGCTGCGGACGTTTTCGAAAATCTACGGCTTGGCGGGTGTACGCATCGGATATGGATTCGCGCATGAGGACCTGATTCGCAACCTGCTGAAGGTGAAGCTACCTTTTGAGCCGAGTAGCGTGGCCCAGGCTGCAGGCATAGGCGCGTTGGCCGACCGCGAGTTTTTGCATCATTCGCTCGAATTAAATGCTCGCGGTTTGAAATGTTTTTCAGCCGCGTTCGCGGAGCTGGGATTCCGAGTGGTGCCCTCAGAGGCGAATTTCGTGATGTTGGTGCTGGGTAGTCCGGAGCAGGCAGATCAACTTACTCACGAGTTATTGACGCGTGGCATCATCGTGCGCCCGCTTAGAAGCTTTGGATTGCCGCATTGTGTTCGCATTTCCACCGGAACGGATGAAGACAACCAGCGTGCGGTGGAAGCGATGAGCAGCACGAGCATTCGATCCTGTGTTGGTTTCGGATAAGGAGGTCCACTTAGTATGCAGCAATTAGCCGACCAAGTTGTTTCGGCTTCGACCGATTTTCTACCGTTGAATGGCACGGATTATGTAGAATTCTATGTCGGCAACGCACGCCAGGCCGCTTATTATTACCGTGCCGCGTTCGGCATGAAGCTGGTGGCTTACAAGGGACCGGAGACAGGCACTCGCGACCGGGCGTCCTATCTGGTTCAGCAGGACAAGATCCGCTTCGTACTTACGACCGCGCTGTCCCCCGACGGCGAGATCGCGGATCATGTGAAATTGCACGGCGACGGCGTGCACGAGATCGCGCTGTGGGTGGATGACGCCGCGTCGGCTTATCGCGAGACTACCAAGCGCGGAGCGCGCGGTGTGCTGGAGCCGACGATCCTCAAAGATGAACACGGAGAGGTGCGGATTTCCGCAATCGGCGCTTATGGCGACACGCTGCATGGTTTCATTGAGCGCAAGGATTACCGCGGCGTCTTTCTGCCGGGATACCGCGCGGTGGATGGTGACGACCCGGTGTCGCGGCCAGTGGGGTTGAAGTACATCGACCATATGGTCGCGAACGTCGGGTGGGGCCAGATGAATGCCTGGGTGGGCTTTTACCGCGATGTGATGGGCTTTCAGCTTTATCAGCACTTCGACGAGAAAGACATCAGTACGGAGTATTCAGCCCTGATGTCGAAGGTGATGTCGAACGGCAACGGGCGCGTGAAGTTTCCGATTAATGAGCCGGCCACGGGAAAACGTAAGTCTCAGATTGAAGAGTATTTGGAGTTTTATCATGGCCCCGGCGTACAACATATCGCGATGGCCACCGACGATATCATCGGGACGGTGTCCAAGCTGCGCGCGCAAGGGATAGAGTTTCTGCGAGTGCCCACCACTTACTATGACGATCTGGTGGAGCGTTGCGGAAAGATCGACGAGCCGGTGGATCAACTCGCGGATCTCGGTATCTTAGTGGATCGCGATGATGAAGGATACATGCTGCAGATATTCACTAAGCCGGTGGAGGACCGTCCCACGCTATTCTATGAAGTGATTCAGCGCAAGGGTAGCCGCAGCTTCGGCAAGGGTAATTTCAAGGCGTTGTTTGAGGCTATCGAGCGTGAGCAGGGGTTGAGGGGGAATTTGTAGCCGCGGATGAACGCGGATAAACGCAAATGAAAAGAGGATTGAGGATGAAAACTATCTTGAAATACGCTTCCGCGCTGGTTCTTTTGGCGGAACTCGGGTGTGGCCAGAGCCCTTCCCAGCAAGCTACGGTGACTGTTGCCGGCAAGACGATCAGCATCAAATACTCCGCGCCTTCGGTGCGCGGCCGCCAGATCTTCGGCGATGGTGGAGTGGTTTCGCATGATAAGACCTATCCGGTTTGGCGCGCCGGCGCGAACCGCGCCACAGCCTTTCACACCGATGCCGATCTGAACGTCGGTGGTAACGTTGTACCGGTGGGCGATTACACGCTGTTCGTGTTGGTGAAAGACCCCGAATCCTGGCAGCTCATCATCAACAAGCAGACGGGCCAATGGGGATTGACTTATAAGGAAGATCAGGATTTGGCCCGTGTGAAAATGGATATGAGCAAGGCGGCCGCGCCGGTGGAGACGTTGAAATATAGTCTCACGGATGAAGGCGGCAATAAGGCCAAGCTGACCATCGAATGGGAGAATCACGTCGCGTCGGTGCCGATCACTTTGAAGTAGTTGGCCTCGGAAAGGGCTCGCCTGGGATTCTTCCTGGCTTGCAGCCGGATGAGGATTGCTCCTACGATTGATCTGGGTGCGACGAAGACGGAGCGGCGTCTCCGCCTACTGCTGCAGTTGTCAGCACTCGCAGTCGTCAGATAGTCTGTTTTTCCGTGTTATCTGAGCGAAGCGTCGTGCCCGATCTCACATTCGACTATCGGGCCCGCGGAGGGGCTTTGAACCCTACAACCTTAACGACATCCAACCGAGCCGCGAGCGTAAGCGACCGGTTGTTGCTATTTTTTTTACGGCTTCTCAGCTTACGGTCGCGATTCGGTAGTGCGTTCCGGGCTGCTACTCGATGCTTATCCGAGCAGCTTTACGTCTACAGGTGAGATGGTCCGCCTGCGTCTGAGATGGGCGAGGTCATGGCCAGAACATGGTTCTGCCATCCTTCCTCGCTTGAGTAAGTAGCGGCTCCAAAGTTGTTGGCGTCGAACTCGACCAGGTGCTTTTGCTCGGAGTCGTGACCAATCAGGTATTTGGCCAGATAGCCGGTGGCGGGTTCAACATCCTGGTCGCTGAGTTCGAGCCATTTGTTGCCGAGGATGAGGGCTCCAGTGAAGACGGCTTTGTGGACCTTGTTATTGCGAAACGTTCCCTCGCAATCCCACGTACCAACGAATTGGAACCCTTCCGGAATAGCCGACAGCGGCTTTTTCTCTTGCGCCGCTGTTTTGGAGACCGACGCCGCAAGGCACAGAAGCAACAGACAGCCATGAACTATCCATATCGGTAAGTTCTCCTTTCAGGAACTCTACTGAAGAGTCACGTTCTTCACGTTGTCATCAGGAATTCGGTCAATCAGCAACGCGAATGGATCGATTCCCGCTTTGTCCGGCAGTTGGACCGTTGTGAACGTGAAGGTGGAATTGCGCTCGGTGATATGCATGCGTTCGCGGTAGAGTGTCTCGCCATATTTTCTCCCGCTTTCGAGCTTGGCGAATGCACCGACGTCGATCCAATCATCCACCTGCACCTCGGTTTCATTGCCCTTGGCGTCGGCCTTGAATTTGCGGGCTTCCACGTTGATGGTGACGTCATATTTGCCATCCGTGCGCTTCACCGCCGTGGCTCCTAGGGTGCGATTCGAGAACAGGGTGATATCTTCAAACAAGTCTTTGATCAAGTATTGCAGGTGGGGTGGAGTCTCTTCCCGCAACGCATCCACCAGCGCATAGGACGTCGGATAGGGTGGAGGCGCATAAGCATATTGGTGGATCAGTTTACGCAGTGCTCGATTGAATGCTTCCTCGCCAATCATCTCCTTCAGGTAATAGAGCGCCACAGCCCCCTTTTCGTAATAAATGTAAAACTGCTTCTCCTCGACCTTAAGCAGCGGACGTTCCTTCAGCCGCTCCTGGCCGCGGGCGGTCAGGTACAGGTCCATTTCATATTTCAGAAACTTACGCATCATGTCCCGGCCATACTCTTTCTCCATAACCATGAGCGAGGAGTATTGCGCCAAAGTTTCAGAAAGCAGGTCTGCGCCTTCCATGTTGGCGCCGATCACCTGGTCGTCCCACCACTGGTGCCCCATTTCGTGAGCCACCACATAAAAGACATTATCGATGTCGTCGGGATGGCTCAGATTGGCAATGAAGCCGAAGGATTCGGAATAGGGCATGGTACCGGGAAATTCCGCGGCATAGGCGGCCACTCGAGGAAACTCAACAATGCGGGCTTGCTTGTGCTCGTATGGCCCGAAGTTCTTGATGTAGTAATCCAGCGACTTCTTCATGGAGTTCATCATGCGGGGGACGTTCCAAGGGTGCTCGGGGAGGTAATAAACTTCCAGCTTGATGCCGTTCCAATCCTCGCGGGCAACTTCATAGCGGGCGGATGCGAAGCAGTAGAAATTCATCGACGGATGGTCCAGCTTGTATTCGAAGTAGCGGCGGCCATCCTGCCGCCATTCGCGCACGAGCGATCCAGGAGCAATGGCGATTTGATCGGGCTCAGTACTAATGATGGCGCTAATGTTTATCCAGTCTGAGTGCCCGGGGATGGCGGTGTCACGGCAATCGTCGGTGCAATTGCGTTCCAGCGCAGGCATGAGATCAACTACCTGAAGGCCGTATTTCTTGCGCTCCACCGAATCGGTTAGCTCGCGCCAGGAATTGTATCCGATGATAGGCGCCAGGTAATTGGCTCCGCCGACAAGGGCGCCGAGGTTGCTGAGGAAGGTGCCGTTTTGGACGACTTGCGGATTGCTCACATTGTTTTCAAATCCTCGATTCTTGCTCGTCACGGTGAAGCGTACGGTGCGCTCTTCGCCTGGCTGCAATGGTGAGGTAAAGCGATACATGCGATAGGACAGGCGCGCGTCGTCTTTAGCAAGCGCAGTTCCCGGAATGTCAATCGAAGTATCGTAATGTGTGTCGAGTGAGAAATGAATTTCGTCCAGGGGATGCGAGTAGGGGTTATAGATGACTTCATCGCCGCGTATGTTCACATTGCGGCGAGAGGGAAAAACATCGATCGCGTACTTCACGCGGCGGACGTGCGGCTGAGGAAGTTTATCGAACGGTCTATAAGTCTTCTCATATTCCGCCTGGACACGCTTCACGTCTTTGGGCCCCAGGAGTGTGTTCAATACTTCGGTGTTGTACCAGATCCAGCCTCCGCAGGCGGCAAAAGCCAGCAGGCAGACCGCGGTGGTTGCCTTCCATCCGCGACGGAACCTTAGCCGGGCGTTGCGGCCGCGCGCTTTCCATTGGTCTTGCTTCCCCCGTGGCCAGAACATTACCGTGGCGATAGCCAGCAACGCGCAGAACAGCAGCCAATAGAGCGTGAACCAGTCCCACGCCAAACGATAGGGAGCATCGCCGAAGAAATCTGAATAAATGACTCTGGGCCTTCCCGCAAACTGAACGAGATTCGTCGCAACGTTCAACGCCTGCCATATATATGTGTTTACGAAATAGAAGGCAATGAAAACGGAATATCCCACGTACTTGTTGGGCGCCAAGACATGGATAAAGAAAGCCAGAATTGCCAACAAAGCAAAGCCGGACGCGTCTCGCACCAGCAATTCATGAACATAAAGACCGACCTGGAATCGATGGTAGCCATGAGCCGCCTGGACGACGATGCCGGCCACGAGGGCCACGGCTTGAATCAGCATCACCATGCCGATGAGCGTAACCAGCCGCGCCGCATAGGATACCCACTCCGGAGTTGGCGTGGCATCGGCGATTTCGTCCATTCGTTCATCGCGATCCTTCCAAACCAGAGCGCCGGAGAAGTAAGTGATGATGATGATCAGAAAGAAATCAAGAGCTGCTCGAATCAGATCAATCACTCCGTAGGTTACGGGAAATGTTTCATATGTTTCGTTGTCCTGGAACCTGGTGGCGCCCAAGGCCAGAGCCAAAGTGCATATTAAACAAGCAATCATGACAACTACGACAAACGTTGTGTTCTTGGCCATTCCACGGAAATGGATTTTGAACGATCCCAGAAATTTTGCCCATGGCGAATTCGTCAGCCGCGGATGGGGCGCGGAAGAGGCGGCCGCAACAATGTCCGGTTGCTCGACCTGTTCAGGCGCTTTGCTTTTCGTACGCCGCTCGGCGAAGCTGAAACGGGAGTAAGCGAAAGCAAAAACCGCGCACCCCACTCCAATCCAAAGCAAACGGTTCCAGAGAAGTAGTCCGCTGAAGCTGACAGAGAGCGTGTTTTTGTCAGCCACAGTCCAGTATTTGGTGACCACTGCAAATGCCCTGGCGCCGAAAGGGTCGACGAGGGCCCGCATGTGATCCCACTGCACATCTTCGAAAAGTCCACCGGCCAGACCGCGGCCTGTGAAGAGGAGGATTGCGGCAATGAAGGAAGCTATGTCCCTGCGCCACACGACAGCCGCGGCAAACAAAATGGCGGCTGTGAAAAAGGTGTCGGGTAGGGCGAACAACAGAATGGCTTTCAAATGCGCTGTCCAGCTCACGGCCTGCCAGCGTTCCGCATCCGCGCCGGGCAAGTATTTGGCAAAAAGAATGCCGAGGGAGACCCCCAGCATGGGGATCACCGAGACTACAGTTGCCCCGAAAAAGCGCCCCAGCAAAAGATCGCGGCGGCGGAGGGGCGTGGAGAAAATCATCTGATGGGTGTTGTAGCTGAAGTCGCGGAGAGCAGCGGAATTGACAAAGATGGCGGTCATCAGCAACGTGAACACGCTGACGGTTGCGTAATAGTTTGCGATGGCGAACGGTGCATTCCGGTAGATATTGGACAGATTGAATTCGGCCATGATCTCATCGGAGCTGATTGCGCCAAAAATCAGCAGGCCAATGACAACCAGGAAGATCCACAGCATCCAGGAGCGAAGCCAGAAACGAATTTCAAACCACGCAATATGCCAAAACATGATGGCGCTTCAATTCCAGGAGCGGATCTTGGTGAAGAAAACGTCTTCGAGGCCGGGCGCGCTAGGCGCAAATCCGTTGGAGAGGGTCGAGGTGCTATAAACATGCAGAGAAGGGCGTCCGCCGACCAGTTTGTTCGAAACCACCTGATAACGCTGCTCGTAATCGGCCAGCTCGGTTTTGGCGATGGAGATTTGCCAGATTCGCCCGTTCAATTGAGCGATGGCATCCTGCGGATGCCCCTGATATAACACCCTGCCCTTATTAATAATCGCCATGTTGGTGCACAGGTCCATCACGTCTTCCACAATATGGGTGGAGAGGATCACAATCATCTCCTCGCTAATCTCGGAGAGCAGATTGTAGAAGCGGTTCCGTTCTCCAGGATCTAAACCGGCGGTGGGCTCATCCACAATCAGCAGTTGCGGATTACCGATCAGCGCCTGGGCGATGCCGAAGCGCTGGCGCATACCTCCCGAAAAGCCGCTCAGGGCCCTCTTCCGGTCGTCGTACAGATTGCAGCGCTTGAGCATCCACGCGACCAGGTCTTTTCGCTCCTTGGCCTTGGTGACGCCTTTGAGCAGGGCGATGTGGCTGAGCATGTCCTGGACGGATATCCGCGGATACACACCAAACTCCTGGGGCAGATAGCCGAGCCGCTTCCGCACTTCGTCCTTTTGCGCGAGCACATCGATGTCACCCAGCGTGGCCGAGCCACTGTCCGGCTCCTGCAAAGTCGCCAGCGTGCGCATGAGGGTGGATTTGCCGGCGCCATTTGGGCCGAGCAGCCCGTACATGCCTGCTGGAATGGTCAGAGAGACGTTATCCAGCGCCTTAACGCCGTTCTTATATGTTTTCGAGAGGTTCTCAATTCGAAGTTCGATGCTCATGTCGGGATCACAATAATCCGCGGCTACTTTTGCGTCGGCGCGGGGACGGGCTTCTCTGCGGCTTCCTTCGGTTTGCCGATGGTGGCCAGAGATTCCACGTTGAACCTCTTGTAGTCGGAATAACGCGTCACCTCGTCGACTTTGAAACCTTTCAGCAACAGCACGCGCGCGCCAACATGCGCCTCAGCGTAGGTCGGAAGCCACACTTCGTTGTTGACGAACGCCTGCTCGAGAACAAAACTTGTGCCTTTCTGCAGATTGGCTAGCAACCCGCCGGCAAGTTTCATATCACCGACAAAGTACGCCTCTAGCCGCGCAACGTTCAGGGCTTTCTCGTCAATCCAAACCACTCCGGCCAGCTTCTGCACAACTTTCTCTTCCAGCTTCTGCGGCTTGAACTCAGGATTCGGCTCGAAATCGAAAACCAGCACATCCTGGCCGCGGAAGCGTTCGCGGCGCGGATTCGCAAACTTCGAGGCTCGCAGGAAAACTTCGATGCCCGGATCACCGTTCTTCTCTTCTTTGCCCTGTTCTGCGTCCTTCTTTTCCTTGGCTTCCTTTTTCGCCTCGTGCTTTTGCAATTCCTCGATGCGCTTCCTGGTCTTCTCGTTTTCTTTTTTCTGCTCTGCCTCGCTCAGCGGCTTGCCGTCCTTTTGGACCAGCGTCGAGACTTCTTCGCCGTCCAGGTAAAAGAACGTGTACTGGTTGGTTTCCACCTTCTTTACTTTTCCGTTGCCGTCGTATTCCGTTTCTTGCTCCGTGCGCGTGCCGGTATAGTTCTCCGTGATTTTGCGGATGGTTTTCTGGTTCTCGTCAATCTTCTTGAAGAGCGCTTTCAAGTCCGGCAGTTGCACCTGCGACTTCTTCGGGAAATCGAAGACACGTTCTTCGACGACTCCATTGACCGCCGCGCGCGTCACAGCAATCTGATAGGTGTCGCCACCGCGATGGAGCTCTATCTGATAGGGCAGCTTGACGCCGTCAACGGTGCGGTAATCGCCGTAGAGCATCGTTTCCTCGACTCCGCCGACCGTCGCTTTCTCTTCCACGATCAAATGCGTGGCCGCATCGAAATACACGTGCCGCTTCATTCCACTTGCAGCGGTCACCTCGATTTCGAACGCGTCTTTACCGCGCACTTGCGCGTGCCCCACCAGCGCCAGCACTAGCTTGTTCTTTTTCAAATTGAGAAGTCGCGTGTTGTAATACTGCCCGGCGGCTTCCAATTGCGAGCTCTCCTCGCCCAGGAATGTCGCAATTTCACCCGCGCCATTTTCGTGCCAGGCAGACTTCCCGTTGTATGCTTCGATCCAGCTCTTGTCGTCCGCGACCAGCTCGGAGTAGTAGCGATTCGGAAGCTTGGTATCGAACGTGAACGTCCCAGCCTTTCCGTTTGAGGCGCTGGTGAACCTGCCTTCGATTTCGATCGTCTGAATTTTCGAGATAGCCTTTGCGCCACCGGCCGCCTTTATGTACTGGTCGACGATTTTGGAAATGTCCTCGGCGCACAAAGGAATTCCAAGGGCTGTGAAAAGAACCAGGGCGAAGAGGATCAGGAGCCCGCGCATAAGGTGGTTGGCTGTCTATTCCTGCCGCAGCGCCTTCACCGGATCGATTTTCATCGACCTTCGCGCCGGAATGTAACAGGCCAGCATCGCCAGCGCAGCCAGCAGCAACGGCGCGCCAACCACCAAGCGCGGGTCGTTGGTACTGAGGTTGAACGCGTCGGAAAAAACGCTGGTGAGCGCCGAGAGCATCTTCACCAGCGCCATCGCACCCAGAAATCCCAGAGCCGTTCCTACAGTTACCAGCGCCGCACCTTCGCGCAGCACCAACCCCAGCACCTGCACCTTACGCGCACCCAGCGCCATGCGAATTCCGATCTCCTTGCGCCGGCGCGCAACCGCATACGCTGTGACCCCGGCGAGTCCAATTGCGGCCAACACCAGTCCGAATAATCCGATTCCGCCGTACATATCGAGCGCCAGGCGCATGAAGGCACGGCTCGTCTGCAGGTATTCGGCGAGCGTTCTCACATCAAAGACGGCCAGATTCGGGTCGATGGAAGCGATCTCGCGCCGAACGCCGCCGAGGGCATCTATTCCGGCATCCGAGCGCACCATGATCGTCATGCCGCCGGCTGGCGGGCTCGCAAAATCGCGCCGCGTCAGCGGGAGATACATCACCGAAGCTGGTTGGTCGTCGTCCGGGACTCCGTTCTTCAAGTCGCCAACCACGCCGACCACATCATAGGACTGCTTGTCTTCGGTAACGCGCTGCCCGACGGCATTCCCATTTCCGAAAAGCCCGCGCGCGGCGCTTTCGTTGAGAACTATCGGCAATCCCACTGCCTTCGATCCATCCGCCAGAATTTCGATGCGTTGATCGGCTTCGGAGAACTCGCGGCCAGCCAACATCGGCTCGCTCAGGGTGGCGAAATAGCCCGCGCCGACAGTTTCCTTGGCCACTAACTTAAGCTTCTTCGAGGGATCGCGGGAGTCCTTGGCGGCAGACAATTGTGCCGTTCGACCCACGATCGAAAATGGCGCTTCGGCCGCTAGAGCGATGCTCCGCACCGCGCCGACGCCTTTGAGCCGTTCAGGAAGTTTTTCGAAAAGCGCTTGCGCTTTTTCGGGCGAGTAGCCATCGCGCACCGGATCGATGGACAGCAGATACATTCTGGTCGGGTCGAATTTGGTTTGAATGTTGCTCATCTTGTTGATCCCCATGACGAGGAAACCGGTCATCAGCAGCAACATGAGCGATCCGGCCACTTGGCCCACCACCAGCAAGTTGCGCATGCCGAAGCGCCGATAGCCGCGCAGCTGAATAGCCGCACCCTCTTTGAGGGTTGGGGCCACGTCGGCTTTGGTTGCTTGGAGAGCAGGCACCAAACTGAATCCGATGCCGCACATGATCGCGAGAGCGAACGTGAAAACGAGTGCGTGCCAATCCATCGCGTTATCAATTTCTTCCGGCACAGCCTGCGGCAGCTTGATTTGCGAGGACAGAATCGAAAGCCAGTACGCGAGCCCGAATCCCGCCACGCCACCCAGCATTGCGATCAAAACACCTTCGCTCATCATCTGCCGGATGAGCCGGAAACGGCTGGCCCCTACCGCCAGGCGAATTGCCAGTTCCTTACGGCGAGCCGCGCCGCGCGCCAGCAGCATGTTCGCCAGATTCATGCAAGCAATGGTGAGAACCAGGCCGGTCAGCACCGCAACGAACGCTATCACCACGGGCTTCAAAGCGCGAGGAATCGGCAGCACCGTGCCGCCCGCGAGCAAGGTCACGCGCCGGCCTTTGTCGTTGCGCTTTGGATTTGAGAGATCCTGCTCGTCGAGGTGACGGGTGACCGTGTCGAGACCGGCCTCGGCGGATTCAATCGTAACGCCAGCAGCCAGACGCATCAACGCCAGAAACTGTTTCGCGTCGCGTTTATGCAGCACGTCGTTCGCCAGCTCCGGCGCGAGCGCGGCCGGCACCGTCACCGGAACAAATAACTCGGTGGGCGCGATGGGCATCGCGCCTTTGAAATCCTTCGGCGTGATTCCCACGATGGTCGCGGGTTGCCCGTTCAGTCGCAGCGTTTGTCCCAGCGCATCGGGCGAGGAGTTGAGCCGATTGCGCCAGAACCGATCAGTAATCACCACCACGGGCGCATCGCCGGGCTTGTCCATCTCGGGGTTGAGCACTCGCCCGCGCTGCGGTTTGACGCCGAGTACCGAAAAATATTCGGGCGATACAAGTTGTCCGAAGACGCGCTGCGGTTTCGCATTCCCATTGCTTTGGAACGCCACGTTGAACGGGACGCCGGTCTGAAACGCGGCGACGCCCACGAACAGGCCTTTTTGAGCGCGATATTGCTCCGTGTAGTAATAGGACACCGGGTTCTGCGGCATCACCAGATCTTGGGAATTCGCGACAGCCGGCAGACCGCGAAACATCTGCGCCCACGTCCTGCTGAAAACCGACGTCGTCACGCCCATGCCGAGTCCCAATGAAACGATGCCTACCAGCGCAAATCCGGGCGATTTGATCAGCGCCCGCACCGCATACCGCATGTCGCGGCGCATCTCGCTCAAGTATTCCAACGGTACGCGAATCGCGATGTCCGCTATCAGCCGGATCAGCCCGGCCACTCCACGCTGCTTGGCAATCTCTTCCACAACGTCCTCCCCAAGTTGCATCACATCCGTCCCATAAAGCAGTTTGAATTCGTGCGGAAAAGCTTGCGCCATCCGCAGGTAGATTCGCAAGGCTAAATTCATTGCGACACCATAGCCCGTTTAACTCGGATCGCGTGGACCAATTCCTGCAGGCGGTCGCTCTCCGCTTCCAGCACACGCCGGCCGAAGTTTGTGAGCCGGTAGTACCGGCGTCGCGCGTCATCCAATTCCGGGGCGGGACGTTCGTCGGACTCCGCAATCAATCCAGCTTCCATGAGCCGCTTGATGGAACCGTACAGCGTGGCGGGCCACAGCCGCACTTTGCCGGCGCTGCGTTCCAGGACCTCCTGCATGATTCCATAGCCGTGCTGTTCCCCACCGGCGAGTGTGAGCATGATGTGGAACCACTGCGTCTTGAGCGGAAGAAAACTCTGAGGATCTATCTTAGGCATCAGCAATATATATATCAGATAATATATATACGAGTCAATAGCATTTTTGGGTGGGGTGGCGTGTCGGTGGTCGGCGAGTGCGAAAACCTCAGTTCCAGTAGCTACGATCGAGACTCCGGTATTGCACAGCTTCCGCCAGGTGCTTGGCAGTGACGGATTCCGAGGCGCTGAGGCCCATGCGGCGGACCGCCATTTTTTCCGAGATTTGCCGTACCTAGTGGGCCGTCGTTGCTGAATCTTTACTACTGCCGTACGTCGCCAGGAGTGGCGACGCGGCACGCAAAAGTGCGTGGGCTACGCGCGTGGCGCGAACACTCGTGTCTGCCGCGTTCGCACTCCTGCGAAGGCATGGGATTTCGATGCTAAAGTTCTTTAGCCCGACAGCCCACTAGCGCTTAAACGCGTCTGGCTACCCTTGCTCACTGTCGAGCATTCTCATCTGACGCTCGTCAT
>PMOK01000211.1:4868-7488 GCA_003162425.1 Bryobacterales bacterium | reverse complement strand
CCGGACCGCCGACGCGGCACGCATGAGTGCGTGCGCCACAAGGGTGCCCCACGGTACAATCGAAGTTCCAGATGGGGAAATCGGAACAAGAGTATCGCCAGGATATTGTCGATGTCGGGAAACTGATCTATCAGAAGGGTTGGGTGGCGTCCAACGACGGCAACATCAGCATCCGGCTGGAGAATAACAAGGTTCTGTGCACTTGCACGGGTATCAGCAAGGGGATGATGACGGTGGACGATCTCATCATCTGCGATCTGGAAGGCAACAAGATGGAAGGCTCGCGCGAGCGGACTTCGGAGATCGCGATGCACCTGACCATTTACCAGATGCGGCCCGACGTGTTTTCAGTGGTCCATGCGCATCCCACCGTGGCTACGGGTTTTGCGGTGGCGGGGCGTCCGCTGAACCTTGCGTTGTTGCCGGAAGTGATTATTGGGTTGGGATGCGTGCCGCTGGCTGAATATGGTTTGCCGGGCACTCCGGCGCTGACCGAGGGCATGCTCCCCTACATTCCGAAGTACGACGCGATTCTGATGGGGAATCACGGTTCGGTGTGTTATGGCGAGGATGTCTACAAGGCGTTTTTCAAGATGGAGACGGTGGAGCATTTCGCACGCATCGCGCTGGTGGCGGAACTGCTGGGCGGTCCCAAGGTGCTGCCCAAGGACGAGGTGGACAAGCTGTTTGATTCGCGTACGCGCTACGGAGTGAAGTCGCGCACCGGCATGGAGCCAGGCCGTCCGGTGGTGGCGGAGGACGTTGAACCGGGTAGAGAGCGGTTGCAGGTAACGCGCGAGGAGCTGATCGCATTGGTGGACGAAGCCTTGCGCGCGCGCGGTGTGCTGGCGTAATGTAGTCCTGGAGGCGAGAATGGGTGAAGCCTTGGGAATGATCGAGACCCGCGGACTGGTGGCGATGATCGAAGCCGCCGACGCGATGGTGAAGGCCGCCAACGTACACATCGTGGGTTGGGAGAAGATCGGCTCGGGCTACGTGACGGCGCTGGTGCGTGGCGATGTGGCTTCCGTACGAGCCGCAACGGATGCTGGAGCTGCTGCGGCGCGCCGAGTAGGTGAACTGATCTCAGTGCATGTGATCCCGCGGCCTCATCCGAGCCTTGAAGACGTTTTGCCGATCGGCAAAGCATCGCGCGCGGCCGCGAAGTAGGAATTCATGATTCTCGCCCGCGTGGTGGGCACCATCGTTGCCACTCGCAAAGATCCCCGATTGGAAGGCTTTAAGCTGCTGATCGTGAAACCTGTCTCGCCCGAAGGACAAGACGAATCAGGCTATGTGATCGCTGTAGACACGGTGGGAGCCGGATCTAAGGAGACTGTGATCGTCGTGTC
The DNA here is from genome assembly GCA_003162425.1 of Bryobacterales bacterium. GTDB lineage: Bacteria > Acidobacteriota > Terriglobia > Bryobacterales > Bryobacteraceae > Palsa-89. The sequence continues at coordinate 6,136 of PMOK01000211.1, read as the reverse complement.
CGGCAGTTCCGCGCGGATGGCGGAGGGATGTAAGGATAAGCCGGTGGACGCGAGTATTGTGGGGATTGTGGATACGGTCACGGTGAACCGCTGAGAGGCGGCAGGCGGCAGGCGGCAGAAAGCGACGAAGATCGGTATGTTTTTGGGGCGCGTGGTGGGAACCGTTGTTGCGACTGTGAAGGACGCTGCTTTGAAAGGGCAGCGGTTGTTGGTTGTGCAGCCCGTTACGCCGGAGTTGAAGGAGACGGGGAAACGCATTGTTGTGTTGGATGCGGTGGGCGTGGGAGCGGGGGAGTTGATTTATTGGTGCCGGGGGAAGGAGTCCAGCTTTCCGTTTTTGCCTGAGGAAGTTCCGACCGATAACACCATTGTCGGCGTGGTGGATGAGCTGCATCTATGTTGATTGCGCGCGTTATCGGAGAGATGGTTTCCACCGAGAAGCATCCGAGCCACGTGGGGCGAAAAGCGCTGGTGGTGCAGCCGCTGGATCTGGATGGAACGAATCGCGGCGATCCGGTGATTGCATTTGATGCCGTGGACGCGGGCGTTGGCGATCAAGTGTTATTGGTGACGGAAGGCTTCAGCGCGATGACCAGCGTTCAACGGCCAGAGTCACCGATTGACATGGCGGTGATTGGCGTAATCGACCGGATCGATCTCGACGCGTTGGCGCAAACGCCGGCGGCGCATCGGAAATAAGAAGCCGGCGACGGTCACCGCCAGCAGCATCTTCACCACTTCGATTCCGCCGTAAATTCCGTGCAATTTCCAGAACTGATCGCGCGCTTGCGATTCGGCCGCGGCTGGGAGGAAATCGATGGAACGGCCCATCCACAACAGATCCGGGGTGATTTTGAAGTGCTGGAAGAGGGTGAGAGCCAGCATCGCGCCGGCCAGGCCCGCCAGCAGCCGTTTTTCAACTCCGAAGAGCAGAAAGGCGACCAGCGCAACGCCGAGCGCGAGCTGTGCGAGCTCCCAGGCTTCAAAGTAGCTTCGGTTTTCTTCGCCGGCCAAGTAGCGCAGCAGTTGGCGAGCGTTCTGGTGGCCCAGAGTCTGGATCATTTTGGAAGCTTCGGGCGGAGGGGAGTTGAGCATGGCGTCGACAGCGTGAAAATTGCGGGTTGCGACGAATGTGAGAAAGAGGCTGCCGAGAAGCAGAGCACCCAGGAGAAATGCGGCGATTCGGGAGTGGTGCATCTTTCAGTGTAGCAAGAAGACGGAATTCAGAATCCAGAATTCAAGAAGTCAGAAGGAGGATTCCGGCGCTG
>PMOK01000211.1:0-4843 GCA_003162425.1 Bryobacterales bacterium | reverse complement strand
GCCAGGTTCGCCTGGATGCCTTCGACGCCGTATAGTTCGAGCACGTAGGTTCCATTCTTGCCGGCAGCTTCCAGGCGTTCGCCGGAACGAATGGAGTGATTTTGAAGGACGGGGTATCCGTCGACACGAACGGTTAGTTCGGCGGATCGGACGGAAGGCAGTACGCGGTCGATGTATAGCAAACAGCCTCCGTCGCTGGTGGTGGCGGCGCCGCCGCTTTTGATCCAGCGGCTGGAGAGTACCACGGGATCGCCGAAGCTGGGATGGACGGAGGCGCGCTCGGTTTCAAGCTCGGTTACTTTTCGGCGCAGGGCGAAAATTTCGTCGCGTCGGCGGTGGCTGCGCATAGCCTCGAAAACAATCCACGCGGCGCCCATGATGGCCACCACCGCCAGGAATACCAGCAGTGTAATGTTGTCGCGAACGAATCTTAGAATCTGATCGCGCATCAGAGATTGGGGCGATGTTCGGGCGCGGTTTCGATCTGATCGCGAAGTATCACCTGCCGTATTCTACCGCTGATGGCGTGTGGAGGCCGTGCCATGATGGAATGGTGCCGTTTCATTTGGGCAAGCACAAGCCGGTGGCTCCGCCCAAACGCGCTGCCTTTGGAGTCAAGGTTAGGCTTCAAGTAGCGGCTTTGGGAGCGCTCGCCGGCCCGTCTTTGTGATTGATTACCACGGCATGCCTGTGTATGCTGCCTCGCTCGTTGCCACCTGTGCCGTGCTGCTGCTGTTTTCTGCAATTCCTGTCGGTTGGCTCGAAAGAACCGCTGAATGGATGATGGCAAACCACAAGCGGCGCCGATTTGCCAATCGGCGCGCAGGTTGGGCAACCTGCCCCACACCCCGATTTGACAACTTTGGGGGACCTTCGCTATTCTTGTATGGGTTCGCGAGTTGTCTTCTACTCCCGTGCTACCGCTCTCTAGTTGTGGGAGCCCGACCGGGGGTCGGCCCCGAGGTTCTTAACGGATTTAAAGCTGTTAGGAGCATGGGCTAGTCCATAGCAAGTACCCTCGCAGATTGTAGTCGACTATTTTGACGGTAGGGCTTTTGCCTGCCGTTGTGCGCCAACGAAAACAAAAACGTCTTAAGAGGAGATTCGTGCCGACGTTCATTCAACTCGTGCGAAAGGGGCGGAGACCGCCAAGGTATAAGACGGCCAGCCCGGCGTTGCAGGCTTGTCCGCAGAAGCGCGGGGTTTGTACGCGCGTCTACACTACTACTCCGAAGAAGCCAAATTCGGCGCTGCGGAAAGTGGCCCGCGTCCGATTGACGAACGGTATTGAAGTGACCACCTATATTCCGGGGGTCGGCCATAACCTGCAGGAGCACTCCATTGTGCTGATCCGGGGCGGCCGCGTGAAGGACCTGCCGGGCGTTCGGTATCACGTGGTTCGGGGAACGCTGGATGCTGCCGGCGTAACGGACCGCAAGCAGAGCAGATCGAAATATGGAGCCAAACGGCCCAAAGGGCCGGCCAAGTAATGACGCCAAAGGGGCCAGCGAAATAGCATATGCCACGCAGACGCAGACCAGAACCGCGCGAGATTTTGCCCGATCCGCTGTACAACTCGACGTTGGCTGAGAAATTCGTCAACTCGATGATGTGGGACGGCAAAAAGAACACGTCTCAGAGGATTTTCTACGGAGCGATGGACAAGATCAAGGACCGGACGCAGGACGATCCGCTCAAGTTGTTCAAGAAGGCTGTGGAGAACGCCAAGCCGCTGCTGGAAGTGAAGACGCGGCGCGTAGGCGGCGCCAACTACCAGGTGCCGGTGGAAGTTTCGCAGAACCGGCGAACCAGCCTGGCGATTCGATGGATTTTGCAGAACGCCCGCTCGCGTCCGGAAAAAGGAATGCCGGAGAAGCTGGCGCAAGAGTTAAATGATGCCGCGAACATGCGCGGCGGAGCTATTAAGAAGAAGGATGATGTGCACCGGATGGCGGAAGCTAATAAAGCGTTCGCTCATTATCGATGGTGAAAACCGTTCTTCGGTTATTCGGTTATTCGGTTCCTCGGTTTGGGAACTGAAGAACTGAAGAACTGAAGAACCGAGGAACTTTTTATGCGTACCGGACCACTTGAGAGGATGAGAAATATCGGCATCATGGCCCACATTGATGCCGGCAAAACTACAACTACGGAACGCATCCTTTATTACACTGGCCGTACGCACAAGATCGGCGAAGTCCATGAGGGCACGGCCATTATGGACTGGATGGAGCAGGAGCAGGAGCGCGGCATCACCATCACATCGGCCGCAACCGCCTGCGAATGGCGCGACTGCGTCATCAATATTATCGACACGCCGGGGCACGTGGATTTCACCGCGGAAGTGGAGCGCAGTCTACGTGTTCTGGATGGCGCTGTAGCCGTGTTTGACGCCGTGGCGGGCGTGCAGCCGCAGACTGAGACAGTGTGGCGGCAAGCCGACAAGTACGGCGTTCCGCGCATCTGCTTCATCAACAAAATGGACCGCGTGGGCGCGGATTTTTATCACTCCATCGAAACCATCGTGGATCGTTTGAAGTGCCGGCCGGTGGCGATTCAAATTCCAGTGGGCGCCGAGGAGCACTTCAAGGGTGTGGTCGACCTGGTGTCGATGAAAGCGCGAATCTGGCGCGACGAAACTTTGGGCGCCGAATACGATGAAGAGGAAGTTCCCGCCGATCTGGCGCAGAAAGCTAAAGCGTTTCGCGATCAACTGATCGAGGCGGTAGCGGAATCCGACGACCATCTATTTGAGAAATTCGTGGAAGGTACGGCGATCTCGGAAGAGGAACTGCGCGAAGGCATTCGCAAGGCGACTATCGCGCAGAAAATATTCCCGGTGATCTGCGGCAGCTCGTTCAAGAACAAGGGCGTGCAGAATCTGTTGGACGCGGTGGTGGATTTTCTGCCTTCGCCCGTCGACATTCCGCCCGTGAAGGGCGTCCTGCCGGATAATCCGGAAGTGATCGAAGAGCGTCCCACCACCGACGAAGCTCCGTTTTCAGCGCTGGTTTTCAAAATCATGACGGACCCATTTGTGGGCCAACTGGCGTACATTCGAGTGTATTCCGGCCGATTGGGCGCGGGCGATTCTGTGTTCAACGTTGCGAAGAATCGCAGGGAGCGCGTGGGGCGGCTGGTGAAGATGCACGCCAACAAGCGCGAGGATATACAGGAGATCCTGGCGGGCGACATCTGCGCGGCGGTTTTGAAGAACGTCTCCACCGGCGACACCATTTGCGACGATAAGCACCCGATTCTTCTGGAATCGATCGATTTCCCCGAGCCCGTGATCCAGCTGGCTATCGAACCGAAGACCAAAGCCGATCAGGAAAAGCTCGGAATGGCGATTCAGAAGCTGGTGCAGGAAGATCCCACGCTGCGGGTTTCCACCGATCCCGATACCGGGCAGACGATTCTGGCAGGGATGGGCGAGCTGCACCTCGAGATCATTGTGGATCGCATGCAGCGCGAGTTCAACGTAGGCGCGAACGTGGGCAAGCCGCAGGTGGCTTATCGTGAGACCATCCGCAACGTGGCGGAATTCGACTATACGCACAAGAAGCAGACCGGCGGCAGTGGCCAGTATGCACGCACCAAGCTGCGCGTCGAGCCGAATCCTGGAAAGGGCTTCGAGTTCGAGAACGAAATCCACGGCGGCTCCGTGCCCCGGGAATTTGTCCCCGCGGTGGAAAAGGGCGTCCGGGAGGCGGTGGAAGGCGGCATTCTGGCCGGCTATCCCATTGTGGACATCAAGGTGGCGCTTTTCGACGGCGCCTATCACGAAGTGGATTCGTCCGAAATGGCGTTTAAGATTTGCGCTTCCATTTGCGTGAAGGAAGCCTGTAAGCGAGCCAAGCCGGTGCTTCTGGAGCCTGTGATGCGTGTGGAAGTGGTGGTGCCGGATGAGTACATGGGCGCTGTGAATGGTGATATAAACTCGCGGCGCGGACGGCTGGAAGGCACCGAAATTCACGGTACTACTCAAGTGATCAAGTCCATGGTGCCGTTGTCGGAGATGTTCGGATACGCTACCGAGCTGCGATCTCGCACGCAAGGCCGGGGTACCTTTTCGATGCACTTTGGGCAGTACGAGGAAGTTCCGAAGAACATCTCGGAGGAGATTGTGGCGAAGGTTCAAGGGAAAGTGACTAGGTAAATTCAGAAAGCAGAAGGCAGAAAGCAGAAAGCTGAGCGCTGACAGCAGAGAGGGACCATGGCAAAAGAAAAATTTGATCGCAGCAAACCGCACGTGAACATCGGGACCATCGGACACATCGATCACGGCAAGACGACGTTGACGGCGGCTATCACGAAGGTGCTGGGCAAGCACAATCCGAAGGTGAAGTTCCGGTCGTTCGATTCCATCGACAACGCGCCGGAAGAGAAGGCGCGCGGAATCACGATCGCGGTAGCGCACATCGAGTATGAGACTGCGAACCGGCACTACGCGCACGTGGATTGCCCGGGACACGCCGACTANNATGGACGGAGCGATTCTGGTGGTGGCGGCCACCGACGGACCGATGCCGCAGACGCGTGAGCACGTATTGCTGGCGCGGCAGGTAGGCGTGCCGTGCATCGTGGTGGCGCTGAACAAAGTGGACATGGTGGATGATCCGGAGCTGCTGGAACTGGTGGAGCTGGAAGTGCGCGAGCTGTTGAGCAAGTATCAATTTCCAGGCGACGATCTTCCTGTGGTGCGGGTGAGCGCGCTGGGTGCGTTGAACGGCGAAGAGAAGTGGGAAAAGACAGTGGAGCAGTTGATGGCGGAAGTGGACCGCTACGTCCCGCAGCCGCTGCGGGAAAAAGATAAGCCGTTCCTGATGCCGATTGAAGATAT